>CALXZX010000015.1 GCA_944393375.1 uncultured Clostridia bacterium | reverse complement strand
ATATTTTTTCATTTCAACGAAAAAAGCTGAGGTAGAAAACTTTCATAGTTTTCCACCCCAACTATTGACATTCAACCAATATTTTTTTATTCATATCTATTTTGCTCTATTAATAATATATCTCGACTTGTTGTGAAAAGTATTTTTCATTTTTAGTGGTATATAAATCTAAATTTTTACTTTTATTTAAGATTTTTCTGACTTCCCACAAACCTAAACCAGTATGATTTTCTTTTCCAGAAAAGCCTTTATTAAATATTTTTTCAGTATCAACGGTTTTATCTTTATATGTATTTTCAACAATAATAAGTTGTCTATGATTTTTAGCATCATCTCTAAAAACGATATTAATTACTTTTTCTTCAGATTCATCACTTGCTTCTATGGCATTATCTAATAAAATACCTAAGATTCTGGTAAATTCATAAATTTTCATATTTAATTTACTTAAATCAAGTAAAAGAGACATATTCACTTTTATTCCTTTTTCCTCAGCCTCATGATATTTTGTAGTTAATAAGCTATATACACCAGGGTTATTAATTAGTTTAGGATTTAAAATATATAAACTATTTACTTTTTGACAGTCATCTTCAAGTTGCACATAATATTTTTTCAACCCTTCCATATCATTTGTTTTTACATATCCACCAATGGTAGTTACAATATTATCAAAATCATGTTTAAATCCTCTAACACTATCATGTAAGATACTTAATGTTTTATTATATTCTTCTGCATTTTGTAACTTTTGAGTTGTAGAAGCTAATTTCATAACTCTAGTTAAACTATATATACTTAATGAAAAATAGACAAACATAGTTATAAAACTTAAAAAGGTAATAATTAGAGGAAGATTGTCTATGTAATAAACAGTTACCAATGCTTGTGTTAGAATGGTAAATATTCCAAAACATAAATTTGCATAAATAATGTGTTTTTGTTTTTTATCTATATCATTAAAAATAAATATTGAAAGTTTGTTTTTATTAAAAAATAGATAAATAAGTAAAACAATAAAATATTGAATAAATACATATATTATTCTATAAATTGGTATGGTTAATGAATCATTATAAGAAATATTAAAAAAGTCAAGATATGGATTCATAATAAACATTCCTATTAATGCAAAAGATAAAGAAGAAATGACTACTGAAAGAAATGTTTTTAATAAAGTGGTTTTGAAAAATATAGGTATTAAGATAAACATTAACAAATAATTTATAACTAGATTAAAAGGACTGGGAATAATAAATGTAGCTAATACACCAATACAACTAATTAATAATACATAAATTAGTCTTTGAGATTTTTGCGTTGAAATGTTTAATAAAGAAGTAAAAAGAAGTGTAGATAAATATACTTCTATCATAGTGAAGGGCACAGATAAGATTTTTATTAAACCTTCATTAGGTGTAATTAACACATTCCATATATTATTCAATAATTCCATGACTTTTTATAACCTCCATAAATTCCTTTTTATATTTAGGTCCAATGCTACAAAATGTATCATTGTTAAAATATACAGTTAAAGCAACTGGATCCACATTTTTAATATTATCTAGATTAACAATATAAGATTTGTGACATCTTACAAAATTATTAGGTAGTTTATCTTGAATTTTATTAAAAGAACTATAAGATTCATAATCACGAGAAGAAGTATGAAAATTTAATTTCATACCATCTCTTTTAATATATTGAATTTGCGTTTCATCTACAAGTGTATTTTTATTATCAATTTTAATATATTTCTTTGGTAATCCATAAATATCATCAAAAAGCCTTTTTACAGTATCTTCTAATCTTTCATAAGTAATTGGTTTTGCTAAATAGTCGAAAGTTTTATATTTGTATGCCATCATAGCATATTCTAAATGACCAGTGGTAAATATAAGATAAACATTTTTATTCTTTTTTCTAATTTCTTCAGCTAAATCTAAACCAGTCTTTTGAGATTTCAAATTAATGTCTAATAATAAAACATCAATTTGATTTTCATTGTCAAAACAAGCCAATAAATCTTCAAAGTTATTAAATTTGAAAGCTACTTGACCATCAAGATTATTTTTTGCAAATATATTTTCTAAAAGTTTTTCTAATCTATCTAAAATATTTACATTATCATCACAAATAACAAAATTTAACATATGAGAATCCCCCTTTTATTTGATGAAATAATATGTTTCGACAATAAAAAAATAATTACCTTATTTTTCCAGCAACAACAACAATATATTCTAAAAAAATCATCTTGTCAATACTCTCATAATAAATTTATATTGCAGATAAAAGCATTAATATTAGTAAAAAATACAAGTAAAATGAAAAAGATGACAAAGAAAAATTTACAAAAATTAGGAAATGTATCCAAAGATTTAGAGAGGGGGTAAAAGTAAGATATCATATAAGAAAAGAATAATATTTTTACAAATGCATAGTATTAAACAGATAAATTAAAAAATGGAGTGAATCATTATGAAAAAAAATAAAACATTTTTTAAAAGAATGAGTATGATTTTATTAATAATAGCTATATCGTTTATCTCTATAATTGATATATATATACATGAAGAAATACATACAAGTGCAAGTGTCAGCAATAAAAAAATAGAATGGGGAATAAAAAGAAACGATAATCATGAACAACCAGATGTAGGAAGTGAAAATAGAAAAGTATTAGAAGAAAACAATGGAATAACTTTAGGTAATAGTGAATCAAGGGCAATTTATCTGACATTTGATGAAGGATATGAAGCAGGTTATACTAGTCAAATTTTAAAAACATTAAAAGAGAATGATGTAAAGGCAACGTTTTTTCTAACAGCACATTATGTTAATACTCAAGAAGAACTAGTAAGACAAATGATTGATGAAGGACATATCATAGGTAACCATACAGTTAATCATAAAAGTATGCCAAGTTTAACAGAAGAAGAAATCAAAAAAGAAGTAATGGATTTACATCAAAGTGTGTATGAAAAATTTGGATATGAAATGAAATATATAAGACCACCAAAAGGAGAATTTAGTGAAAAGACAGTGCAAGTAATAAATTCATTAGGATATAAAACGGTTATGTGGTCATTTGCCTATGAGGATTGGAATGAACAAAAACAACCTAACGAAGAAAAGGCAAAAGAAAAGATACTGAATAATCTTCATAATGGAGAAATCATGTTATTACATGGAAATTCCAAAACAAATACCAATATTTTAGATAGTATCATAAAAGAAGCAAAAAATATGGGATATGAATTTAAATCTCTTGATGAATTTGAATAATGAAAAGGGATCTTGGGGACGGACTCATTTTTCCCTTTCTAAAAAAGTTTTATGAAATTAAAAAAGGCTTTACCTAATAATGAAATTACTAAAAAAGGGAAAAATGAGTCCGTCCCCAAAATCCCTTTTTTAGAAAGGATGGATAATAAACATGAAAAAAAATAGAATGCGTAAATTAAATAAGATATTGGAAATTCCAGAAGAAGTATATTCTGATGTTCCTAAAATTTCTTTGATAGGGTTTGATGAAATGATTATAGAAAATTATAAAGGGATTTTGGAATATGAGGAGTTTTTTATAAGGATTAGCACCTATAAAGGTTTAATTAGTATTAATGGATATAATCTGAATTTAGAAACGATGACTAATGATGATATACGTGTAACAGGAAAAATTGAGAGTTTTGATTTTGAAAGAATAACAGATTAGCTAAAAGGAGAGATACATGTTCATAAAGAAAATTATCAATTATATATATGGATATTTACGAATTGTAGTAGAAGGGTATTATATTGAAAGATTTATCAATATTTGCAGAAATAGAAATTATATGATGTGGAACATTAAGAAAGAAAATGATATACATTTAGCGTTAAATATAGAAATTAAACATTTTAAAGAAATTTGTAAAATTGCAAAAAAAACACAATGTAAAATAGCAATAAAATCAAAAAGAGGGTTACCTTTTCTTCTTAATAAATATAAGAAAAGAAAATTGTTTGCACTATTTTTAATTTTAGTTCTTGGTATTATCTTTTTTAGTTCCCGTTTTGTATGGAATATAGAAATTATCGAAGAAAATGGATTAGTAATTGAAAACATTATGGAAGATATTCAAGAAGCGGGATTAAGAATTGGAACATTAAAAAACAATATAGATACAAAAGAGGTTATTAATAAAATAAGATTAGAAAGAGATGATATTGCATGGATAGGAATTGAATTAAAAGGAACCAATGCAATTGTTAGATTAGTAAAAGCCGATGAAAAACCAGATATTATTGATGAAGATGAATATTGTAATATTGTTTCAAATAAAAATGGTGTTATTACCAAAATAAATGCACAAGATGGGACAGCGAATGTGAAAGTAGGAGATACTGTAAGTGTAGGAGATGTATTAATTAATGGATGGATGGAAGGAAAATATACAGGAATTCGATATGTTCATGCAAAAGGGGAAATAGAAGCAAGAGTTTGGTATACTATGAACAAGACAATTCAATATACAACTACGGAAAAACAGTATACAGGAAATGTTGAAACAAATTATGGAATAAAAATAAATAATTTTAAAATAAATTTTCCGAAAGGGGTTTCAAAATTTAAATTTTATGATACAATAGAGACTGAAAATAAAATAAAGTTATTTTCTAACTTCTATTTGCCAATTTCCGTAGTAAAAACGACTTATCAACAATATGAAGAAATAGAAAAAACATATTCTGTTGAAGAAGCAAAAAACTTAGGGATACAAGAAATAGAAAAGGAATTGGAAGGTCAAATAGAAAATAAAGAAAATATTGTAAATAAACATATAAATACTTATGAACATGAAAATAGTATTGATATTTATGTTACATATGAAGTGCTAGAGACAATAGGGACAAATGAAAAAATTGTGTTTTGAAGGGATGATATAAATGGAAGAAAAAAGTTTGAGAATCACAGGAACAGATAAAACATTTTTTAATAAAATTACAAAAACATTAACCAGAATGTTAATACCAACGAAAATTGGAATTAATGGAATGTTAATTTCAATAAAAAGAAATAGCTTATTAAAAGCATTTGAAGCCTATGAAAATAGTAGTGAAAATTATAATCAAAAAGAAGCTGAAGAAAAATATGATACTGCATATGAAAGCTATTTAGAAGCATTAGATAAATATGTTATGGATTCTATCTATAAGAAAGTAAAAAATGATACTGCATCAGATTTTGAAAAAGAAGCATTATCTAAATATTATGAAGTAACTAGTTTGAAAGAAAATGAATATGTAGAATATAAAAATAGGAAACAAAAATATTTATTAGAATTAGACAATGATGGTGTACAGTTATCTGGAAAAGAAAAATTAATCGAAAGATATAATCAATTTTATATTTCAAAAATGGATACATTATATAAAGGTATTTTAAAGAATTATTCAATAAAATTAGCAGATACTATGAATACTTATGAGGCTTCAAAGGAATGGATATATACAAAAATATTCTATACATTAGAAGAATATATACAAAATATCTTATCTTTAAAAATAAAGGTTGAAAATGATAAAGTAGCCAAAGATGTAATAAAAGAATATGAAAATTATGAAACTTTTACTGTTGGAAAATTAGATACAAAAGATAATATAGAAAAAAATGTTTTATTATTAAGTATTAGTAGAAAATTATTTACACATAGTTTACCATTAATTGTAGCAATACAATGTTATGAAAAAGTTTTAAAAGATGCAAGAATCCTAGTTCAAGACACAAAAATAGCTACAAAAAGGGAAAAAGCATATAGTATGTTAATTAATTTATTTGAAGATTATAATGTGAAATTGTTATCTACAAAAGTGTATTGGGAAAATGCAAAAGATAGAGAAGAATTCAAAACTTTCTGGAACAAGTATAAAGAAATATGTAAATTAAAAGAAACAAATTTTATTGAATATGTAAAACAAAAAGAAGTTTTATTTATCAAAGATGATATGAAAAAAATAAAAGAAGGTAACACAAAAACGGATTACAGTAAATTGATTACCTATTATAAAAGAAAATTAATTGATTATGGTGCATTGAGAGAATTGAAAAATGCATGTATATCAGAAGGAAAATATACAAAAAAATTAAAGGAAGTTGCATAAATGGAAAACTATGAAATCATATATAAAGATATTGAAGAAGTAAAATCTTGGGAAGATATTGTCAAAAAAGTTTTTGAAGAATGCTTTAAAGTAGAAGGGTTACAATATTCAAAATTATATATTACTGTAACCTTTACAAATCCTGAAAATATACAAAGGATAAATAAAGAATATAGAAATATAGACAAGCCAACAGATGTGCTTTCATTTCCTATGTTTGAAAAAGAAGAATTAGACAAAAAAGTACAAGAAAAAGACTTTTCATATCAAGATATATTAGGAGATATTGTTATCTCTATACCGAAAGTAGAAGAACAAGCAAAAGAATATGGACATAGTTTTGAAAGAGAATTAGCTTATATGTTAGTTCATGGATTTTATCATTTAATGGGATATGACCATATAGAAGAAGAAGATAAAAAAGAAATGCGAACAAAAGAAGAAAACATATTGAAAACATTGAATATATCACGATAAAAGAAAAATAAGAAGGGAGCACACATGGAAAAAGGTGGAATAAAAATTTTAATTGCTATATTAGTTATTTTAATTATTGTAGCAGGTGTTGTATTAGCATATAAAATTATACAGGATAAGGAAAATACAGAAACTATATCAGGTGAAGAAAACAAAGAAACAGTAGCAGTAGAAGAAGAAAAAACAGTACAAATATTTAGTGGAAATGATAGACCATTTGCTGTTATGATTGATAATCATAGTGATGCTTGGCCACAAGCTGGACTAAATCAAGCATATATGGTATATGAAATTATTGTAGAAGGTGGAGAAACTAGATTAATGGCTTTATTCAAAGGTGCTGATTTAGACAAAATAGGGCCAGTAAGAAGTGCTAGACATTATTTTATAGATTATGCAATGGAAAATGATGCTATCTATGTACATTTTGGACAAAGTCCACAAGCACAAAGTGATATAAAGAAATTTAGTATTAATGATATTAATGGTATAGCAGAAGATGGAACAACTTTCTGGAGAGTAAAAGATAAATATGCACCACATAATGCAGTAACAAGTACAGAAAAATTATTAGAATCAGCAAAAAGTAAAAATTATAGAACAACATCAACAGAAGAAAGTGTGTTAAATTATGTAACAGATGAAGTAAATTTAGAAGATGGGCAAGTAGCTGATACAATTACAATACCACATTCAGATTTGCAAACTGTAAGATATGAATATGATAAACAAAATAAAGTATATGTAAGATATGCAAGAGGAGAAGAACAAACAGATTGGGATACAGATGAACCTGTAACAACGAAGAATATAATTATTACATTCTGTAACAATTATACTTTATCAGATTCAGAAAACAAAGGTAGACAGGGGTTAAGAAATATAGGAACATTTGATGGATATTATATTACAAATGGCAGAGCTATTAAAATTCAATGTATCAAAAATGCAAGAGATGAAAAAACCATTTATCAAGATATGAATGGAAATGAAATTCAAGTAAATGATGGAAATACATTTGTCAATATATGTCCAACAAAT
Source organism: uncultured Clostridia bacterium (assembly GCA_944393375.1). GTDB lineage: Bacteria > Bacillota > Clostridia > TANB77 > CAG-508 > CAG-269. The sequence goes on along the minus strand of CALXZX010000015.1, from coordinate 35,765 downwards.
GCAGATGTAGAAATTGAAGGGATAGAAGAAACAACAGGAACAACCAATACAGTGAGTGAATAGATAGAAAGGACGTGTAAATGATGAACGTATATGATACAGCAAATAGACTAGCAGCAGAAATAAAACAATCAGAAGAATATGTAAATTATAAAATGGCAAGAGAAGCATTAGCATTAAATTCTGACCTAAAAAAGAAGATAGGTGAATTTGAAGTTGCAAGATATGAAGCACAATTAACACAAATGCAAACAGGAAAAGAAGATGTAGAAAAAACAAATAAAATGAAAGAACTATATGCAGAATTAATACAAATAGATGATGCAAAAAAATATTTTGATGCAGAAATGAAATTTAATATTGTTTTAGCAGATGTGAATAAAATTATAGGCGAAGCAGTAAGAGATGTTATGCAATAGTAAAAGATAAGTAATAACAAAAAATAAAGGAATAAAAAATGGAATATTTCATAATCATTATATTTTTAATAATGGTAGTACTCATTTTAAAATATCTATTTAGCTATAATAAAAAACAAATAGAAGAAATAGCTAAAAACGAAGAATTGGATAGAATAGCAAAAAAGTATCCAGACAATATAGATATGTGCAAAGAATATTTAAATATGTTAAACAATGAAACTGTTACAGTAGAAGAAGATAAAATGGCGAATAGTTCTTTGTATATAGCTATATCAAATAAAATAGTAATTGCAAATGTAAAAGAAAGTTTTACAAGAATACAAACGATTGCACATGAATGTTTACATTCTATTCAAGATAGGAAAATATTATTATTTAATTTCATATATTCTAATCTTTATATGATATATTTTATCGTTATAGCTATTTTGAAATTATGTAATATACTTCCATATGAAATGACCTTTTTGGCTATTCTAATTATTGCAGGATTTGTTTATTATTTTGTAAGAAGCTATTTAGAAAATGATGCAATGATAAAAGCGAGATTTCTAGCAAAAGAATATATGGAAAATAAAAAAATATCTTCACAAGAAGAAATTGATAAAATTGTATGTCATTTTGATAAATTAAATAATATAGGAATTAAAGCTGTTAATTTTGCATTATTAACAACTGTAATCATAAAGATTATCATTTTTTGTGGAATATGTTTGATAAGATAAAGGAGGGAAACAAAGATAAAATACATCTTTGTTTTTTTCTTAGAATAAGTAGTATAAAACCATAAAAAAATATTGCAATATTTAGTGTTTACATATATAATATAAACATTGATATATCATGTTGAAAGGATGTTTAGAAAATGAATAAAACAAAAAGAAAGATTTTTGAAACATCAATGAAATTGTTTGCTGAAAAAGGGTATGATGCCACTAGTATTGAGGAAATTACTGCAACAGTAGGTGTGGCTAAAGGGACTTTGTATTATCATTTTTCAAGTAAAGAAGAAATCTTCAATTTCTTAATTGAAGAAGGTATGAAACTACTGCAAAATAGTATTGATATTAAAACAGCCAAATATGATAATTATATAGATAAACTAAAAGCTGTAGTTTTAATACAAATTAAAATTGTTATGAAATATGAAGATTTAATAACGATTTTACTAAGTCAATTTTGGGGAAATGAAGCAAGAAATCAAAAATGTAAACAACATATTTATGAATATATTAAGAAAATTGAAGAAATTGTCAAAGAAGGAATTGAGAAAAAGCAAATAAAAGCAGGTAATCCAAAGGTAATTGCTTCTGAAATCTATGGATTGATTTGTTCAACATTGGTATATAAATTAAGAAATGAAAAAGAAATCGATATTATGAAATTATATAAAGAATTTGAAAATACGGTAATAGAAGGATTAAAAATAAAGTAGATGGGGGATAGAAAATGAGAGAGCCAATACATGATTTTATGAAATTTACAGATTTAAGAGATATGTTGGAAAAATCTGAAGAACTTTATGGAGATAGACCAGCCTATGTATTTAAAACAGAAGAAGAAGGAAAATTTAGAGAAATTACCCATAAAGAGTTTAGAAATGATGTAAAAGCATTAGGAACTAAATTTGTAAATATGGGATTAAAAGATAAAAGAATTGCTGTTATATCAGAAAATAGATATGAATGGGGAATTGTTTATCTAGCTGTTGTGAATGGAACAGGTGTTATTGTTCCATTAGACAAATCTTTGCCAGAAAATGAAATAGAGAGCTTAATGATTCGTTCAGAAGTTGAAGCCATTGTATATTCAGAAAAATACAATGATGTTATGAACAAGATTAAGAAAGAAAATAATACAAAAGTAAAATATTTCATTTCTATGGATTTAGAAAAAGAAGAAAATGGTGTATATTCTGAACATGAATTAATAAAACAAGGAAAAGAATTATTAGAAGCAGGAAATAGAGAATTCTTAGATGCAAAAATTGATGCAGAAAAGATGTCTATTATGCTATTTACATCAGGAACCACTGCTATGTCAAAAGCAGTTATGTTATCACATAAAAATATATGTGCAAATTTAATGGATATTACATCAGTTTTAAGAATTTATGATACAGATAGATTTTTATCTTTCCTACCACTGCATCATACATTTGAATGTACAACTGGATTTTTATATCCATTATCAAGAGGTTCTTCAATTGCATTTTGTGAAGGGATTAGACATATAGCAGATAACTTAAAAGAATATAAAGCAAGTGTCATGGTTTCTGTTCCAATTTTATTTGAAGCAATGTATAAAAAAGTAATGAAAACAATTGAGAAAAAAGGTAAATTGAAAACTGTACAAAAAGGAATTAAAATTAGTCAATTCTTATTAAAATTTGGAATAGATATTAGAAAAAAACTATTTAAAGAAATTCATGATACATTAGGTGGAAATATAAGAGTATTTGTAGCAGGAGGAGCAGCTCTAGATCCAGAAACAGAAAAAGGATTTAATGAATTAGGATTCACATTATACCAAGGATATGGTTTAACAGAAAGTTCACCAGTTATTTCAGTAGAAGATGATAAGTATCAAAGATTAGGCTCTATTGGAAAAGCTTTTCCAAGCTTAGATGTAAAAATCGAGGACCCTAATGAAGAAGGAATTGGAGAATTGATGGTTAAAGGTCCATCTGTTATGCTTGGATATTATAACAATGAAGAAGCAACAAAAGAAACGATTACAGAAGATGGATGGCTACATACAGGAGATTTAGCTAGAATAGATAAGGATGATTTTATCTTTATTTCAGGAAGAAAGAAATTTGTCATTGTTTTAAAAAATGGAAAAAATATATATCCAGAAGAAATAGAAACATTGATTAATAAAATTGAAGGTGTAAAAGAATCTTTTGTATATGGAAAACCAGAAGATGATGGTGACTATAAAATAAGTGCAAAAATAGTATATGATGAAGAATTAGTAGAAGAAGTTTATGGAACAAAAGACCCAGAACAATTAAAAGAAAAAATTTGGCAAGAAGTTAAGAAAATGAATAAATCAATGCCAGCATATAAATATGTAAGAGAAATTAGTGTAACAAATAAAGAACTAATAAAAACAACGACACAAAAAGTAAAAAGATTTGAAGAGATAAAAACAGTATTATAAGAATTAACCTTGTTGTATACGAAAAAATCCATATTGGGTAAAGATAAAAGAAGATTTTTTCTATACAATAAAGGTGTGCGTTAGCAGAATAAAATGGACAAAGCAGAATTTTTATTCTGCTTTAAGTGTTTTATAAACAATACTACGGAAGAAGTGATTCTAGAAAAGAAGTAAAAAAATCAGAAAATGTTACAAAATTGTAATATTTTTGTAACAAAAACTTAAAGAAAAAATCTTCCGTTGGTATTGTAGTTTTTTGTAGGTTAATGTATAATTATAATTGTATAAAAACATATGCTTAAGATAAAAAGGAGGTAATTTACATGTCTAGATCTGGCATAGTAAATGTGAGAATGGTTATTACTGAGGAGAAAATATTATCAAATATAGATAAAGTACATAAGCTTATTAACCCAAACAGTAAAAAACAAATTGTACAATTAGAAGATGATTCTTATTTTAAAGATTTAATAGAGTCTATCAAAACATATTTAATTGAATATCCAAAAAAGAAAAATTTTCCAATAAGTGTATATAAGGCTGCTTATGGATTAGTTGAATATGCTACAAATCAATTTGAGGAAAATACAAAAAAGATTGAGGAATTGATTAGACAAAGAGAACAAAATATAGCTTTATCAGGAAAATTGAAAGAATTAATTGATGTTGTAGATAATAAACAAAAAGATTGGAAAGATCAAGTAAAAAAAGCAGAAGATGAATTCCCAGAAGATATTATTGATACATTAAATATTGTTGGAAAATCTAAAGGAAAAAAATCTCAAAATTATCAAGATGCTATGAAACTATTAAATGCTAGAGTAACAAATCTAGAATCTAATTTACATATAGAAATTGATATGGAAAGAATAGAAGATAGATCAAAAGCATTAAGTTATATAGGAATTGAAGTAGCAGATGCATTGAAATCTATTCCAACACCAGTAGAAGAAACAACCCCAGTAGTAGAACAAGTACAAGAAGAACAAAATGTACAACAAGTAAATATTGCTGAACAACAATATCAACAAGCTGTAACATTTGAAGCAAAACCAAGCTTATGGCAAAGAATTAAAAACAGTAAAATTGTAAGAGCAATTAGATATATTACAAAGATTAGAATTGTTATACAATATCCAGCATTACCAGAAGGTAAAGGTTCAGATAACTATTAAAATAAAATAGAAGGAGTTAGCCTAATAACTAACTCCTTTAACAACTATAAAAGAAAAATAAAAATATATCTTAGACTAAAAGTAGCGAATAATTAGTAAGAAATTATAGGAATTTGAAAAAATGTCTTGACAACTAAATGAAAATAGTTTATACTTTAACTTGCGTTAGGAAAACGCTCCCTTAGCTCAGTTGGTCAGAGCAACCGGCTCATAACCGGTGGGTCCAAGGTTCGAATCCTTGAGGGAGCACCATTATACATATGGGTAGGTGGCCGAGTGGCTAAAGGCGGCAGACTGTAAATCTGTTCTCATTTGAGTACGAAGGTTCGAATCCTTCCCTGCCCACCATAAAACTTACGAAATAACAAAATTTCGTAAGTTTTTTGTTTTTAAAAGAAACAGTAAAGAAACATTGAAATAAAAAATATTATATGATACCATTAACTTAAAGTAATCATAAAAGGAGTAAAAGGGGTATGTTTAGAAATAGAGGAGAAGTTCCTAATATTGATATAGGAAAAGATAATGGAAATGGTGGATATAGTGCACCACATTATTCACATTATTGGAATGGTAGATTTATTATTATACACTATGATAAAACTTTTATTGCTATGGAATTGATTTCAGCTTTTCTCATTATTCTGATAGCAGTTGCAGTATATTTGTTTGCCTATCAAATTACATTTTATGATCCAATAGCAGAAACAAAAGAAACATTTTTAACTTTTCAATTAATTAGTATTCTAGCTACGGTTATTTTAGCAGCTCTGATTACAATATTATCCAAACAAAAAGAAACAATCATAAAGGGACTAAGATTAGTAGGAATATTATCATTAGTAATTGTTTGTATTCATTTAGGATTAAAAATATATTTAGATAGCCAATATAATGAAGAAACTTTTGGAAAATTTTATGAAACATATGAACAAGGAGATACTAGTTCAAAAAGAGTAATAGTAGGATTAACAGGAATACAATATCTAGATGATAAAGAAGCATATATAGAAGAAAGTATAAATGCTTATACAAATTTTAAAGTGAAAACAATATTATATATGGTTATATATTTTATTACTATATGTATTATATTTTATTTAGCATATAGATTAGCAAATTTGGAAGATAAAAAAGAGGAATTGCATAAAGATGATGCAGTACTATTTGATGAAGAAGAAAATATAAAGTTTTAGAAAAAAAGAGAGTTATCTATTAAAAAATGAAAAATAGATAACTTTTTCTATTGTTAGAAATAATAAATTTTATTTTATAATTTATCATAAAAAGAATCTGTATAATTGTCTGAAATAGGAGTAGTTCCATCTGATTTATTTATAGATAAATAAGATTTATATAAGAATATAATTATTGCAATTAATGTTACATCAACAAGATAGGGACTCAAAAAATAGAAAAATTTGTCTGGTCCTATATAATAAGAAACAACTTCTCCTAATACTTCTTTTATATTGGCTAGTAAATTGATAAAATCATAAATGATTAACCAACCGATAGGAATCATAGCAATAATAATACTTTTTTTAGAGGATTGTAAGTTATTTTGTTTTAATCTATCAATAGATACTAGAACAAAAACAAACGAAATTACCTCAAAAATAAGTCCAAAATCAAAAGCATTCATATGTCCTAAATCAATAGCATTATAAACAAATGGAATTAAGTAAGTAAATCCATCAAATGCAAAAATACCTATACAAAATTTTAAAAAGCGAATAGATTTATCTTTATAGACTTCTTGGATATGTGCTTTATTTTTTATATCAAAATCCTGATTATCGTTCATAAAAAATCCCCCTAAAAATATTTTATATGAAAAAATAGAATATTACAATAATAAAATAAAATTATGTGTTATTTTAAAGTCAAGTAAATATTGCGAAAAGAATAAGAATGTAATATAATGAAACATATAAGAAAAATAAAAGGTGAGAAATATGAAACAGAAAATAAAATATATAGTAGCAATTTTTATTTTCAGTATGGTAATTATGCTAATAGATGTACATAATGGATATATTAAAGGACATGATACAGACTTTCATTTATCAACCATAACAGCAATTGTTGATCAATTATCTTGGGATAACTTAACAGTACAAGAACCTTTAAAATATATAGGAAATGATTTAGGATACGGAACAAGATTTTTTTATCCTCCAATTCCACATTTGACAGCAGCCTATATCACAAAAATATTAAGTATTTTTCATATTGGTAATGTTGCTGTTGGAATGCGTATTACACAATGGTTAACCTTTTTTGCATCAGGGGTTACATTTTATCTTTTGGGGGAGAAAATTTTTAAAAGCAAAAAAATAGCTATGTTACTATCTTTATTTTACATGGCAGCACCTTATCACTTAGCAGAAATATTTGTAAGAGATGCTTTTTCAGAAATGTTTATTCCTGTGGCAATTCCTTTAATTGTATTAGGACTATTATATTTAGTTGAGAAAAGATATCGACTGTTTTTTATATGTTTTATAGGAGGATATACATTAGCTATTTATTCTCATATAGCAATGACAATCTATTTTACATTAATGCTTTTGGTAACATTTTTTATTGTGTACTTTAAGCAAATATTTACAAAGAAACATATTTTCTATTTGATATTAGCTTCAGGAATAACACTTTTATTAACAGCTTCTTTCTGGATGCCAATGTTAGAAATAAAATTAAAAGGAAGTTATGGTATATTTATGCCATATTATATGACAGGAAAAGGTGGTCTAAAATATAGTACGATTTCCATAAAAGAATTATTTACATTTTTTAGAGAGATTGATTTCCATTTTATAAGATATAACCTTCAACTATTTGTAACCATTTTATTTTTTATTAGTATATTTTTTATTATCAAGAAAAAATTATGGAAAGAAAAAATATGGATCTTTTTAGTTGCATTTACGGTTTTATCAACAATTATGGTAACAGATGCATTCCCATGGTATTATACACCAGATATTTTACAAACCTTACAATTTCCATGGAGACTGGTAATATATATTACATTTGGAGCAATTCTGATATCAGGTATTTGCTTAAAACAAATTGAAAACAAGAAATATTTTAAAACAGTTGCTTGTGGCTTATTAATGCTAACAGTATTAGGAACATGTATTTATATAGACCATTTAGAGGGAGATCAAATAGATATTACCGATATTAATAATGAAAGATGTATGGGAAATGAAAGAGAATATCTGCCAGAAAAAGCCATAAACAATTTTGAATATTTTGAAAATAGGAATAAAGATATTATTGTAAAAAGTGGTACAGGAGAAATCACAAAAATTTTAGATGATGTTCCAGATTTAACATTTGAAGTAAATACTTCAGAAAGCATGACAATTGAATTACCAAGAATTTACTATATGGGATATCAATTAGAAGTAAATGGACAAGAAGTAGAATTAACAGAAAGTGATAATGGATTTTTACAAGCAACGATTCAAGAAAGTGGAACATATACTTTAACATATGAAAAGACAATGGTTATGAAAATGGCAAACATGATTAGTGTAGTAACAGCTATTGTTTGCATTATAGTATTTATAGGGAAAAGAAAAAAAGTATATTTATTAGAGAAAACCACAGTAAAAGATCAAATATAATAGAAAAATGTATGTTAATAAACCAATAAACTGATTGAACAATACAATAAAAAAAGGACACAAAAAATGTGCCTTAATAAGAATACAAAACATCTTCAATAATATCAGCAATTTCAGAAACGGAATGATCTGCTTGGATTAAAAAGTTTGGATGTCCTTTAAATTCACTATTGTAAATAGAAATGGTTATTTGACCAGTAACATTTCCAACTACTCTACTATCTTTGTCATGTAACTTTACAACGTTCATGGATTTACCCCCTTTTCTTTGGTTAACAAATCTAATTATAACAAAGGGAAAAGTAGAAATGTGTCGAAACCTGTCATAAAGTTAAAAAAATATAAAAAATATAAAAAATGTGATAAAATGTGTTAAAATAAGAAACGGAATATTAGAAAACAAAAATTGGGAGAAGGATGCCAATGAAAAAATTGATTGTAATCATTATTATATTATTATTGATATTTGTAGGAATGTATATATATAAACAAAATAGAATAACAAGCAATCAAAATACAGAAGTTTCTGTCGATGAAATTAATAAAATAGAAACCTATTTACAAAAAATATATATGTGGAAAGAAATTACAGGTGATGCATTGCCGGTATTTGATAATATTAATGATGCACCAGATATCTGGTTATGGGAAGTAGTTAAGAAAAATTTAGAAGAATATGAGTTAACCTATGAACAATTACAAGATAAGGCAAGAGAACTTTTTGGAGAGGATTTGCAGAAAGAGTTTCCAAAAGAAGGCTATGAATATATGGAGTATGATGAAGAAACAAACACATATTATGCACTTGGAAGTGGATTAGATAATCAAGAAGATGTCTTTTTATTAGATAAGATACAAAAAAAAGATAATGGATATGCAGTACAAATTGTAGAATATCTAGAGGACTATTCAGAAGGTTATGAAACAACTGATGAAGAATACAATATTCAAATTAAAAATCTAAATGATGAAATAATTGGAGAAGTGAACAGTACAGAATCTGAAACAAATATACAACAATTTGTAAAAGACAATATAGATAGATTTACCAAAAAAGAAGTGAATTTGAAAACAGATGAAAGCGGAAATATATATGTAACAAGTGTACGAAATATAGAATCAGAAAATGTAGTAGTAAACGAGGGAGAATAATGGATTTAACAAAATGTGAAATATGTCCACATAGATGTGGTATTAATCGAACAAAACATGAGATTGGCAGATGTAAAAGTACAGATAAAATAAAAATAGGATTATATTCCATTCATCATTTTGAAGAACCCTGCATAAGTGGAAAACACGGTTCAGGAACTGTGTTTTTTTCAAATTGTAATTTGAATTGTGTATATTGTCAAAATTATGAAATTAGTCAACAAGGAAAAGGAAAAGAAATTTCAATAAAAGAATTAGCTGATATATTTATAGAACAACAAAATCGACAAGCAGAAAATATAAATTTAGTAACACCAACTAGTTATGCACTCCAGATTATAGAGGCAATTAAAATTGCAAAGAAAAATGGGTTAAACATTCCAATTATATATAACACAAATGGATATGAAAATATAGAAACATTAAAGTTATTAGAAGGATATATTGATGTATATTTACCAGATTTAAAATATTATGATAATGAAATTGGCAAAAAATATTCCAAAATAGACAATTATTTTGAAATTGCCACAAAAGCGATACAAGAAATGTACAGACAAGTAGGAAGTCCTAAATTTAATTATAAAGGTATGATACAAAAAGGTGTTATGATAAGACATTTGGTGTTACCAAATAACATAGAAAATAGTAAGAAAATTTTAAAATGGCTGAAAGAAAATATGGATGAAGCTGTATATATTGATATCATGGCACAATATTTTCCTACATATAAAGCAAAAGAAATGGAAGATTTAAATAGAAAATTGACAAAAGAAGAATATCAAGAAATTGAAAACTATGTGTATGATTTAGATATTCAAAATGGATATATGCAAGAATTGGGAGAACATGAAGAAGAATATGTACCAAAATGGGATATATAGAAAAGAGGAAATAATGAAGATACAAGAATATATACAAGATTTAATAGCAGGAAAATCACAACTAAAAAACGAAAATCAATCTGTGGAAAAGATGAAAATAGTAATGGAAAAACTAGAAAATCCACAAAACAAATTAAAATATATACATGTAACAGGAACCAATGGAAAAGGAAGTGTTATTGAGATGTTAAATAACATTTTAATAAATGCTAACCTAAAAGTTGGAAAATTTATTTCACCACATTTGGTTTCTTATCATGAAAGAATTAGTATTAATGGGGAATATATTAAAGACGAAAAAATACAAGAAATTTTTCAAAAAGTGCAACCAATCATTGAAAAAGAAAATATAGAACTAAACTTTTTTGAATTTTTTACTTTGATTGCTATTCTATATTTTTGTAAACAAAAAGTGGATATTGTCTTAATGGAAGTAGGTTTTGGAGGGCTATATGATAGTACTAATATCATTAATCCAATGATTTCAGTTATCAGCTCTATTGGTTATGATCATATGAAAGTTTTAGGAAATACATTAGAAGAAATTGCTAAACAAAAAGCAGGGATTATTAAAGAAAATTCTGAGACAGTATATATGGAGCAAGAGTCAAACATAGATGATATCATTGAAAAAACTTGTAAAGAAAAACAAAATATATTACATATGGTCAAACAATCAGAAATAAAGAATCAAAGATTTGAAAATGATAGAGAGATATTTGATTATAAACAATATCACAATATAGAAGTGAATTTAAAAGGAAAAAGGCAAATACAAAATGCAGCATTGGTATTAGAATGTTGCGACATATTAGATAAAAAAGGATATTTTCTTTCAGAAGAAGTGATAAGAAGTGGACTAAAAACAGTTATTCATAAAGGGAGATTTGAAGTGATGCATCAAAATCCAACAATCATATTTGATGGAGGACATAATGAACAAGCCATAGAAAATCTTAAAGAAACGATAGATTTGTGTTATAAAAATGCTAAGAAAATATATGTGATTTCTGTGCTAAAATCTAAAGATTATTACAAAATCATAGAAGATATTTTAGACAAAGAGAATGTATATATTTTTACAAATGGAAATGATAAAAATTTATTTACAGACAAACATCTTATGTATGAATATGCAAAAAAACGAAATGATAAGGCAGAAATATATGAAATGGAATTAGAAAAAGCAATACAATTTTGTAAAGAAAAAACAGAGTATGTTTCTTTTGTGATTGGTTCGTTTTATATTTATAATGATGTAAAAAATATCTAAAGAAGAACTTGTAAAAAAATATAAAGTTTGATATAGTAAATAAAATTATATAGGAGGTAGAAATAAAATGAGAATTGTAGAACCATGGATAAAAGTGGAAAAAATTGATGGAAAAAAAATAATGAAAAGAATAGAAAGAGCTTGCAGAACTTGTTATCGTTCTGAAGGGAAAATTACAGAGGATAGTTATAAAAAACTATTAACAAATTGTATTACAAGAGGACATGAATCTGTATTAGAACATGAGAAGGTGACTGTTAGAATTTATAGTGATGTGGGTTCATATAAAGATTTAACCAGACATAGATTTGCGAGTTTTTCAGTAGAATCAACAAGATATTGTAGTTATGATAAAGATAAATATGGAAATGAAATTGCATTTATGGATCCTATATATATGGAAAATAAAGAAATGTATGAAATATGGAAAAAAACAATGCAAGAAATAGAAAATGGATATATAAAAATGAAAGAATTAGGTGCTACAACAGATATGTGTAGAGAAATATTACCACATTCAACAGCAGCAGAATATACAATGACAGCTAATATAAGAGAATGGAAACATATTTTAGCCTTAAGAACAACAAATCATGTGCATCCTTCTATTAGACAAGTTTTAATCCCATTATTAAAATATTTTAAAGAAGAAATGCCAGAAATATTCGGAGATGTAGAATATGACGAAGAATTCAAACCAGAATATTATGCTAAATTATCAATAGAAGACGAGGTGTGAAATTAATTTGATTGATTTACATATACATAGTACATATTCTGATGGTAGTTGTTCTGTAAAAGAAATTTTACAAGAAGCAGAAAATAAGAAGTTGGAATATATATCGATTACAGATCATGATTGTGTGAATGCATATAAAGAGTTGGAGAATATGAACATAAACACCTACTATAAAGGTAAGATTATAGTAGGTTGTGAATTTAAATGTTATTTAGAAGAATTTTGTATACCTATTGAAATTCTAGGATATGGATTTGATTTAAATACAATTAAAGAATATTTTGAAAATAATGATATCATGGGAATACAAAAAAACTATTTAGAATATTTAAAAAAACAAGGAAAAAAAGTAGGTTTGATTTTTGATGAAAATTTAAAACTGATGGATAACCATAGTTATGCATCTGCTGTTTTTGAAACGGAATTATTAAAGTATTCTGAAAATAAAGAAATAATGAAAAAACATCATATTTCATTAGAACCGAATTTTTATAGAGCTGAGCAATGTAATAAAAATAGCATATTTTATATAGATGAAAATAAAGATTTCATTGATATAAAAGGATTATTAGAAAAGATTCATGAAGCGAAAGGGATTGCATTTTTAGCGCATCCATATATATATCCTATTGACAATGTAGAAGAAATGGTGGAATACATAGTTAATACATATCAGTTAGATGGTATAGAATGTTATTATTCTACTTTTACAGAAGAACAGAAACAAACAATGATAAATTGTACAAAAAAGTATAATCTATATATATCAGGAGGAACAGATTTTCATGGGATGCCAAAACCAGATATAAAGATGGGAAAAGGAAAAGGAAATTTGCGAATACCAAAACAAGTAATATTAAATTGGGTAAATAAAATAAATAGCTTTAGGTGAAAAATAAATGAGTAATAATGGCTTGAGGAAATATTTAACCTAAAGCTATTTATATGAAAGGAACAAAAGAATGTTAAGTATTATCGTAGCAAAAGCAAAAAATAATGTTATTGGAAAAGATAATCAGCTATTATGGCATATACCAGATGATTTAAAAAGATTTAAAAAATTTACAACAGGACATACTATTATTATGGGAAGAAAAACATTTAAATCTTTGGAAAAAATACTTCCTAATAGAAAACATATTGTTTTTACACAAAATCCAGATTTTAAAGTAGATGATGAAAATGTAAAAGTGGTACATTCCATGTTACAAATACAAGAATATATAGAAAATGATGAAGAAGCATTTGTAATAGGTGGAGCTATTATCTATAATTTATTAATGCCATATGTGAAAAAAATGTATATAACAGAAATTGATAAAGACTTTGATGGAGACGCATTCTTTCCAAAAATAGATGAAACAAAATGGAAAGAAGTAAGTAGAGAAAAAGGACCAGAGGATGAAGGAAATGATTTTACATATGAATATGTAACTTATGAAAAAAGATAAAAAGGGAATTTGGGGACGGACTCATTTTTCCCTTGGTTAAAAAATTCGCTTTTGGTTACAATAAGTCATGAAAGGATGATTTAAATGTTTAAACCGAAAGCAATTTATTTTGAAAAAGATATTGTGAATTATGCATTAGGAAAAGAATTGATGGAAAAATATAAAGAAGTGCCAAAAGTAGAAATAGAAAATCATAATAATATAGAAGAAATGAGAAAAAAATCTAATAAAGAATTTATGGATATGAAGCGAAATTTAATTATTGGTGTTAGAAAAACACATAAATTTGTTCCCAATCATAAAACTTCAGATTTTTTAGTACCATATACTTCTTCAGGTTGTACAGCTGCTTGTATGTATTGTTATTTAGTATGTAATTATAACAAATGCGCTTATTTACGTTTGTTTGTGAATCGCGAAAAAATGTTAGAAAAGATTATTAAAACAAGTGAAACTTCAGAAAAAGAATTAACCTTTGAAATTGGTAGTAATAGTGATTTGATATTAGAAAATACGATTACTAACAATCTAGTTTGGACAATTGAAAATTTTAAGGATGCGAAAAAAGGATTTTTAACATTGCCAACTAAATTTTCTATGGTAGATGATATATTGGATTTAGACCATAAAGGAAAAGTGATTATTAGAATGAGTGTGAATCCAAAAGAAATCATTAATCGTGTCGAGTTTGGAACTTCAAGATTAGAAGAAAGGATTGAAGCAATTAATAAGTTAAGTGAAGCAGGGTACAAAGTAGGCATCTTAATTGCACCTGTCATTATGGTGGAAAATTGGAAAACACTATATAAAGAGCTAATCGTAGAGTTAGATAGTAAATTATCTAAAGAAGCTAAGAAACAAGCATTTTTTGAAATTATCTTTATGACATATAGTTTTGTGCATACCAAAATTAATGAAGAAGCCTTTCCGAATGCAATTCAAATTTATGATAAAGAAAAAATGCAAGGAAGAGGAAAAGGAAAATATATGTATAAAAACAATCTAAGAGAAGACGGAAAACAGTTTTTATTAGAAGAAATGCATAAATATTTTAAGGATAATACGATAGAATATATGGTATGATTATCATTTGCTTTAATTATAAGTTTGTTTTTATTTTAATTAAATAGTAAAAGGACACATCCCTCTATCAGATAGATGTGTCCTTTTTTATATCTTAGGTATTAAAGTTCACTCAAAATTCACATTTAAAATGGTAAAATTTTCTTCTACTTTTTATTTCCATATGATATAATGTCATTAGAAAAATGAAAATGTAAAAAATCTCTTAAAGAAGGGAGAATTTATATGGCATATATAGAATTTAAAAATGTTTGTAAAGAATATAAAATGGGAGAAATTATCATAAAAGCATTAAATAATACAAACTTTTCAATAGAAAAAGGAGAATTAGTCGTTGTTGTCGGACCATCAGGAGCAGGAAAAACAACAGCCTTAAATATATTAGGAGGTATGGATAGTGTTACCTCAGGGGATGTCATTGTTGATGGGAAAAATGTGGCAAAATTAAAAAATAAACAATTAATTAAATATAGGAGAGAAGATATTGGATTTGTTTTTCAATTCTATAATTTAGTACAAAATTTAACAGCAATTGAAAATGTGGAATTGGCAACTCAAATATGTAAAGATTCTTTAAGTCCAGATGAAGTTATGGAGAAAGTAGGGCTAGCAGATAGAAAAAAGAATTTCCCATCTCAATTATCAGGAGGAGAGCAACAAAGAGTAGCCATTGCAAGAGCGATTGCAAAAAATCCTAAATTATTATTATGTGATGAACCAACAGGTGCTTTAGATTACAAAACAGGTAAACAAATTTTAAAATTGTTGCAAGATACAGCAAGAAAAGAAAATATGACAGTTATTATCATAACCCATAATGCAGCTATTGCACCAATGGCAGATAAAATTATCAGATTTAAAAATGGAACAGCAGAAAGTATCGAAAGTAATCAAAATCCAATTCCAGTAGAAAATATAGAATGGTAATAGTTGAACGTTAGGGACGTGCCAAATCGTTCAATAAATGTCCAAAAGGAAACGTCCCCAATTGCCCAATTGGACCCAAATGAATTTTGGAGGTGATGCGAGTGAAGATAAAAAAAGCATTACTAAAAGATACTTTTAAAGAAATTAAGAAATCATATAAACGATTTATCTCTATTTTACTGATGGCTTTATTAGGTGTAGGTTTCTTTGCAGGCTTAAGGGCTTCTTCACCAGATATGGTAGATTCGATTGATACATATTACAAAAATCAGAATGTATATGATATTGAAGTCATGTCAACACTTGGATTAACAGATGCTGACATAGAAGCATTAGCGAATATAGAAAATGTTGAAAATGTATATGGTACATATAGTAGAGATGGATTAATTAAAACAAATGATAAAGAAATTGTTTCAAAAATCTTATGTGTAGATGCTGTTAATCAACCTGTGTTGGTAGAAGGAAATATGCCAGAAAATATAGATGAATGTGTGGTAGAAAAAAGCTTTTTAGATGGAACAGGGAAAAAGATTGGAGATAGTATTGAAATAGAGCCAGAAGAAACGGATGGAGAGGATACGGAATATTTAAAAAATAAAACATTAAAAATCGTAGGTGTGGTAGAAAGTCCTTTATACATATCAAGAGAAAGAGGAAGTACAAAATTAGGAACAGGTGTTGTTAATTACTATATTTATGTCAATAGAGAAAATGTGAATTCAGAAGTATATACAGAAATCTATATAACATTGGAAAATCGTGATAAATATCAAACAGGAAGTCATAAATATGAAAATTATGTAGAAGAAACTAAAGACAAAATAGAAAAAATAAAAGAAGAAAGAGAAAATGCAAGATATCAAGAATTAATTGATGAAGCAAATACAGAAATTGCGAAGGCAGAAGATGAATTTAATACTGAAAAACAAAATGGAGAAACTGAGCTTCAAGATGCAGAAAATAAAATTAATGAGGGAAAAGCACAAATAGAATCTGGAGAGGCAGAAATTAATAGCAATGAACGTACAGCTAATCAAGAGTTTCAAAATGCAGAAGCAAAAATAGAATCAGCTAAAACAGAGGTTGCAAAAAATGCACTTCGATTAAATAATGAAAAAATTGAAGCAGAAAAAGGATTTGAAGAAGCCGAAAATCAAAAAGCTGATTTACAAAGTACATTAGATAATATTCATAATGCGATTAAAATTACAGATAATTCAATCGCTGAAAAACAAGCACAGTTAGAAACAGCAGAAACAGAAGAAGAAATTGCAATTATCAATCAAGAAATTGCAAAATTACAAGAAACAAGACAAGTGTATGAAACTAATAAACAATCTGTTGAAGCGGGAATTACAGAGATTGACAATCAAATTGCTAGTGGAAGACAGGAATTACAAAATGTAGAAGCACAAATTGATAGTGCAAGAAATCAAATTCAAAGTCAAGAAGCAAGCTTACAACAAACAAAAAATAGGACTTATACACAAATTGCAAGTGCTAGAAAAGAATTAGAAGCTTCCAAACAAGAAATTCAAAATGCAGAAGCAGAATTAGAAACAGCAAGAGCAGAATTTCATACAAAGATACAAGAAGCAGAAGGAAAGTTAATTGATGCAAGAGAAAAGGTTTCAGAAATAGAAAAAGCAGAATGGTATATATTAGACAGACAACAAAATGCAGGATATAGTAGTTATATCCAAGATACAGAGAGTATAGAAAATTTAAGTGTTGTATTTCCAATTGTATTTTTTGCAATTGCAGCTTTAGTTTCATTAACCTCTATGACAAGAATGGTAGAAGAAGAAAGACAAGAAATTGGAACATTGAAAGCATTAGGATATAATAAATTTCATATTATGCTAAAATATATCATTTATTCTAGTTTGGCTTGTATTATAGGTGGCGTTATTGGAATGAATATTGGATTCCAACTATTACCTAGAATTATATGGGATATGTATGAAATGATGTATACATTACCAGAATTTATTGTATCATTTAATCATCAATATTCTTCAATGGGATTAGGCTTAATCTATATTTGTATTGTAGGAGCAACTTTATATACTATCTTAAAAGAAGTCAAAGAAACACCAGCAACATTATTAAGGCCAAAAGCACCAAAATATGGAAAAAGGGTATTGCTAGAAAGGGTAAGTTTTATTTGGAAACGATTAAAATTTTCTCATAAAGTAACCGTTAGAAATATTTTTAGATACAAGAAAAGATTTTTGATGACCATTATCGGTATCATGGGGTGTACTTCTCTAATATTAGCAGGATTTGGATTAAAAGATTCTATATCATCTATTTTACCAAATCAATATGAAGATATATTCCATTATGATATGTTGGTAAGTTTAAAAACAGCTTTAACACAAGAACAAAAAAATAGTTATATAGAAAATTTAGAACAAAAAGAAGATATACAAGAAGTAGTAGAAATGTATATGGAATCTGGAACAGCTGGAAAAGGTGAGAATAGTGAAAATGTTCAAATTGTTGTTCCAAGTGATAATCAAGAAATTGACAAAGTAATAAAATTAAGAGATGTGAAAACAGAAGAACCATTTACATTAGCAGAAGAAGGAATTATCATAACAGATAAATTGGCAGAATTAATTGATACAAATGTAGGAGATACCATAACTGTAACGACTGTTGATGACATAGAAAAAGAAATAAAAGTAGTAGGTATAACGGAAAATTATATTAGTCATTATGTATATATGTCAAAAGAATTATATCAACAAGTATTTGGAGAAACTTATACGACAAATGTATTATTGATACAAGATAATAACTTAAATGAAGAACAAGAAGAAACAGTTATGCAAGAAATGGTAGCACAAAATGAAGTTTTAAGTGTTACTTTAACCACAACAACTATGAAAACATTAGATGATACCATGAGTTCTTTAAATTATGTTGTTATTGTTTTGATTGTATCAGCAGGATTATTGGCATTTGTTGTACTATATAATTTATCAAATATTAATATAGGCGAAAGAATTAGAGAACTAGCAACCATAAAAGTATTGGGATTTTATGATAGAGAAGTATATGATTATGTAACAAGAGAAACCATTATTTTAACAATTATAGGAATTCTGTTAGGATTAGTGGTAGGATATTTCTTGAATTTCTATATCTTAGGAACTTGTGAAATTAATATTTTACGATTTGAAAAAGTAATACATCCAATTAGTTATCTTTATGCAACAGCAATTACACTTGTATTTTCGATTATTGTCAATATTGTTACGTATTTCGCATTAAAGAAAATTGATATGATAGGAAGTTTAAAAAGTGTAGAGTAGAAAAAGGGATTTTGGGGACGGACTCATTTTTCCCTTTTTGATTTAAGTTATCTAAAAACTATAGAATATAAAAAATGAAACAATTTAACTTATACAAAATTGTGCAATAACTTTATATTCTATAGTTTTTATTATTTAAATTTCGTAAAAAAGGGAAAAATGAGTCCGTCCCCAAAATCCCTTTTTTAAAATTTTTGATGAAAACCTATACAAAAAGAAAGAGAAAATGATATAATAGCACCAAAGTAAGTAAAACAAAAGAGGGAGGAAACAATGGGGAATATCGTTTTATTAGATGAACTAACAATAAATCAAATTGCGGCCGGCGAAGTTATTGAAAGACCAGCATCTGTTATAAAAGAAATGGTAGAAAATTCAATTGATGCAGGAGCAACGAATATAACAGTAGAGATTAAAAATGGAGGAATTTCTTATATAAAAGTAAGTGATAATGGAAAAGGAATTGCTCGGAGATGATTTAGAAATTGCCTTTGAAAGACATGCAACTAGTAAAATAAGAAGTGCAGAAGATTTAAATACTGTTACTTCTATGGGATTTAGAGGAGAAGCATTAGCAAGTATTGCGGCAATTGCTAATGTAGAAATGGTATCAAAAACACAAGAACAGGAAATCGGTTATCGAATCGTTGTAGAAGCAGGAAATGTTTTAGAAAAAGAAGAAGCAGGTTGTAAAACAGGAACAACGATTACAGTTAGAAATCTATTTTTTAATACACCGGTCAGATATAAATTTTTGAAAAAGGATTACACAGAATCAGGCTATATTGAAGATGTTATTACAAGAATTGCATTAGTAAATCCCAATATTGCTATCAAATTGATTAATACAGGAAAAACCGTAATTCAAACAAATGGTAGTGGAGATATAAAAAGTGTTATCTATAGTATTTATGGAAAAGATATTGCAAATGGTGTTATGGAAGTTTCATATAAATACGAGGATATCAACATTGTAGGTGTTGTAGGAAAACCAGAAATTGCACGTTCTAATCGTTCAAATCAGTTGTTTTTTGTCAATAAGAGATATATAAAAGACAAAACTTTAACAGCAGCAACAGAACAAGCATATAAAGGATTAATTCCAATCGGAAAATTTGGATTTGTTATATTAAATATTGAAATGAATCCAGCTAAAGTAGATGTCAATGTACATCCAGCAAAATTAGAGGTAAGATTTGAAGAAGAAAATAAGGTATTTCAATCAATCTATCATGCTATAAAAGATACATTATTAAAAACAGAATTAGTTGCTAACTCAGAAAAAGCACTACATGAAGACAATATGGAAACAGCAAGAGAATTGACATTTGAAGAAAGATTAAAAAATTTAAAAGAGGAAAAACAACAAAGACAAGATGTGGGAGGTCTATTTTCTTTTAGAAAGCAAAATGAAAAACAAATTGAAAATTATACAGACAAAGAAAGCAAAATTAAAACAAATGTGCTAGAAGATATACACAGTCATTCTGAACAAACCAGTGGCAATATTATAGAAGATGTTTATCGTGCAAAAAATATGGCAGAAAACAAGATAAATGTTGGTGAACCAATTGATACTTCTGATATATTGGCTAAATTAAAACAAATGAAGGAAAATTTAGAAAAAGAGCTGAAAGAGAAAAATGTAAATACGCCTATTGCACAGGTTGAAGAAAGTATAGATAATCAAACAGAAGAAAATACTTATACAGGAGAAACATTAGAAGAATCAAAAGAAGAATATAGTGTAAAAGAAGAACAACAAGAAAATAATAATGAAATGCATACAAATTTAGATGAAACAAAAGTAGAAAATGAAGAAGACACAAATAGAAATACAACAGATGATGCAGAAAAAAAACATGAAAATGAAGAAAATCATATAGAAACTGTAAATACTGAAAATATGCAAGAATCCACAAATAGTGAGCAAGTAGTGGATAATACAAATGAAATTATTGAAAATATAGAAAATCCAGAAATTAAACAAGAATTTAAAGAAATTAAAGAAAAAATGCAACAATTAAATGACAATCCTCAAGTGGTAACAGATGATTTTAATGAAATGTATGCAAAATTATTTGGAAGATTACCAATACAAGATGAAGAAGAAAAAGTAGAGGAGAAAAAAGAAGAAAAAGATATTGATATGTTAAAAGATAATATATCTGTATTTGAAGGAATAGAAGAATATCAAAAACCAGCATATAAATTTATTGGAATTGTTTTTAAAACATATATCATTATAGAAATTGGACAAGAAATGTATATTTTAGATCAACATGCAGCACATGAAAGAATTATGTATGAAAAAGTAAAAGAGAATTATTACAGTGAATCAAGTAAAGATTCTCAAATGTTGTTATTACCAGATGTGATTACATTAACACATAAAGAGATGGATATTGCTAAAGAAAATATGGAAATGTTTAGAAAAGCAGGATTTACCCTAGAAGAATTTGGAGAAAATACAATCAAATTAACAGGTGTTCCAACAGTCTGTATTGACTTAGATACAAAAGAATTATTTTTAGAAACATTGGACGAAATCAATACAGTAGCAAGAACAGCAAAACAAGAAAAAGAAGAAAAATTCATAGCAACAGTAGCGTGTAAGGCAGCTGTAAAAGCAAATATGGCTTTAGATGAAAAAGAGGTAGAAAGCTTAATGGATAAATTATTGGCTTTACCAAATCCATTTACTTGTCCACATGGTAGACCAACAGCAATTAAAATGACAAAATATGATATTGAAAGAAAATTTGCCAGAAAGTAAGGAGAAACAAAATGACATTAATTATAATAGGAGCAATTTTGATATTTGTGGTAAGCATGATATGGATGTGGCATAATCTAGGAAATATAGAAAAACCAAGAAAGATTGCATTTATGATTATAGGATTACTGATAATGTATGGATTTACTGCAATTTTATATACTATTTCTAGTTCAAATATTGCTTATCCAAGTGAAGAAATACAAAAAACAGTATCTAACACATTAATTTTAGTTTTTACAGGATTAAATGCATTAATATTTCTTCCATTTATCGCCAATTTGGTGGATAAAATATTAGAAGAAGAAATAGACAAAAAACAAGCAAAAAGAAGAATCATAATCTTACTGATTATATTTGTAATTTGTGTATTTGTAGAAAAAGGATATTTGGGAAGCACACAAGAAGGAATTATCAATATATATAATGAGGTGCAAAATGCAGAAAAATAAAGTAATTGTTATATGTGGTCCAACAGCATCTGGAAAAACAGCATTATCTATTGAATTAGCAAAACAAATAAATGGTGAAATTGTATCTTGTGATTCTATGCAAATCTATAAAGATATGGATATTGGAACAGCAAAGCCAACGCTTGAAGAAATGCAAGGAATTAAACATTATTTGATAGGATATGTATCACCAGAAGTAAGATACAGTGTAGCAGATTATAAAACAGATGCTAAAAAAGCAATAAAAGAAATTATTGGAAAAGGAAAAATGCCAATTGTTGTTGGTGGTACAGGACTATATTTAGATAGTTTGATTTATGAAATTGAATACCAAGATATCAAGTTGGATGAAGCATATAGAAAAAATTTAGAAAAAGAAGTAGAAGAAAAAGGTCTACAAGAACTATATGAAAGAGCAAAACAGCTAGATTCAAAAGCAATAGAAAAAATTAGTCCAAATGATAAAAAAAGAATATTAAGAATATTAGAAATCTATCATGCAACTGGAAAGACAAAAACAGAGCAAGAGATAGAATCCAGAAAAAAAGAAGTAGAATATGATTATAAAGTATATGCATTAGATTGGAATAGACAAAAGTTATATGATAGAATTAACAAAAGAGTAGATATGATGATAGAACAAGGATTAATTAAAGAAGTAAAACAAATTTTAGCAAAATATGATACATTTCCAACAGCTATGCAAGGACTGGGATATAAAGAGGTTGTAGAATATTTAGAAGGAAAATTCACAAAAGAAGAAATGATTGAAAAAATAAAAATGGAAACTAGAAGATATGCAAAAAGGCAATTAACATGGTTTAGAAAGAATAAGCAAACAATATGGTTAAATGCTGAAGATAAAATGCAGAATAATATAGATATTATTTTGAAAAATATATAGAACAATTAAAATATATACGCATAAGAAAACACCTTGATGAAAGGAATGATAATAAAGTTGAAACAACACGAGAAAGAAATTTTAGAAGAAAAACAAATTGAAGAAAAAAGCACAAAGAAGAAAATGAAATTTAATAAAAAAATGATTATTTATATTGCTATTTTTCTAGTAGTCATATATGTTATTTACACAATATATTTATTAATCAAGCAACCAACAGATATTTTTACTTTGGAAGAAGGAACACTATATTCTGAAGAAACAGATATTGGATATGTGATAAGAGATGAAGTCGTTATACAAGGTGAAAATTATAAAAATGGAATGGAAAAAATAAAATCAGAAGGAGAAAAGGTTGCAGTTAATGAAGCTGTATTTAGATATTATACAAAAAATGAAGATTCTTTAAAAGAAAAAATTGCACAATTAGATGTTAAAATACAAGAAGCAATGGCAAATGAAACAGGATTACCTGCAAGTGATATGAAATCTTTGGAAACACAAATAGATCAGAAATTGCTAGAAATTAGTAGTATTAATGATACCACAAAATTAGAGGAATATAAAAAAGAAATCAATGAATTAATTACAAAAAAAGCAAATATTGCAGGAGAGTTAAGTCCACAGGGGTCTTATTTAAAAGAATTAATTGAAGAAAGAAAAAATTATGAAGATGAACTCAATTCAGGTGCAGAATATGTAAATTCAAGTAAAAGTGGTGTAGTATCTTATAAAGTAGATGGATTAGAAGATGTATTAAAGCCAACTGAAGAATGTTTTTCCACATTAACCAAAGAGTATTTAGAAAAGTTGGATTTAAAAACGGGAAAAATTGTACCAACAAGTGAAGAAAGTGGAAAAATTATTGATAATACATATTGTTATATAGCAACCATTAGTAATACAGAAGAAGCTGCAAACGCAGAAGTAGGAGATAAAATAAGAGTTAGATTGCCAAGTGGTTCAGAAGTTTCAGCAGAAATTACATATATTTTACAAAATGATGAGGATAGAGTATTGATATTAAAAATAGAAAAAGGCGTGGAAGAATTGATTAGTTACAGAAAAATTTCATTTGATTTGATTTGGTGGAGTGAAACAGGATTAAAAGTTCCTAATCAAGCAATCGTAAAAGAAAATGATTTAGCCTATGTTGTAAGAAACAGAGCAGGATATTTAAATAAATTGTTAGTAAAAGTAAAAAGAGAAGGAGAAAAATATTCTATTGTAGAACCTTATGATACAGAAGAACTAAAAGAATTAGGATTTTCAAATGAGGAAATTATTTCTTATAAAAAAATTAGCTTATATGATGAAGTGATTATCAATCCAGACTTAACAAAAGTAGAAGAATAATATTACAAAAATATTACAAAAATATTAAAAAAATATTACATTTTGAAAAACTATTGACAACCTTGAAAAAAAAGTAGATACTTAGTACAAATGAATACAAATGAAGTAATTTAGGAGGTTTTTTTATGTCAGGAGCATTAATGGATAAGGTTTGGGGACTATTTGGAATGGACTCAGCTGAACCAGAAGAATATGAAGATGAGGACATCTATGATTATGATAATGAACAAGAGGAAGAAGAAGATAAAAAAATATTTGGAAGAAAAAATAATGGTAAAGTTGTGAATATGCAACAAGGTCAACCAAATGCTATAAAAATGGTTATTTCTCAACCAACAACATTTGAGCAATCAGATGAAATATGTAGTTTTCTTAAAGAAAGAAAATCTGTTATTGTTAATCTAGAATATGTAAACAAAGATGTAGCTAGAAGAATAGTGGATTTTATTAGTGGTGGCGTATACGCGTTAGATGGATATATTCAAAAAGTATCAAATTCTATTTTCTTAGTAGCACCATCAAATTATGAAATCACAAATGAAATGGCTAGAGAAGAAATTAAAAGTAAATTATCTGTTTCATGGTTAAAAAATAATGGAATTAATTAGTATAAAAACATATCAAGGGGTCTTTGTGCCTTTTTATAAGGAGGAAATATGATTACACCATTAGATATCGAAAATAAAAAATTCTCTAAACAAATGATGAATGGATATAATGTAGAAGAAGTTGATGATTTTTTAGATGATTTAACAGTGGATTATGGAAAAAACTACAAAGAGATAACTGAATTAAGAGCACAAGTAGAAGAATTAAATAAAAGTTTAGAACATTATAAAACAATTGAAACAACTTTACAAAATACATTAGTTATGGCGCAAACGACAGCAGAAGATATTAAAAATGTAGCAAAACAACAAGCAGACCAAATTATCAATGATGCCAAAAGTTCAGCAAAACAACAAGCAGATGAATTGGAAAATCAAATCGTATCAAAAACGAAAGAATTAGATGATATAAAAAAACAATTTGATATATATAAAGCAAAAATGGAATCATTATTAATTTCACAACTAGAATTATTAAAAGATGTTAATAAAGAGGATTAATATATTTTTACAAAAGACTATCTGTTTTGGATAGTCTTTTTGTATTATAAAAAAACATATAGTATAAAAATAAATAAAATTTAAAGAAAAAAGTAGGAAACAAGAGAAAAATATTACAATTAGGGAAATATATTACAGAACTGTTAAATGTATGTTACATTTCTATGAATAGTATTGACTTTAAAAGAAAAAGGTTTAAAATGATAATAGTAAAGAAAGGTTTAAATATGAGGATTATAGCAGGAAAAGCAAAAGGAACAAAATTATATACATTAGAAGGAGAAAACACCAGACCTACTTTAGATAGAGTAAAAGAATCATTGTTTAATATTATCCAAAATGAAGTCCAGGATGCTGTATTTTTAGATATGTTTTCTGGAAGTGGAGCAATAGGCTTAGAAGCAGTCAGTAGAGGTGCTAAAAAAGCTATTTTATGTGATAAATCAAAAGAAGCATGTATGATAATTAAAAAGAATATAGAAAAAACACATGCTTTAGAAAATATAGAATTATATCAAGCAGATTTCAAAGAGGTTTTGAAAAATAAAATACATGAAAAGTTAGATATTGTTTTTTTAGATCCACCATATAAGACCGATTTTGCAATTGAAGCAATAAAAATAATTGTAGAGAAAGATTTATTAAATCAAAATGCAATGATTATTATAGAAACAGATGATAGTAATAGAATACTAGAAGATTTGAAATATATAGATTGTGAAATAAAAGACATACGAAAATATGGACGAGCATATCTTATATTCTTAGAAAGGATATAATAGTGGAAAGGGGCAAAACCATGGAGATTTTTACATTATTAGAAACATTAGAGGATTTATTAGAAAGAAGTAGAAATTTACCTTTTTCTTCAAAAAGTGTTGTAGATAAAGAAGAAATGTTAGATTTGATAAAAGAAATTCGTTTAAAATTACCAGACGAATTAAAACAAGCCAAATGGGTAAAAGAAGAAAGACAAAGAATTTTGGTAGAAGCACAAAAAGAGGCAGATGGAATTGTAAAAGAGGCTGAAAATAGAATTATTGCTATGATTGATGAACATGAAATCACAAGAAAAGCATATGATCAAAAAACAGAAATTATAGAAACAGCAAATGAAATGTCCAGAGAGATATCAAAAGGAACTAAAGAATATGCAGACAGTTTATTAGGAAATACAGAAGATGTAATGAAAGAAACATTAGAAAAATTGGAAACAAATATGTCAGAAGCATTAAAGCTAATGGAAATCTCATTACAAGATACCATAAAAACCATACAAAATAGTAGAAAAGAATTAAAATAGTAGTCAGAAGTCAGATTCAGAAGTCAAAGAGAAATTAAGACTTTTGATTTCTGACTTTCATTATGTTAAAAAAACTTGTTTTTTTAACATAATGAAAGCTACATTGCACAGAACAATTGCAAAGCAATTGTTCGCGACGACAAATCTTTACGCTTTTTCAAGAACTAAATTAAGTTTTACTAAATATAAAAATATAAAATAAAGTTCTTTCAAAGCGAGATTTGTCCACATGTAAATAAAATTCTATAACTTAATGAAAACAAGATTGCACAGAAAAATGATTACATAATGAGAAGGGATGATAGAAATGGCCAAAAAAAGAAGATATAAGAAAAGCAAAAAAACAGCTTCTAAATTAGATTTAGCAGTTGTTAGCATAATTATGCTAAGCGTTTTATTAGCTGTTTTAATATATACAAAATCTGGAGTTGTTGGTGTAAAACTAAATGAAGTATTAGGAGGTATGTTTGGAATTATGCAATATATACTTCCTATTGGTGGTTTTGCAATTGGGATTAAATTGGCAACTGATGGGAGAGATACTTTAACATCAAAATTAATTCAATATGCAATTTTTATTGTAAGTTTATCAGTATTATTTAGTGTGATTCAAATTTCTAGTGGAGAGTTACAATCTGGTAAAGAGTTATCAGAAGTTGTAAAAGATGCCTACTATTTAGGAGAACAAAGCAAAGGTGGAGGAGCAATAGGAGCTGTTGCAGCTGTTCCTCTTGCTAAATTATTAGGAGATATCGGAGCAGTTATTCTTTGTGTAGGTGTAGCAGTTGTATTTTTAGTATTTACTTTTGGAATTAATATGTCTGATTTGATTAATATGTTTGTAGAAAAAATTGAAGACAAAAGAGAAGAAAGACTAGAAGAAAAAGAAGAAAGAAATAAAGAAGAAATTAGAGAAACTGCACAAGAGAGAAGAAAAAGAGAACGTGAAGAAAGAATGGCAGAAAGGGCCAGAATAAAAGCAGAGAAGATTGCTAATGCAAAAGCAGAAAAAGATAAAGAACTAATGGATAACCAAATAAAAATTAATTTTGGTGGCAGAATATTAGATGAAACAGAAAATACAAAAGGACTAAAGAAATATGACCATTCAAATGATGATTTAGAACCATTAACAAGAGATAGTAAAAAAGAAATGCAACCAGATGTGATTGAAAACAACTTATTTAAACAAGAAGAAGAAAAGAAAGAAGATAAGAAAAAAGAGGTGCTTCAATTAGAACATGCTATGGTTGTTGAAGATGAACATTATGAATATCCTCCAATTGAGTTATTAAGCAAAGGAAAAGCAAAAACTTTAAAAGGTGGTGCTAAGGCTTTAACAGATACAGCAACAAAATTACAAAAAACATTATATAGCTTTGGTGTATCTGCAAAAGTAGAAAATGTTTCTGTTGGTCCAGCCATTACAAGATATGAATTAAAACCAGCAGAAGGTGTCCGTGTTAGTAAAATTGCAAATTTGGCAGATGATATTGCTCTAAACTTAGCAGCTGAAACGATAAGAATTGAAGCACCAATACCAGGAAAACAAGCAGTTGGTATAGAAGTACCAAATAAAGAAAAGGAAACAGTTCATTTAAGAGAGGTATTAGAAAGTAAAGAATTCCAAGAAAACAAATCAAAACTAACCATTGCGTTAGGAAAAGATGTAGCAGGAAATACACAATTAGCAGATATCGCAAAAATGCCACATGTTTTAATTGCTGGTTCAACAGGTTCTGGTAAGAGTGTATGTATCAATACTATTATTACAAGTATCATATATAATGCTAAACCAAGTGAAGTAAAATTGGTAATGGTAGATCCAAAAGTTGTAGAACTATCTGTATATAATGGAATACCACATCTATTAATACCAGTTGTAACAGATCCTAAAAAAGCAGCAGGTGCATTAGCTTGGGCTGTTCAAGAAATGGATGACAGATATAATAAATTTGCAGGCAAGGGTGTAAGAGATTTAAAAGGGTACAACAAAGCGATTGAAAAAGAAGGTGGAATAGGAAAACTTCCTCAAATTGTGATTATTGTAGATGAGTTGGCTGATTTAATGATGGTTGCAGCAAAAGATGTAGAAGAAGCGATTTGTAGATTAGCACAAAAAGCAAGAGCAGCCGGAATGCATTTAGTAATAGCAACACAAAGACCATCTGTAGATGTTATTACAGGATTAATTAAAGCGAATATTCCATCAAGAATTGCATTTGCAGTATCTTCACAAGTAGATTCAAGAACCATATTAGACACAGTTGGTGCAGAAAAATTATTAGGAAAAGGAGATATGTTATTCTTCCCATCAGGTGCACCAAAACCATCAAGAGTACAAGGAGCATTTGTATCAGATGAAGAAGTTGAAAAAATTGTAGACTTTGTGAAATCAAATGGAACTGCCACATATAGTGAAGATATTTTGGAAAGTATTGAAAACAATAATAAATCAGATAAAGAATTAGCACAAGAACAAACAGCAGATGATGATACAGATCCATTTTTAATGGATGCTATTCAGACAGTCGTAGAAACAGGACAAGCATCAACATCATTTATTCAAAGAAGATTTAAAGTAGGATATGCAAGAGCAGGAAGAATTATTGACCAAATGGAAGAAAGAGGGGTTATTTCTGGATATCAAGGAAGTAAACCAAGAGAAGTATTGATGACTTTAGAAAAATTAAATGAATTGAAGATGGGAACAAAAGAAAATGATGTAGCTACACAATAAACTAAAGAAAGGAGAAGATTATGCAAAAGAAAAAAGAAAAGTTCTTAAATAAAATTGTGAAAAAAGATTATAACAATGAACTTGAAATGATATTAGAAAAAAAGACTTTTGATGAAACAGCTAAAAATCTTCTTCTTAGTATATTGTATAAAATAGAAGCATCTTATAAAGATTATGAAAAAATAAAACGAAATGTCATGACAAAAGAAGAATATATTAAACAATTTATTGATATGATACAAGAAAATTGTAACAATATCACTATATGTAAAATGAATTCCAAAGAAGCAGACATTTTAGGAGATAAAACTTTTTTAGTGGATAAAGAAAATAAAAGAATTATTTGTTATCCAATAGAAAGAAAATTATTATATTGTATTGCAAAGATTAGTAAACATGATGAAATTATAAAAAAAGACTATCCAATTATCTGGGAAACATTATCAAATGTAATTAATATAGGAAATAATATTGAAATCGTAGAACCGTTAAGGGATTTTAATGGATATTCATGGACAACGATTCATAATGAAATTGAAAGTATAGCATACAATATCATTTATCAAGATTTAAGAATCTTGATAGGACAAGAATTTTTAGAAAAATGGATAAAAAACAAAGAATTTATTATTGACTATATGGAATTTTTTAAAAATAGATTAGAAGAAAAGTATGGAACAAAAAATCAAAAAGATATAGTAAAAGTAATAGAAAAATTATCTGTTTTATTAGAATTAAAATATAATCCGAATAAAAAAGAAAAATTTGAAAAAGAAAAAATAGAAGTTGAAGAAATTTTAAAGAAAATTGAGAACAAAGAAAAATATATTGAAATGATTACAAAACAAAAAAGAGAATTGGCACGAGAAATAAAATTAATTGATGAGACAGTTAATGATAAGACATTGTTACAAGAAGAATATATTAAACGAAATGAAAAGTTACCACTAAAGAAAAAAATATTCAGTGTAAGAATTTTATCAAAATTAATGCAAGAAGAACGAAATGAAAAGTTAGATGAATTAGAAAAATTAAATGCATTATTAAATCCAAAGAAGTTTGTTTCTTATAAGAAGGAAATGGAACAAAAATATGCATTTCTAAAATTAGTAGAAGTAAAGAATTTGGAAAAAGAAATAGAAAAAACATTGATTAAATTACAAAAAGTCTTTTTGAATTGTTATCAATTAAAAATTAAAGAGATCAATGGAAAATCAGAAATGATAGATTGTATATATGAGTTCAGATATTATCATTTATTACCATTTACATCTGAAATAGATGTGAGTGAAGAAAAAGAAATACAGAAAGAATTAAAGGAAACAAGAAGGTTACTACTAGATAAAGCACAAGAATTAAAAGTAATAACTGTGACTTCAAAGAACAAAGAAATGGATGAGGAAATATTAAAAAATATATTTACAATTAGAATGCTTACTCTGGAAGATGTATATATAAAGCTAATAAAAGAAAAAGATAAAATGTATCTTCAATTATTTGATGAAGAAATCTTTGAACAAAAAATAGAACTAAATGATTTTGGAAATATTAATAAAAAAGATTTAGAAATAAAAGTGAATAAAAAAATAAAAGTGTTTATTTAAGGGAGGCGTTTTATGAAAATTACATTTTTAGGAGCAACGAGAACAGTAACAGGTTCAAACTTTTTGGTAGAAGGTGCAGGAAAGAAATTCTTAGTAGATTGTGGAATGTGGCAAGGAAAAGCAGAACAGGAAATGGAAAATAGTCAAGAATTTGAATATAATCCTTCAGAAATAGATTTTATGCTTTTAACACATGCCCATATAGACCATTCAGGAAGAATACCAAAATTATATAATGAAGGTTTTAGAAACAAAGTATATGCACATAAGGCAACATGTGATTTATGTGCATTGATGTTGCCAGATAGCGGACATATCCAAGAAACAGAAGTAGAATGGAAAAATAAGAAAAGAAAAAGAAAAGGTGAAGAACCAATAGAACCAATTTATACTGCAGAAGATGCAGTAAGATGTTTGGAACTATTTGAACCTGTGCAATATGATCAAATTATTGAAATAACACCAGAAATTCATGTAAGATTTAATGATGCAGGACATATGTTAGGTTCTAGTATTATCGAAGTATGGGTTAAAGAAGGAGATAAAGAAACCAAAACAGTATTTACAGGAGATATAGGAAACAATGATATCCCTTTATTAAGTCCACCAACCATGATAGAAGATACAGACTTTTTGGTTATGGAATCTACTTATGGAAGTAGACTTCATATGAGAAATGATGAAAAAGCAGAAATTTTCTTAGATGTTGTATCAGAAACTTTAGATAATGGAGGAACAGTTGTTATTCCTTCTTTTGCAGTGGGTAGAACACAGGAAATTTTATATGAAATCAATAAATTAAAAGATGAATATGGTGATGATGAAGAATTTAGAAGAAAATACAAAACCATTATGAAAGCACCTGTATATGTGGATAGTCCTTTGGCAATATCTGCAACAGAAGTATTTAGAGAAAACACAGAATTATTTGATGAAGAAACAAAAGAAGAAATTATGAGAGGGGACAATCCACTAGAATTTCCGGGATTAAAATTTACAAAAACAGCAGATGAATCAAAAGCATTAAATGAAGATCAGACCCCAAGTATCATTATATCAGCAAGTGGTATGTGTGAAGTAGGAAGAATCAAACATCATTTAAAGCATAATTTATGGAATCCAAAAAGTACAATTCTTTTTGTTGGATATCAAGCACCAGGTACATTAGGATATAGTATTGTCAATGGAGCAAAGACGGTCAAAATATTTGGAGAAGAAATTGCAGTCAATGCAAGAATAGAATATATAGAAGGATATTCTGGACATGCTGATCAAGAATTATTAATGAATTGTATCTATTCTTATATAAAGAAACCAAAACATATCTTTTTAGTTCATGGAGAACCAGAATCACAAGATGTATTAGCAGATAAGATAGAAGAAGAAACGAAAATCGGTGTCACCATTCCTGAATTTGGAGAAACATATGAATTAAATGATGAAATTGTTATGACTCATAAGATAGAAAGAAGAGTCAATAAAACAATTAAGTCAGAAATTTTACAAAGATTAGGAAAATTAAAAGAAGAATTGAAAGACATGGAAGTGTATGTCAACCAAGATTTACAAGATGATAATTTAAGAGATGAAGATATTTTTAGAATTAATGAAAAAATTAAAGATTTGGAAAAACAAATACTAAATGTTATAGAAGGATAAGTTTAAAAAATAAAGGAGAAAATAAAAAATGGACAATAAGTATTTTAATGAAGCAATCATAGGAAATAAAAAGATGCTTGTAACATATACTTCAAAAGGAGAATTACAAAGACTTTATTTTCCTTCAAGAGAAAATAGGCAATATATTAGTTTTTTTCACACAGGTGTAAAAGTAAATAATTCTGATTTAATTTATTTGCATGATGATATTAATAATGTATATAAACAATACTATGATACAGATACAAATGTCTTAAATACAGAAGTTACCAATACGTATTTTAATTTAACAATCCTACAAACAGATTGTGCATTAATAAAAGAAGATAATGTGTTATTAAGAAAATATACATTTATTAATGAAAGTAAAATAGATTTAGATATTGAATTCTTTATACATGCAGAATTATTGTCTAATGAGAATAATCATGTTAGTTGTAAAGTAATTGATAATGGAATGTTTCAATATGCACATGATTTTGTTGTATCAACATTTGCTAAAGATTATAAAATCAATAAACATCAAATTCATGGAAGCAAAGAAACCATTAAACGAACAGAAATATATGATAAAGACTATATTGGTATGTCTAAAGATTCAAGTATTAGTTATAAAATAGGTGTTATTCATCCTAATGAGAAAAAAACAATTGAAATTTGTGTTATGGTGGATGAAAATAAAAATATATCTGCAATAGAAGATGAGATAGATAGAATTAGAAGAAAAGATTTAAATAAAGAATGTGTTACTACAAGAAGCTATTGGAGAAAATATTTGAAAGCACATAATGGACTAAACTTAAAAGAACCACAAAACAGTTATGAAGAAAAAATCTTTGAAATTTATAAACGTACGATTTTATTATTTCCACTATTAACGAATCAAGAAACTGGTGGAATTATTGCATCACCAGAAGTGGATGAATATTTTAATCATTGTGGAAGATATGCATATTGTTGGCCAAGAGATGCCGTATTTATTACAAGGGCAATGGACATTTTAAATATGCAAAAAGAAACAGAAAAGTTTTATAAGAATTTCTGCAAAATGACACAAAGTAAAAATGGAATGTGGGAACAAAGATTTTATACAGATGGAAACTTAGCACCTTGCTGGGGATATCAAATAGATGAAACTGCAAGTGTTGTGTATGGAGTGTATGAACATTATCAATACACAAAATCTGAGAAATTCTTAAAAGACAATTTGAAAATGTGTGAAAAAGCAATAGAGTTTTTAAAGAAATATGTAAAACAATGGCTTGAAATAAAAGACTTAGATGGAGATATTGTAAAAGAAGAAATTGAAAACAGTTTTTATTCTAATAAAGATAAGATACATGTTAGTTATGATATTTGGGAAATGCATGAAGGAATTCATTTATATTCTTTATCAAGTATCTATGCTGCCTTTGAATGTATTATGAAAATGTATAGAGTATTAGACAAAAATGTTTCTGAATTTGACAATAATCGATTAAAAGAAGAAAAAATATTAAAATCAGAAAAAGAATTACAATATTTACAAACAGAAATTAAAAACTTTATCAATGAAAAGATGTATGATAAGGAAACAAATTCTTATTTAAGAAATACAGAAGATAAGAAAATGGATATTAGTATGTTAGGTGCAGTAGAACCATTCCATGTATTTGAACCAAAAGAAAGAAAGATTCTAAATACAATTGAAAAAATGAATTTAAGTATACGAACCTATACGGGAGGATATCAAAGATTTGAACAAGATCATTATATGAATGGAAATCCATGGCCAATTTCAAATTTGTGGATGACTTTATATTATTTAGATGCAGGAGAAAAACAAAAAGCTAAAGAAACATTTGATTTTGTTGTAAAGACAGTTGGAAAACATTATTTTATAGGAGAACAAGTGGATAACAATACATTAAAACCAAATTGGGTAATTGGTTTAGGGTGGAGTCATGCAATGTTCATTATTGTATTAGAAAGATTATATGAAAATAAATAATAAGATAAGAGTACCAAGAAGGATATGCTTTTTGGTACTTTTTTCTACTATAATATAAGAAAGGTTGTTTAAAAACAGGTATTTAGGGATAAGTAGTAAAAAAGAAAATAGATAAAATTTAAAAATATTAAAAAATATATTGACAGAAATCAATAAAGATGTTAATATAATTTTACTACAAATCATGTTGTAGATTTTATGTCAAAACTTTCCACAAAAAAACATAAAAAAAATCGAAAAAAAGTATTGACATAAAAAAATAAAAATGCTATTATAAATAAGTACCTTGCAACAGACAAAATAATAAAAATAACAAGAGAATTAGTAATAATAATACATAATAGAATAAGACAAGAAAAGAGCATTACTAGTTTTTTATTTTGCCCAAATAAAAAAATAAAAAAATGTCAAAAAAAGTCTTGACAAACAAAACAAGGTATAGTATAATGCAACTCGTTCCACAAGAGGAACGAAGAAAAGTACATTGAAAAGTAAACAATAAAATCCTTTAGAGAATAAACCGAAGCGGAAAATATTTCGAAAGAAATAGAGTACCAAACAAGTAAATTTTTTAAAAGTTTTTTAGCCAAAAAAAGAAAGAAGTTTAAAGAGCTTGAAAAAACACTTTAGTTTG
>CALXZX010000014.1 GCA_944393375.1 uncultured Clostridia bacterium | reverse complement strand
GAAGGAAGAATTAGAACGACAACTGTATATAGTAGTGATACAGTAGGAGGAGACTATTACTTGTGGGTAAGAATTGTCGTAGGAGAGATAGAAAGAGAAGCATGTTTTGGACCATATGCAATAAAAGATCATACAACTTTAGTATCTGTTAGTTGGAATGGTGGTTTAGCAGATGGAGGATTTTTAGGAAATAATGAAGTACAAAGAGGAAAAATACAAAATATTCATATAATTACATCATTAGAGGGACATAGTGTAGATGATGAAAATACATGGGATGTATCACAAAGTAAAAACGGAATGTATTTAGCATGGTATGAGGTGAATGAAGATGGATATTATGATGTAACAATTGCAGGAAATGGAGGAGTAGTTGCAAACAGTAATTCAATCTATTTATTTAAAAATATAGGTTCTGGTGTGGAAAATCAAGAGGTAACAATAACAGGGTTAGAATATTTAGATACAGGATTAGTAACACGAATGGATAACATGTTTGAAAACTGTAAAACTGAGGAACTTGATGTGAGTGATTTTAATACCGAAAAAGTTACATCAATGTCATCTATGTTTGTAAATTGTAGTAATATAGAAAGTTTAGATGTGAGTAATTTTAAAACAGAGAATGTAACAAGTATGTATCAGATGTTTAATGGATGTAGTAATTTAACAGAATTAGATTTAACGAATTTTAATACAAGTAATGTAACAAATATGGCATTGATGTTTCAAAATTGTAGTAATTTAAAAGGAGTAAATACACAAAGTTTCAATACAAGTAAAGTGACGAAAATGAATTCAATGTTTGAAAATTGTGGTGTAGATAGTTTAAATTTAAAAAACTTTGATACAGGCAATGTAACAGATATGGCAGCCATGTTTAAAAACTGTAAAGCAACAAGTATAGATGTGAGTAGTTTTGATACTAGAAATGTAACTAATATGAGTTCTATGTTTGATAGTTGTAAAGTGAAAAATTTAGACTTATCAAGTTTTGATACTAGAAATGTAACTAATATGAACATGATGTTTAGATGGTATGGAGCTTTAGAAACTTTAGATATTAGGAACTTTGATACAAGTAAAGTAACGAATATGAATTCAATGTTTGCTGGATGCGCAAATTTAAAAGAGTTAGATGTAAGTCATTTTGATACAAGTAACGTAACCGTCATGACAAGTACATTTAGTAGTTGTAGTAGTTTGACAGAGCTAGACGTAACTAATTTTAATACAAGCAAAGTAAGCGATATGAATAGGATGTTTAATGGTTGTAGTAGTTTAACAGAGCTAGATGTAAGTCATTTTGATACAAGTAATGTAACTAGTATGGAATGTATGTTTGCTGTTTGTAACAATCTAATATCAATAGATGTAAGTAATTTTGATACAAGTAAGGTAACCAATATGTCTATGCTATTCCATGCATGTGATAATTTAAAAGAAGCAAATTTAAGTAGTTTTGAAACTACAAGTTTGAGTAGTTGCAATTTAATGTTTTATGGGTGTAGAAAATTAGAAAAAATAGATATAAGAAAAATTGAAATACTAGAAACATGTACTGTATATAAAGAAATGTTCTGGTATGTACCAACGACATGCAATATCATAGTAAATGAAAATATGGCGAATTGGATGGACAACAATGGATATTCTAGTTGGAATAATCGTACAATTATATAAAAATAGAATAGTGGTAAAATATAAATAAAATAGGAGGCTATATGTCAGAAAAAAAGAAAAAGATCATAATAGGAGCAATCATAGCAGGAATCGTGCTTTTGCTTGTTATCCTAGTCGTTGTAATATCAAATAATAAAAAAGTAGAAGAAAATACAGAAATATTAGAAAATGTGGATTTATCAGAACTAATGAATGTGGAAAATATAGAAAGTTTACCATATGAAACAGAAGAAACAAAAGAAAAAATATCATCAAAATATATTACAGGAAAAGAAACATATGAAATAAAAGCAAATGTACAAGCAGGAGAAATAGAAGGAAAGTTAATTTATGCAAGAGGTACACAAAATCTAAACATATATAAAACAGAATATACATTAAACAAATATGAAGATAAAACAACAAAAGTAAGGAATATTATGCAAGAATTCGAAATGTTGTGTGAAGGATATATGGAAATAACAGAAGATGCATATAAAGAAACAGAGCAATTGTATGGAGAAAGTAGTGTAGACTTTGAGTTGCCAGTAGAAGAAAGTATATATACTGAAGGAAGATTATATAGTAAAACATATAAGAATGAGGAGTCTGAATACGATATAAATTTT
Organism: uncultured Clostridia bacterium; assembly: GCA_944393375.1. GTDB lineage: Bacteria > Bacillota > Clostridia > TANB77 > CAG-508 > CAG-269. Next base: position 41,465 of record CALXZX010000014.1, on the reverse strand, counting down.
TATAGACAAGACAACAAGATTATATGTGAGTTTGTAAAAAAATTATAGATAAAAATGAAAAATAAAATATAAAAAATCGTTAAGTCCAATACTTAACGATGTAAAAACTAAACATATAGTACCAATAAACTACAGGAAAGTCAATAGATAAGAAGAATAAAAATAGAGAAAAATATTTTAGAAAATATAGAAAAAAGAAATCCGAAAATGTTTGATATGTTCACTATATTAAACATTTCCGGATTTTTCTTTTATACCTTAAGTATTGGACTGAAAGAAATTTCAAAAATGACTAGAAAAGTAAAAAACAAAGGAAAAGAGGTATAAAAGATGAAAAAACACATACAAACAAGTAAAATGAAAAATCAAAAGGGAATTACATTATTGGCATTAGTGATAACCATTATTGTTTTATTAATTTTAGCAGGAATTACCATAAGTGCAATAACAGGAGATAATGGAATTATAGGAAATGCAGGACAAGCAAAAAAAGAAACAGAAATAGCCAGTGAAAAAGAGATAGTAGAAAAAGCAACTGTGCAAGCAATGGGAAATAATAAGTATGGAAATATAGAAGAAGATGAATTGCAAAGTGAATTAGATAAAGAAACAGAAGAAGGAAAAACAAAGGCAACAGATATAGGAGATGAATTTGAGGTTATATTTATTGATAGTAATCGATATTATATAGTGGATAGAGATGGAAATGTAGAAGGAGAATATCCTATTAATATAGATAAAAATCCAGGAGATTTTACAATAGGAGAAGAAGGAGAAACATTAGATGGAAGTACAGATCATCCATATGAAATTTCTTGTATAGAAGATTTGGTAGTATTATCTAATATCTCAAGAGGAAAAGGAAATTATATAGAAAATGGAGAAATAAAAGAAGCAGAAAGAAATACATTTTCAGGCAAAAATTTTATACTAACTCAAACTTTAAATTTTAATTCAACAGTATCATATGCGGATTTGTCAATGACATGGCGTTATGACGATGGCGAAGAAGCATATGTGATAGATGAAAATAGTACACAAAATTTAAGAGATTTGCTAATGGACAAGAATGGAGTAGGCTTTATGCCAATCAGTGATTCTAATGTTCTTAGGACACAAGCGTTTGCAGGAATATTTGATGGGCAAAATTATGAAATACAGAATTTATATGAAAATATAGAAGATGGAGGAGGGTTATTCAATAAATTAAATACAGCGACAATAAAAAATCTAGGATTAACCAATGTAGATATCATAAGTGGAGAGGTTGGAGGAATAGTTAAAAATAGTTATTTTACTGATTTTTATAATTGCTATGTTTCAGGGAAAATTAAGGGAACGCAAGTTGGAGGAATTGCTAATACAGCATCTGGAGGAAAAATCATAAATTGTTATAACTTATCAATGATAGAAAGTAGTGGTAGAGCTGGTGGGATAGTGGCATATGTTGATGCAGGTGGTTCTATAACAATAGTAAATTCATATAATAAAGGAGAAATTATTACAAATGGAACAAATGTTGGATACCATACATCAAGCGGAATAATAGGAACAGCATATCATAGTAAAGGAACTAGAAATATAATTAATTCATGTAGTATAGGAGAAATCATATCTAAAAGACTTACAGCAGGAAATTTTTATTATGCACATGAAGAAGCAATAGTAGGACTTCAAAATTGTTACTATTTAGATACCATAGTAAATGAAAAAGTTATAGCAAATGAAAATTCCATAGCATTTTCTAAAGGAGATGAAAGTGTAATAAACAAACTAAATACATATGCCAAAGAACATAAAAATGATTATGCAGTAGAATTATATACATGGAAGTTAGATTCTAATGGTTTACCAACTTTTGAAAAATAAAATTTGAAAAAATAAAAGACCTTTTGTATAATATCAATATATGATTATAGGAGGTCTTTTATTATGAAAAAAGAAACAAATAAATTGGCAATCAGAGTAGCAGGAATTGTTCCCATGAATGGTGGATTTGTATTAATGCATAGAAAAAATGTTATAAGAAATAAAGATTATCAAGAATACTATACTTTTCCAGGAGGACATTTAGAGGAAGGAGAAACACTAGAGGAAGGTGTCATAAGAGAAATTAAAGAAGAATTTGGCATAAATGTAAAAGTGGAGAAAAAATTATATGAATTAGAAAATAGTAGAGTCAATATGAAAGAATATTTTTTTCTATGTGAATATGTAAATGGAGAATTTGGAACAGGAGATGGTGAAGAATTTTCAAATAATCCAGAATACAAAGATTCAGGAGAATACATTCCTGAAATTGTGAAAAGAGAAAATATATCTAATCTAATTGTATTACCTCTAGAAATAAAAGAAAAATTTGTACAAGATTTACAAAAAGGAAATTTATAGAAAAATATGTTCGAAAAAATTCAAAAAAATCAAAACTTATGTTTGACATTTTTTTGTTTGTATGATATGATGAGACAAAATAGGAGAATGGAGTGAAGAAAATGCCAAAAAAGAAACCAGAATTAAATAGGAGAGAAAAATCAATTTTACATTTTATTGAAAAACAAATTATGACACAAGGATATCCACCATCAGTAAGAGAAATCGGAAAAGCTGTTGGACTAAATTCAACAGCAACAGTACACGGCTATTTAGCAAAACTAGAAGAAAAAGGATATATTAAGAAAAAAGACAAAAAAGGAAGAACTTTAAGATTATTAAAAGGTGCCTCTGGTGAATCTAAAGTAACATCAAGTAAAGATTTCTATACACAAAAAGAATTAGTTGAAGTTCCTATTATAGGAAAAATAACAGCAGGAGAGCCAATATTAGCTGTAGAAAATATTACAGATACATTTCCAATTCCAATTGACTTTGTTGGAAATTCAGAAAGTTTTATGCTAACTGTTAGAGGAGAAAGTATGATAGAAGCAGGAATATTAGATGGAGACTATATTCTTGTTAAAAGACAAAATACAGCAAATAACGGAGAGATTGTTGTTGCTTTGATTGGAGATGAAGCAACAGTTAAAACATTCTATAAAGAAACAGACCATATTCGTTTGCAACCAGAAAATTCTACAATGGATCCAATTATTGTACCAGATTGTGAGATATTGGGAAAAGTTGCAGGTGTATTTAGAAAAATGTAAATAAAATTCACAAAAATTTCACAATATAGATATTGACTAATGACACTGTGTCACATATAATAAATAGTACAGTGTCATTTAATTTTGTCTAAAAATGGTTTATAGATATATCCTAAAAATCTAAATAAAGGAAAGAAGGAGAAAAATATGCTAAAAGTATTAAAGAACCTAAAAAAGTCACTAGGAGCAGTTATTGTAATTGTTATATTGCTTTGTATACAAGCTGCAACAGATTTAGCATTACCAGATTATACTTCAAAAATTGTTAATGAAGGTATACAAGCTGGTGGAATTACAAGTCCTATACCAGAAATCATCTCTAAAGAAGATATGGACAATATGTTGATTTTCACAGATAAAGATGATGAGATATTAGAAAATTATACATTGATTGGTGAAACACAAAATAAGCAAGAAGAAAAAATTATTAAACAATATTATGGAAATGATTATGAAGTTCAAGAAGATACCATATATGTGTTAAAAGATTTAAATGAAGAACAAGAAGAAACTTTATCAGGAATTATCATAGATCCATTAATGGAAATGACAACTGTTACAAGTGAAGAAACGGAAAAGCAGATAAAAGAGCAATTATTACAAAACGTTCCTGAAGCACAAAGAGGATATATTCAAAATATGTCTTTAATGGAAATTATTGAACAAATGCCAGAAGAACAAAGAAACCAAGTTCTATCAGAATTTACAAAAAAGATTGAAGAAATGAGTGATTCTATAAAAGAACAAGCAGCTATTTCATCAGTAAAACAAATCTATGTAAACGCAGGTATTAATACAGACGATATTCAAAATCGTTATATTTTCCAAACAGGATTACAAATGCTAGGAATTGCATTAATTACAATGATATGTGCAGTATCTATTATGTTGTTATCATCAAGAGTAGCTGCAAAATTAGGAAAAACATTAAGAGAAAAAGTATTTAAAAAAGTGATTACATTTTCAAATGCAGAATTAAATCAGTTTTCAACAGCTTCACTAATTACACGTAGTACAAATGATGTACAACAAATACAACAATTAATTACAATACTATTCAGAGTTGTTGTTTATGCGCCAATTATTGGTATTGGTGGATTTGTAAAAGTACTTACTAGTACAGATAATTCTATGGCATGGATTATCGGAATTGCCATTATTGCTATTCTATTTATCGTAGCAACCTTATTTGCTATTGCAATGCCTAAATTTAGAAAATTACAAGATTTAATAGACAAATTAAATGAAGTTTCAAGAGAAATCCTTACAGGATTACCAGTTATTAGAGCTTTTAATAAAGAGAAAAAAGAAGAAGCAAGATTTGATACAGCAAATAAAGATTTAATGAAAACAAACTTATTTGTTAATAAAGCTATGTCTATGATGATGCCTTTATTAATGTTCATTATGAATGCAATTATGATATTAATTGTTTGGGTAGGTGGTCATAATGTAGATCAAGGCGTTATGCAGGTTGGAGATATGATGGCATTTATCCAATATACAATGCAAATTGTTATGGCATTTTTAATGATATCTATGATTTCAATTATGCTTCCTAGAGCAGCCGTTTCTGCAAGAAGAATCAATGAAGTTATAGAGGCAGAACCAAGCATCAAAGATAAAAAAGAAGTAAAGAAATTTGCTCCAAATAAAAAAGGATTAGTAGAATTCAAAAATGTTTCATTTAGGTATCCAGATGCAGATACAGAAATTTTAGAGGATATTAACTTTACAGCTGAACCAGGAAAAACAACAGCAATTATTGGAAGTACAGGAAGTGGTAAATCAACGGTTGTTAATTTAATACCAAGATTTTATGATGTGACAGGTGGAGAATTATGCATAGATGGTGTCAATGTAAAAGATGTATCACAAAAAGATTTAAGAGATATTATTGGATTTGTACCACAAAAAGGTGTGTTATTTTCAGGAACTATAGAATCTAATATCAAATATTCAGATGAAACTATGTCAGATGAAAGAATGATAGAAGCAGCAGAAATTGCACAAGCAACAGAATTTATTAATGAGAAAGAAAACAAATACCAAGACCCAATCGCACAAGGTGGAGGAAATGTATCAGGAGGTCAAAAACAAAGATTATCTATTGCAAGAGCGATTGCAAAAGATCCAGAAATCTTTGTGTTTGATGATAGTTTTTCAGCCTTAGACTTTAAGACAGATAGAGCTTTAAGAGAAGCACTAGCTACAAGAACAAAAAATAAAACAGTGATTATTGTTGCCCAAAGAATTAGTACCATTTTAAATGCAGACAAAATTATTGTCTTAGAAGAAGGAAAAATGGTAGGAATGGGTACACATGAAGAATTAATGAAAAATAACGAAACCTATAGGCAAATTGCTTTATCACAATTGTCTGAAGAAGAATTAGGCGAGAAAGGAGGTAAGTAATATGCCAGGACCAATGGGAGGACCTAGAGGAGGTCAAACAACAGAAAGAGCAAAAGATTTTAAGAAAACAACTAAAAAATTAATACGTTCTTATTTAGTAAAATATAAAATACCAATTATTATTGTTATGATATTTGCAATTGGCAGTACCATATTTACCATTGTAGGACCTAAAATATTAGGAAATGCAACAACAGAAATCTTTAATGGTTTGGTTAGCAAATTAAGTGGTGGAACAGGTATTGACTTTGGAAAAGTTGGTCAAATTGCTTTAACACTATTAGGATTATATGTTATCAGTGCATTGTTCTCTTTTGTGCAGAGATTTTTGATGACAAATGTTGCGCAAAAAATCACTTATAAATTAAGAAATGATGTGGCAATCAAAATTAATAAATTACCAATGAAATATTTTGATAAAAAGACAAATGGAGAAGTTTTATCAATCATTACAAATGATATTGATACATTAAGTATGAATCTAAACCAAAGTATTACAGAAATTATCACATCTGTATGTACGATTATTGGTATTTTGGTTATGATGTTTTCTATTAGTTGGCAAATGACATTAATTTCGTTAGTTATATTGCCAATAGCAGGAATTTTAGTAACCTTTATTGTAAAGAAATCACAAAAATATTTTACAAGGCAACAGGACTATTTAGGACATGTAAATGGTCAAGTAGAAGAAATATATGGTGGATTAAATATTGTAAAAGTATTTAATGCTGAAGAAAAAGTAACAAAAGATTTCGAGAAGGCCAATGATGAATTATATCATTCTGGTTGGAAATCACAGTTCTTATCAGGTTTAATGCATCCTGTTATGAACTTTATATCAAATGTAGGATATGTAGCAGTGGCAGTAGCTGGTGGATATTTAGCAATTCAAGGAACCATTACAGTTGGTAATATTCAAAGTTTTATACAATACAATAAACAATTTACACAACCAATCAATCAATTGGCGCAAATTTCTAACATGTTACAAGCTATGATGGCAGCAGCAGAAAGAATTTTTGAATTTTTAGAGGAACCAGAAGAAGAAATAACGGCTAAAGGAAATATTGATACGTCTAAATTAAAAGGAAATGTAGAATTTAAGCATGTTAAATTTGGATATGATCCAGATAGAACAATTATAAAAGATTTCAATAGCAGTGTACATGAGGGACAAAAAATAGCAATTGTTGGACCAACAGGAGCTGGGAAAACCACAATGGTAAAATTGTTAATGCGTTTTTATGATGTAACAGATGGAGAAATTGATGTTGATGGTCATAATGTAAAAGACTTTGATAGAGGAGAACTTCGTAAAATGTTTGGTATGGTTTTACAAGACACATGGTTATTTGGTGGAACGGTAAAAGAAAATATCAAATATAGCAAAGAAGATGCAACAGATACAGAAGTCGTAGAAGCAGCAAAAGCAGCACATGTTCATCATTTTATAAAAACATTACCAAATGGATATAATTCATTAATTAATGAAGAATCAACCAATATATCAGCAGGTCAGAAGCAATTACTTACCATTGCAAGAGTTATATTAGCAGACCCTAAAATATTAATATTAGATGAGGCAACAAGCTCAATAGATACAAGAACAGAAATACAAATACAATCAGCTATGGATAATCTAATGAAGGGAAGAACAAGCTTTATTATTGCCCATAGATTATCAACCATAAAAAATGCAGATTTAATTTTAGTTATGAATCATGGGGACATTGTAGAACAAGGTAAACATGAAGAATTACTAGCAAAAAATGGATTTTATGCTGATTTATATAATTCTCAATTCGAAGTCGAAGAACGGTTAGAAATGAAATAGAATATGGTATACCTTACGAAAAGAGTACTTTGAGGATATACTATATATCATAAGAAGAACGGTTTTATGAGTAATAGAAAATTTAATGTTAAATAGTTTATACATTTCTAATATTTTGAAATAAAAATAGTGAAAAAAGTAAAGTGTATGGTAATTTATTATAATCATATACTTTATTTTTTGTATAAAATAAAAAATAAGTTTATTGCATTTTTACATAATCAACCAAAAGATATGCTTATATGAAAAATTTTAAAGAATAACGATATATTTAATGGATATAAATTACAAAAAATGTAGAATTTTTTAGAAAAATATGGTAAAATATACAATGTGAGGTGTATATGGAGAAAAAAGTAATAAAAAATTGTATTAAAAAGTGGAATGAAAAAGATGATGCAAATATAAAAGAACTAAAAAAAAGATATAAACTTTGGATAAAATACAATGAGGAAAAGGAAATATGTGTAAAGTTACTAGAAAATTTTGAATATTATGGAAGACAAAGAGTTAACTTTTATTTAAAAAAATTGCACGAAAAATTAATCAATGATTATAACATTTCTAATGAAAATACAGTTTATAGTATAATAAAAAATGCAGATGGACGAGCAAATAGTTCAATGGAGTATTTTATAGAATATACACAAATTAATAAAGTTTCAAGGAAAAATAGAATTGAAGATATTGGAAGAATGAAAAAACCAAAAGTTAATCAAATTGTATTGATAGATGATTGTATAGGAACAGGAAAGACCGTAAAAACATATATAGAAATGTATAAAGATGACTTAAAAAATAAAAAAATCTATATTTTAGTAATATATGCAATAAAAGAAATTGCGGATAAATTACAAAAAGAATTATTGGAAATGGGGTATAATATAGAAATTATATGTTTAAATAAAAAAATGAAGGCATTTACAAAAGAAGTTTTTCAAGACAAAGATGACAAAGAGATACAAGAAATAAAGAAAAAATTTATACTATTATCTAAAAAGCATAATATACCTGAAAATTTTGAGTTAGGGTATGGAGAGACAGAGGGACTTGTTGCATTTTATAATAATACCCCTAATAATACTTTGGGAATTTTTTGGGTAGATAATGATGATAATATAGCATTGTTTCCAAGAAATAGAGATAGCAATAGAATAGGACTAAAGGAATTAAGAGAAAACAGAAAAAAAAGACTAATAGAAAATTATAAAAATAGAGGTAGAAAAATTGGATGATTATAGAAAAATTTTAATATTGCAATATTTAGAAAAAAAGAATGAGAATTATAGTATAATAGAGATATTAAAAAATATAGGCATAGAAGCATCAGTAGGAAATGACATATTAGATGAAATGATAGAAGAAAATCTTATTGAGTATAAAGATTATTTAATCAATATTACTAAAAAAGGAAAAACTCGACTAAAAGAAATAGAAGAAAAAGGAAACACGTATCAAATAATAGATGATACGATAATTCCAGGATATATCATAATAAATGAACAAAATGATATATATATTCCAGGAAAACATCTTAATTTACGTTAAATCCTATTCTATATTTGTTAGAATGAGAATAGCAAGTTGCTTATTCAAAATGAAAATGTTACTTTATTTAAACTTACTATGCTAAATGTAAGTAAGTAATGATAAAGTAACGGGCAAATATCTAATACTTACTTACATTTAGCATAGTAAGTTTAAATTCTACATGATTTAATGTCATGTATTTAGTTTTGGTAGCAAATATAGAATAGTGATGATATATATTAAATAGTGCAGAGGTGATAAGAAATAGAAAAAAAGCAAATATATTTGGAAACCTTAAATAAGAAGATGACAGAACAAAAATATTCAGAAGAATATAAAAAAGAAGTCATAGAATATGCACGAAGATTATTGGATAACAATCTTCCAGTAATATTTGATTTAACACATCTTAGTTTATTAATAGGAATGAAAAAAAAGGAAATTGCATATATAATTTTTGGTAAAAACAGAAAAAATTATAAAACGGTTAGTATTCCTAAAAAAAGTGGTGGAGAAAGAAAAATATCTATACCATGTACAACACTAAAATTTATTCAAAAATGGATACTTAGGAATATACTTAATAAAATGGAAGTTTCTAATTTTGCAACAGGTTTTGAAAAAAATAAATCTATTAAAAATAATGCGCAAATACATTTGAATCAAGAATGTATTATAAATATAGATATTGCTGATTTTTTTCCTTCAATTGATATGCAAAAAGTATATAAAATATTTAGAAAAGCAGGATATAGCAAATCAGTAGCTTATTGTTTAGCATTAATATGTATAGATGATAATAAGTTACCACAAGGTGCGCCGACTAGTCCCAAGCTTGCAAATATATATTGCAAAAGATTAGATTGTAGAATAAATGGACTTTGCAAAAAATATAATGCACGATATAGTAGATATGCAGATGATATAACAATTTCAGGAAACAAAAATATTAAAAACTGTTTAGAAATAGTGAATGATATTATACAAGAAGAAGGTTTTACCTTAAATAATAAAAAAACAAGGATTCAGAAAAAAGGGCAAAGGCAAGAAGTTACAGGATTAAACTTAAATTCTGGAAAAGTAACAATACCAAAAAAATATAAAAGAGAATTAGAGCAAGAAATTTATTATTGTAAAAAATTTGGTGTTTCTAGCCATTTAGAACATATACAGGTAAGAAAAGCCTTTTATAAAGAACATTTATATGGAAAAGCTTATTTTATAAATATGATAGAACCTAAGCTGGCTGAAAAGATATTAAAAGAACTGGACAGTATAAAATGGAGTTATTAGAAAGGAAAAAGGTAATGAATCTATAATTTATATATAAAGAAAAGAGATAATAAAAAAGTATTATCTCTTTAATATTTAGTTTCTTCTCTTTCCAAAGATAGAAAGAACTCTTAAGAAAATATTGATAAAATCAAGATATAATTGCATTGCACAATAAATATATATTTTTTCTTGGTCAATATTAGGTTCTAATTGTAAAGCTTTTATTTTATTAATATCATAAATAGTAACTCCAAAAAATACGGCTAAGATTACCCAGTCTAATATTAAATCAAATAAAGAACTGTCAAAGAAAAATAAATTTACTAAACTAAGAATTAAACCAATAATCAAAAATACATTTAAATATGTACGCCAACTACTTAAATCTTTATTTGTTTTATATCCAATCAAACTTAAAACACCAAAAATTAAAGCAGAAGCGATAAATAGCATAATAATTGAATTTAATTCAAAAACAGCAAAAATGACAGATAATGTAACCCCATTTAATGCAGCGTATACAAAATACAGGATACCAACAATGATTGGTGGCAATTTTCTAAATAGCAGACTGAATAGTAAAACAGCAATTAATTCTATAATCAATAATCCTGTAAAAGAATCTTCTAGTAAAATTGTAAAAAATAATCCTGAAGAATATGTATACCAAGCAATTAAGGCTGAACCTAGTAGACCTAAAAACATCCAGAAAAATGTTTTTCCAAAAAGTTTATTCTCAGTAGGTATATTTTGAACTTCATTTTCTTCCATATCAAAACTCCTTTCAATATTATATAAATTTAGTATACAAATAAAAAAGAAAATATGCAATATATAAAATTAAATTCTTAAAATATAGTTAATATTATTGAAATTGTAGTAAAAATATGTCATAGTAGAGTAAGGAAAAAAAGTGTTAAAGATGTCAAAGATTTTGATATATGGATAAAAGGGTCTAAAAAGAAACGTCCCCAATTGCCCCTAATTGATCCAATTTGATCTCAAAAGGAGAATGGATAGATGAAACAAAAAATAAAGAAAGAATTAAAGCAATTAGTAGATGAGAAATATAGAGAATTTCATAAAGGATTATGTCCTGGTACAGAAAATATATTAGGGATAAGAGTGCCAGTTCTTAGAGATTATGCGAAAAAATTAGCAAAGGAATATGAAATAAAAGAGTTGCTGAAAAATATTGATAATGAATATTATGAAGAAATTATGTTACAAGGAATGTTAATTGGATTAGAAAAAGATAAAGATAAAGGCATACAAAATATATTAAAAGATATAGAAGAATTTGTGCCTAAAATTGATAATTGGGCAGTTTGTGATGTGTTTTGTGCAGGACTAAAAATGACGAAAAAACATGTAAAAGAGATGTGGGATTTTTTACAAAAATATGTAACATCAGATAAAGAATTTGAAATTCGATTTGGTGTGGTGATGATATTAGACTATTATATAACAGAAGAATATTTAGAGAAGAATTTTGCTATATTTGATAATATAAAAAGTGATCAATATTATGTTCAAATGGCAGTAGCATGGGCTATTTCTATTTGTTTAATTAAATTTTATAACAAAACGTTACAATATTTAAAACAAGCTAGAATAGATAAATTTACATATAATAAGGCATTGCAAAAAGCAGTAGAATCTTATCGAATATCACAAGAGCAAAAAGCAGAATTAAGAAAAATGAAAAAAATATAAAATTATATTTGATAAATATTTTTTTTATGTTATAGTAATAAAGTAAACTTGTATAATGAAACGAAAGATTTCTATACAATAAAACAAAAAATAAAATGAAGTACAAAGGAGAGAAGAATGGGTAGAGGAAAAAGAGAATTAGGAAAAGAACCAAAAGTAAGAAATATGAACAAACCAAAAAGAATGTCAGTTGAAGAAGTAGAAAAAAAGAAAAAAATCATTATCAGAACAGGAATTACTATATTAGCCATTATTGTATTGTTTATTATTGCTATGATAGCAAACAATTATATTATATTAGACAATAATACAACAACCAATTTAATCATTAATAATACAAATGTAACATCAAACTTAAGAAATGAAATTATACAAGAAGATGGCGTTATATACTTATCAGAAGATGATATTGCCAATTTCTTTGATAAATATATTTATTTAGAAGAAGAAAATAATAAAGTCATTACGACATATAATAAAAAGATAGCAGAAGTTAGTTTAGAAGAAAATGTTATCAATATTAATGGAGCAGATAAAACAACATCTGCACATGCAATGGAAAGAGATGGTGTCATATACATACCAATTTCAGAAATGACAGAAGTATATGATATAGAAATTGGAAATATAGAAGAAACAAAAATTATCACAATGGACTCATTAGATGAAGAACAAAAAAAGGCAATTGTAACTTCTAATTTAGCAGTAAAATCTTCAACCAATTTTATAGCAAGAACAGTTGATAGAGTAGAAGAAGGAGAAGCTGTTGTTGTCATTTCTTCTGATGGAAATTATTCTAGAATAAGAACAGAAAATGGGAAAATTGGATATGTAAAAACCAATAAACTAGCAAATGAATACACAGTTAGAGAAGATATGCCAGAAGAAAAACAAGTTGAAGGAAAAATCAATATGACATGGGATTATTATTCAGAATTTGGAAGTGCACCTGATAGAACAGGGACAACCATAGAGGGGGTAAATGTTGTATCACCAGCATTCTTCTATATAGATGAAAATGGAAACTTCAGAGAAAATGTAGGAGAAAGTGGACAAGCATATATTGATTGGGCACATGGTAATGGATATAAAGTATGGCCAATGGTATCTAATGCAGTAGCAGCAAGAGAAAGTTTAGAAATTACATCAGATATTATGAATAGTTATGAAAGTAGAAAAGAATTAATAGAGAAAATTTTTAATGCATGTGTTGCATATGACTTAGATGGAATTAATATAGATTTTGAAAATATGAAACAAGAAGATGCTGATGTATATTCAAGATTTATTATAGAACTAACACCAAGACTAAATGAAATTGGAATGGTCGTTTCAGTAGATGTAACAGCACCAGATGGCGGAGAAACATGGTCAATGTGTTTTGATAGAAATGTGATTGGAGACGTAGCAGACTATATTATATTTATGGCATATGACCAAAACGGTATTTCTAGCACAACAGCAGGAACAACAGCAGGATATAATTGGATTGAATTAAACTTAGTAAAATTCTTACAAACAGAAGAAATAGATTCAGATAAACTAATATTAGGTATTCCATTCTATACAAGAATTTGGACAGAAGATGCTAATGGAGAAGTTGTGAGAAGTTCAACAGTGAATATGGAAGATATTGAAGATGTCTTACCTGATGGTGTTCAAAAAAATTGGGATGATGATTTAAAACAATATTATGTAGAATATCAGGATGGAGATTATACAAGAAAAATGTGGATAGAAGATCTAGAATCATTAAAAGCAAAAGTTTCATTAGTTCATGAAAATAATTTAGCAGGAGTTGCATCTTGGCAAAAAGGAATGGAAACAGATGATGTATGGCCAATGTTAAAAGAAGAACTTGAACAATAGGGACGTGTCAAATCGTTCAAAAATTGAACAAAAGGGACAGACCTTAAAAAAAGGTGTGTCTCTTTTGGGTTCTTTTTGGTATATCTAATATGGATTTATATAAAGTAAAAAAATTTCTTAAAATCATATGAAAAGCATTAGAAAATCCTTGACAACAGGTATTTCAATGATATAATACTAATAATAAAGGACACTTTGGAGGGATTTTGACGAATGCAAAAGGAAAATGTATTTTTTTCTGTGGATAAATTTGACGGAATGACAGATGAACAAATTGTATTAGAGGTACAAAAGGGTGATAAACAAGCTTTATCATATTTAATGAATAAGTATAAAGAATTAGTAAATATAAAAGTTAGTAAATACTTTATGGTTGGGGCAGAAAGAGATGATATTGTTCAAGAAGGGTTAATAGGATTGTTTAAAGCAATCAAAATGTTTAAAAAGGATAAAAACAATAGTTTCAAATCATTTGCTAATATGTGTATTGAAAGACAATTAATAACAGCGATAAAATCTTCAACAAGACAAAAACATATGCCATTGAATTCCTATTTATCATTAAATGCTTCAGCATATGATAATGAAGAAGAAAATGGAATAGAACTAATTAATACATTAGATAATAAAATGGTAGAAGATCCATTAGAAACAGTAATGAAAAAAGAATATTATGAACAGATTGAAAGTTCAATAGAAAAATCTTTAAGTGCATTTGAAAAACAAGTTCTAGATGGATATGTAAAAGGATATAGTTATATAACGATTGCAAAACAACTAGATTCACCTGTAAAATCAGTGGATAATGCAATACAAAGAATTCGAAAAAAAGCGATTAAAAATATGTTAAATGAACTTTAAGGGAATTTGGGGGACAGACTCATTTTTCCTTTTTTTAATTGAATTATCTAAAAAATAAAAAAGGGAAAAATGAGTCCGTCCCCAATTTCCCTTTTCTGGGGCTTCTAACGGGAATTGAACCCGTGACCTCAGCCTTACCAAGGCTGCACTCTACCAACTGAGCTATAGAAGCAAATTATTTGAACAGTACACATTATACAATATAAAAAAACAAAAGTAAATATTTCTATTGACTTTTTTTAAAAAAAGTAATACAATAATTAATATAAGGAAAAAACAAGTAAGAGAAAAAGTAAAATAAAGGTTATCTAAAGAGAGGATAGGTTATTAGCTGAAAGCCAATCTAGAAAAACATATTTGAAAAACTAACTCTTTAAGTTGTTGGTGAACAAGCCAAACGTGTAAGATACGTTATCATCTGTTAATTAAGTGAAAAATAGGATGGAACCGTGTATATATGCACTCCTATGGATAAAAATCCATGGGAGTGTTTTGTTATGTGTAAAAAAAGTTTGGAGAGAATAGAGGCAGAAGGTGAAATATTTAGCAAATTAGAAAGAGAATCTTGTGATTGGTTATTGCTAAGTAATCCAAGAAAAGTGGATATTGTGAATCAGATTGAAAAATATTGTATACAATGGTATTCACCAGGCAGAAAAAGTGTAGGGGATGTGGAATATAAAAAATTTATACTTCCTAGAATGCAAATGTTATATAATAATGATTATCATTTTAGAGTAACAGATGAAAGAAATGTACTAATTTCATTACCATTATTGCAAGAAGATGACTATGGAAGACAAGAAACTAAAAAAGAGATACAATATAATAAAATAGATAAAGGAATGGAAAAAGTAAGTATACTGGATTATAGAAGACATGGTATAGATAGAATATTTAAAAGTGTTAGATATCTATATGACCTAAATGGAATAGAGATGGAAAGATATGCAGAAAAATTAAAAAGGGATAGTGAAGGTTCAAAAACGATATATGTTTTTAAGGAAAGATTAAAAGATAACCCCCACATTATTAAAATAATAAAAAATTTTAAGAAAACAAAAGAAAATGGACAAGTAAGTTATTATGATATTAGAAAAAGTCAGCATATAGAAGATTTGGATGAAAAACAAGGAGAAAGAATAGAAGAAAAGGACATAACAAGTTTAACAGAAGACGAAAAACAAGATATTGTAAAAAGAAAAAAAGAATCTGTTTATCAGAAAGGAATAAGGAGCTTGATGGGGATTGGTATAGAACAAGAAAATAGATAAATATAAAGGAGGTTTTATTATGTTAAAAGTTACATTGAAAGACAACTCTATTATAGAGGTGGAAAAAGGAACAAATATTTTAGAAGTAGCAAAAAAAATTAGTGAAGGGTTAGCGAGAAATGCAACTTGTGGAGAAGTAAATGGAGAAGTAAAGGACTTGAGATATGAGTTACAAGAAGATTGTAATTTAGTGATTCATACATTCCAAGAAGATGATTTAGAAGGTAAAAAAGCATATTGGCATACAACATCACATATTATGGCACAAGCTGTAAAAAGATTATTCCCAGATGTAAAATTTGCAATTGGTCCAAGTATTGATAATGGATTCTATTATGATTTTGATGTAGAAACACCATTTACAGATGAAGATAAAGCAAAAATTGAGGAAGAAATGAAAAAGATTATCAAGGAAGATTTAGAAATTGAAAGATTTTCATTGCCAAAAAAAGAAGCATTAGAATTAATGAAGGATCAGCCATATAAAGTAGAATTGATAGAAGAATTACCAGAAGGAGAAGAAATCAGTTTCTATAAACAAGGTGACTTTACAGATTTATGTGCAGGACCACATTTACTAAAAACAGGAAAAGTAAAAGCAGTAAAAATTCTTTCATCTTCAGGTGCTTATTGGAGAGGAAGCGAAAAGAATAAAATGCTTCAAAGAATTTATGCAATTTCTTTCCCTAAAGCTAGCCAATTACAAGAATATTTAGATTTCTTAGAGGAAGCAAAACAAAGAGATCATAGAAAGATTGGAAAAGATTTAGATATCTTTATGACACATAAATTAGTTGGATCAGGACTTCCTATGTATTTACCAAATGGAGCAACCATCAGAAGAATACTAGAGAGATATATTCAAGATAAAGAAATTGCATTAGGATATGCACATGTATATACACCATCACTTGCCAATGTGGATTTATACAAAACTAGTGGACATTGGGATCATTATAAAGAAGATATGTTCCCTGTTATGAAAATGGATAATGAGGAAATGGTATTAAGACCAATGAACTGTCCACATCATATGTTAATATATAAACATCAAATGCACTCATACAGAGACTTACCAATTCGTATAGGAGAATTAGCACATGATTTTCGTTATGAATCAAGTGGAAGTGTTTGTGGATTAGAGAGAGTTCGTCAAATGTGCCAAAATGATGCTCATTTATTTGTAAGACCAGACCAAATCAAAGAAGAAGTAGGAAGGGTTTTAAATTTAATAAAAGAAGTTTACCAAAAAGACTTTGGATTTCCAGCATCAGCCTTTAAATATAGATTATCATTAAGAGATAAAGCAAATAAAGAAAAATATATTGATAATGATGAGATGTGGGAAACAGCAGAAAGCCAATTAAGAGAAATTTTAAAAGAGTTAAATATTGACTTTTATGAAGCAGAAGGAGAAGCAGCATTCTATGGACCTAAAATTGACATTCAAATTAGAACAGCATTAAATCATGATGTTACAATCCCAACTTGTCAATTAGACTTTGCTTTACCAGAAAGATTTGAACTAGAGTATATAGGAGAAGATGGAAAAGCACATAGACCAGTGGTTATCCATAGAGCAATTTTAGGTTCTTCAGATAGATTTATTTCCTTCCTATTAGAAGAAACAAAAGGAAATCTACCTGTATGGATTGCTCCTGTACAAGTAAAAATTCTACCAATTACAGATAATCAACATGAATATGCCTATAAAGTAAAAGAAATATTACAAGAAAAAGGTATTCGTGTAGAAGTAGATGATAGAAATGAAAAAACAGGATATAAAATTCGTGAAGCACAATTACAAAAGATTCCATATATGTTGATTGTTGGTGAAAAAGAAATAGAAGGAAATACAGTATCTATTCGTTCAAGAGAAGAAGGCGATATTGGTGCAAAATCAGTAGAAGAATTTACAAAAGAGATTTTAGATAGAATAGATAGTAAAAAATAAATGGTAAGGTACATATGTATATTTCATGTGTACCTTAAAAATTCGAATAAATATTGCTAAAAATTCAATTGAAATAGTTGACACTAATTGTATTTTATGGTAAAATAGGTAACTGTAATCCGCTTAGTCAAGGTATATAAATACTAATCAATAGCGTTAGTTACCTTTTTTAAGGATTAGCGAGTATACAAATAAGGGAGGTGCATTTTAGATGTACGCAATAATTGAAAGCTGTGGAAAACAATACAAAGTAGCAGAAGGAGATGTTGTATTTTTCGAAAAACTAGATGCAGAAGAAGGTAAAAAAGTTACTTTTGATAAAGTGATACTAGTTTCAGAAGATGGAAAAGTACAAGTTGGAAATCCTTATGTAAAAGGTGTAAAAGTAGAAGGAAAAGTAGTTTCTCATGGTAAAGGTAAAAAAATCATTGTTTTCAAAATGAAACCTAAAAAGAATTATAGAAGAAAACAAGGACATAGACAACCATATACAAAAGTAGAAATTACATCAATCAAAACAGCTGCTAAAAAAGCAGAAACAAAAGCAGCAAGTGCAAAAGCTGAAACAAAAAAAGTTGCTGAAAAAGCAGAAGCATAATTATTTTTAGAATAATCAAATAGAGATATAAAAAATCTGAACCGAAAGGAGTGAAAGAGCATGGCTCATAAAAAAGGTCAAGGTAGTAGCCATAACGGTAGAGAGAGTGAATCAAAGCGTCTTGGAGTAAAAAGAGCTGATGGTCAATTTGTTCTAGCTGGAAATATCTTAGTAAGACAAAGAGGAACAAAAGTACATCCAGGAACAAATGTGGGTAAAGGTAGTGATGATACTTTATATGCATTAGTAGATGGAACAGTTAAATTTGAAAGAAAAGGTAAAGATAAAAAACAAGTTAGTGTTTATCCAGTAGAATCATAAAATATATATGAGAGAATCAAGTTATAAGCTTGGTTCTTTTTTGTACTAATTTTTATATATTACTAGTTTTTGTATTAAAAATCATATATAATATAAAACAAGAGAGATTAGGATTTAAGGTGTATATTATGGATAAAAGTTTAGAAGAATATTTAGAATTTGCAAAAGACATTGCCCAATATGCTGGAGAAGTAATGTTAAAATATTTTAGGGATAACAATGGGGCTAGTTATAAAGGGGATAAAACGATTGTAACTTTAGCAGATACAGAAATAAATACTTATTTAATCAAACAAGTAAAGGAAAAATATCCTTATCATTCAGTTGATGGAGAAGAAGAACAATTTGGAAAAAGTGACTATGTATGGGTATGTGATCCTGTGGATGGAACAGCTATGTATGCTAGACATATTCCAGTTGCCGTATTTTCACTTGCTTTAGTGATAAAAGGAGAAGCAAAAATAGGAGTCGTATTTGATCCATTTACCAAATCTCTGTATACTGCCATAAAAGGAAAAGGTGTATATAAAAATGGAGAAAAAATCACTGTAAATGAATATGAATTAGATGATATGAGAAGTGTATGTCATTATGATTTATGGATAGGAGCAGAGTATAATATATCAGAGGTAGTACAAGAATTAGCAAGTAAAACCTATTTTATAGGGTTAGGAAGCATTATTAGAGCTTGTATGTGTGTGGCAACTGGAGATTTTACACTTGCTATTTTTCCAGGTACAAAACATAAAAATTGTGATATTGCTGCAGTAAAGGTAATTGTTGAAGAAGCAGGTGGAATGGTTACAGATTTATTTGGAAATGAACAACGATATGATGAAAGTATTAATGGTGCTGTAATTAGCAATGGAAAAGTACATAATGAAGTGGTTAAAATAATAAAAAAGTATTTAGAAAATAAAAGGAATTAAGTATAAATTTTATGGAGGCAAAAAATGAATGATAATAATTTCGTAGGAAATTCAAATCAAATGGTTGATTTTTTAGGAAATGAATGGAGTTTTGATTGTTTAGGATGTGCCATTGTAAGAAAAGAAGTACAAATTCCAGGAGGAATTATTTATGAAGGAAAAAATGCAATATTAGGAACAGATCCTGAAATTCCAATTCCTGGTTTTTTAATCATAAATGCCAAAAGACATATTTCTTCTTTTTCTCAACTAAATAAAGAAGAAAGAGATGAAATAGGAAATCTTATCATGTATGCTGAAAAGGCATTAAAAGAATTAAAAATTGTAGATGAAATAACATTAATACAAGAAGAACGTTCGAAACATTTACATATATGGATTTTTCCGAATTACAAATGGATGACAGAAAAATTTGGAAAAGGAATTAGCTATTTGAGAGAAATTTCAGAATATGCGAAAAGAAATTGTAGTGAAGAAAATGTTCAAAAAGTACTAGATGTTATAAAAAAGATAAAAGAATATTTTGCAGAACATGATATTGATGAATAAAGTAAAGATTTAAGGAGAAAGAGTAATTATATGGAACTAAAAGAAGAATTAGAATTATTAAATGAAAACAGTACAATAGTAGATATTCAAAAATATATAAAAGATATGAAAAAAGCTAGAAAATTTGATGGTGTGACAATTGAAAGAGAAATGATGTTATTTATAGAAGAAATAGGAGAATTGGCTAAGGCTATTAGAAAAAATACAAATGGATCATTAGATGTAAATAAGAAATATGATGAAAGTATTGAAGAAGAATTAGCAGATTGTTTTATATATTTACTTAGTATAGCCAATATGAATCATGTAGATATGTTTAAGGCTTTTAAAGAAAAAGAAGAAAAAAATTGCAATAGGATATGGAAATAAGAAGAAAAAATAAATAATTTAGGGGCGAAGAATGAAAAAAGAATTAAAGCAAATCGTAGAACCAATTGTAAAATGGTATCAAAAACAAGAAAAGACATTACCATGGAAACAAGATAAAGAACCATATCATATATGGGTTTCAGAAATTATGCTACAACAAACAAGAATAGAAGCAGTGAAAAAATATTATACAAGGTTTATGAAAGAATTACCAACTATACAAGATTTAGCAATTGTACAAGAAGAAAAGTTATTAAAATTGTGGGAAGGATTAGGGTATTATAGTAGAGCAAAAAACTTAAAAAAGGCAGCTATTCAGATTGAACAAGAATATGATGGAAAATTACCTACCAGTTATACGCAGTTACTAAAATTATCAGGAATAGGAGAATATACAGCAGGAGCAATTGCATCTATTAGTTATAATGAAAAAGTACCAGCAGTAGATGGAAATGTATTAAGAGTAGTTTCTCGAGTACTTGCAAGCAAAGAAGATGTGCTATTACCAGAAACCAAAAGAAAAGTCACGAAGAAATTATTAGAAATTATGCCTGATGAACCAGGAGATTTTAATGAAGGATTAATGGAATTAGGAGAAAAAATTTGTCTGCCCAATACAGTTCCATTATGTGAAAAATGTCCGATTCAAGAATTTTGTATAGCCTATAAAGAAAATCTAACAAATGAAATACCTGTTAGAATAAAAAAACAAAAGCGAAAAGTAGAAAACAAAACAGTTTTTATATTAAAATATAAAAATGAAATAGCGATTAGAAAACGTGAAAAAACAGGGATATTAGCAAATTTATATGAATTTCCAAATGTCATTCGGAGAAATATCAGAAGATGAAATTCCAAAAATTTTAGAACAATGGCAAATACAATTTAAAAATCTATATCTAAAAAAGCATGCAAAACATATATTTACTCACATAGAGTGGAAAATGGTAGTTTATGAAGTGGAGGTAGAAAATAAAAATAACATATGGATATGGGTGACGGAAAAACAAATGAAAAAGGAATATCCATTACCAACAGCATTTAAGAAGTTAGTATCAACAGAAAAGTAAGAAAAAATAAAAAATTTAGTAATTGAAAAGGAGAAAAAATGAACTATATAGCTTTATTTGACTGGGATAAAACCGTAAGAAAAAATTATGCATGTTTAATGTGGTTAGAGATGATAGAAGAAAGTGGAAAAATAAAACAGGGATTAGTAAAAGAAAATAATGAAGTATATCATAAATATTTAAATGGAACTCTAGACCATAATCAATTAACTGAAGAAGGAATGAAAGTATATGGGAAATATATACAAGGTGTTGAAAAAGAAGATATTTTATCTGTTTTAAAAGAATATAAAAAAATAGATGAGGAAAATATTTTTGACATTATGAAACAAGATATATTTCCTTTTTTGAAAAAGAATAAAATAAAAATAATTATCATATCAGGTGCCCAACAAGAACTAATTGAATTGTATGAAGATGAATTGAAAATTGATAAAATATATGGTGTGCAGTTCAAAGTAGAAAAAGGGATATATACAAATCAATATCAAAATAATGGTTTGGATGATAATAAAGAGCAGATTGTAAAGCAAATTAGAAAAGATAAAGAAAATGAAATATTGTTTGCTTTTGGAGATTCTATATCAGATATTCCTTTGTTAAAAGTAGCTAAGAAAAGTTTTATTAATAATACAAACACAAAATTTATAGAACTAAAAAATGCAAATTATTATGATTTTAATAAAAAAGAAACTGGTAAAAAAATTATCCAAGAAATGGAAAAAGTATTAAAGAAAGAATTAAATGGGCAGTAAAGAAAAAATTGTTTACTTATCATTTAAAGTAGCAAGGGTGGCTAAAGTATCGCCAAGTTGTGTAAAAAAAGCAGCTAAAATAACAAGTTCATCTTGAGTTTTATCTTTTGCGATTTCGCAAGCAAGTAAAGAGATAAAATTAACAAAAGCACATGGATTCATAATAACACCTCATGTCATTATATGAAAAAGCTTTGTAGCTGTGATAGAATTGATAAAGTAAATAACTTATGATATAATAAAGCAAAAAAGAAGGAAGTAAGAAAATGAAAATTGGATTTACGATAGGAAAATTTGCTCCATTACACAAAGGGCATCAATATTTAATAGAAAAAGGTATTAAAGAAATGGACGAATTTTATGTACTTGTATATGAAACAAAAGTAATAGATATACCTGTTGAGCAAAGAGCAAACTGGATAAAAGAACTGTATCCAGAAGTAAAGATTTTATTGGCAAAAAATCCACCATCACAATATGGACTAGATGAAAAAAGTGTAAAAATTCAAATGGATTATTTAAAAAATATTATAAAAGATATTCCTGTCACGCATTTTTATAACAGTGAACCTTATGGAAAATATGTTGCAAGAGATTTAAATATAGAAGAAGTGCAAGTAGATAGACTTAGACAAAAATATGCCATTAGTGGAACAAAAATTAGAAAAAATGTAAATAAAAATAGAGAATATATAGAAGAAATTGTATATAAAGAAATAAAACAAGGAAAAAAGGAAGGTTGCTAAGTATAGCAACTTCTTTATTATGCAAAAAAATTAAGAAATACAAAATTCATAAAATATTAAGAAAAAATCAATTGTAAATCAATAAATATATGTTAAAATTTGAAACAGTAAACAAGTTAAAAAATTTTAAAGGGGAGGAATGATAAATATATGGAAACCATATTAAAATGTGAAAACTTGTGTAAAACATTTGGAAAAAGAAATATTTTAAAAAAAGTTTCTTTAGAAATAAAACAAGGAGATATTTTAGGATTTATTGGACCAAATGGTGCACGGAAAAACAACAACCATAAAATTAATTTTAGGATTGCAGAGCATTACCAGTGGAAAGGTAACCATTAATGGATATGATATTGAAAAAGAATTCACACATGCCATTAAAAAAGTAGGAGCCATTGTTGAAAATCCAGATATGTATATGTACTTATCAGGATATCAAAACTTAAAATTAGTAGCCAATTTATATAAAGGAATCACAAAAGAAAGAATTGATGAAGTGGTAAAATTAGTGAAACTAGAAAACAGAATTCATGATAAAGTATCTAAATATTCTTTAGGAATGAGACAAAGATTAGGAATTGCACAAGCCATATTACATGAACCAAATCTATTAATATTAGATGAGCCAACCAATGGATTAGATCCAGAAGGAATTAAGGAAATGAGAGAGTTGTTAGTAGATTTAGCAACAAAGGAAAAAATGGCTATTTTAATTTCTAGTCACAATTTAGCAGAATTAGATAATTTCTGTACAAAAGTATGTATTATTAAAAATGGAGAAGTTATAGAAACAAGTGAAATTTCTGAAATCAAAAAAGAAACCAGTCAGGATTTACAATTATTTGAAGTAAATGATGTAAATCTTGTTAAAAATATAATAAAAGATATAACTGTAATAGATAATCACAGATTTAAGATAAATGTGTCAAAAGAAAAGGTACCAGAAATGATTGAGAAATTAGTAGAAAACAAAATTAAGATTTATGAAGTCAAACAAGAAGAAAAAACATTAGAAGATGCATTTTTTGAAAAGACAGGGGGGAATGTCATTGAGTAATTTAGTGAAAAATGAATTAATTAAAATATTTAAAAAGAAAACCATTTATATTACAATGGTCGTTATATTCTTATTATTAATTTTTATGAATTGTATGTTTAAATATGCTAATAGTGGAAGTGAATATGATTATTATTTATATAATGAAAATTATATTAATTCTTTAAGAGGTGAATTAGAAACACTAAACCCAGAAAAATCAAGTGATGTAACAACCTATATTAATCTATTATCAGAAATACAATTAAGTGAAATGATGGAACAACACAAAGATGCAGAATGGAAGCTAGCCATTATTAATGAAAGAATTGCACCATATATAACAGAAAGAAATACTTATCAATATGGAGCAGAAAAAAATCAAGAACAGGTAGCAGTAATCAATCAAGAAATTGATGATTTACTTACAAAATTAGATGAAAATGATTGGAAATATTTTGCAAGAGAAGATTTGGCAAAAGCAGAACAACAAATAGAACAATTAAACGCTCAAAAAGAACAAACAGAAGATAAAGCAGTATTAGAAAATATTGAAACAGAACTAGACAATGCACAAATGGAAAAAGAAATTGCAGAAATTCGATTAAATAAAGAAATACCTTATGGTACCGATTATTTAAATAGAGCTATTTCAAATTTACAAACAGCCAATACTAGTTTAGCAAATTTCAAAAATATAGAAGAATTAACATATCAAGAAAAGTTAGAATATAATAGTTATTTAGAAGACCAAGCAGAAAGTAGATATATATTAGAAACAGGAAAAGATATTTATAATACAAATAGTTTGAAAGGAATTTTAGAAAACTTCTATTCACAATTTGGAATCTTTTTAATTGTTGTTGTTGTAATGATTGCAGGAACGATTGTAAGTGAAGAATTTAATAAAGGTACAATAAAACTATTATTAGTAAAACCATATACGAGAAATAAAATCTTAATGGCAAAAGCAATCACAACATTGATTATGATTATCTTCATTATTGTCGTTACACTTGTTATGCAAATATTAATAGGTGGTATTATCTTTGGGTTTGATAGTTTATCAGAACCAGTAGTGGCCTATAACTTTAATACCAATACAATGGAAGAAATGAATATATTTGCAAGTTTAGGAGTACAAACATTAACACAATTACCAATGATTATTTTATTAGCAACATTAGCATTTGCAATTAGTACTTTATTTACCAATAGTACACTTGCCATAACCATTTCTTTATTAGGATATATGGCAGCATCTATTATTAATCAATTGGCTATTGGATATGATTTACAATTTATGAAATATTTTGTGACTATGAATTGGGATTTGAGTATATATGCAAATGGCGCTTTACCATATATGGAAGGAATGAATATGACAATGTCAATTATCATTTGTGTGATATATTTCCTAATTATGATGATACCTACATTTATAGTGTTTAAGAAAAGAAATATTAAGAATATATAAGAAATTTATGTATAACGAAATGAAGATTAATATAAAAATATTTTATTATACAATAAAAAAGATTGAACCCCAGACTCTTGCGAGAAAGGGGTTCTTTTGTAACTACACACACCGCCTGAACAAATTGACGGCGCGGGAGGTCTTTAAAGAGAATAAAGAAGACTTAGGCAGAGGTGCCCATTGTTGAAGACATGCTCTTTTGTCAAATCTTCTTTAATATGCTCAGGAAGATTATCAGACAACAAAAAATCAATAGTAGATTGAAATCCCTCCTTCGCAATTTTTCTCTTTAATGATGTAATATTGTACATTGGCATGTACCTCCTTATAATTTATAGTCACCTATTATTATACCACAAATTAACATAAAAATCAAAAAAGCATATCCATTTTTTAGGAAAAGGGCATTTTAGTTTATGTAAGAATCATTTATATATATAAGTGAAAGGAGAAAATAAAACAGAACCAATATAGGAACAATTTTTATGCATTTATCCTGTTTAAATGCCTTTTCATATTGTAAAATCCTAAAAAATGGTATATAGTTATAATGAGAAAAATTAAAGGAGAGAGTTTATGAATTATCCAGAAAACTTAAAAAAAGGAGATACTATAGGAATATGTGCACCATCAGGAGGAGTTTCTCAAGAAGATGCAATCAAAAAATTAGAGCTAGCAGAAAAACAATTACAAGAAATGGGATATAAAATCATAGAAACAGAAAGTGTAAGAAAAGAAGAAAGAGGAAGAAGTGCATCAGGAAAACAAAGAGCAAAAGAATTTATGGAATTACTAGAAAATGATGATGTAAAATTAATCATATTTGCAGAAGGGGGAGATTTTCTAGTAGAAATGATACCATATTTAGACTTTGAAAAAATAAAAACATTAAAACCAAAATGGATGCAAGGCTATTCTGATATTACAGGTATCAACTATTTGTGGAATACAATGTTAGAAAGACCATCTATTTATTGCGAAATGATAAAAAAATATGCTATGAGACCATTATTTAGAGATTTAACAGATGCCTTAAAAATTGCAAGTGGAGAAGAAATCGAACAAACATCTTTTGAAAAACATGAAGAAATTATTGATTTTAGAATAGAACAACCAGAGCCACCTCTTGAAAATCAAGAAAGTATAGAAGATATTCAAGATGAAACAGAAAAATTAGAAAAAGGATATCACTTAACACAAGAAACCAAATGGATGAATTTAAAAGGTGAAGAAAAAATAGAATTTAGAGGTAGGGCTATTGGTGGTTGTTTAGATTGTATAAAAGCGTTTATTGGAACAAAATATGATAAAGTAAAAAACTATATTCAAACATATAGGGAAGATGGTATTGTATGGTTTTTAGAAGTTTTTGAAATGAGCACACCAACCGTATATTTAACATTATGGCAAATGAAAGAAGCAGGATATTTCAAAAATTGTAATGGAATTATATTTGGTAGACCATTGTTTATTAGAAATGATTATGATATAGATTTTAATCAGACAGTAAAAGATGTTTTAGGGGATTTGAATATACCAATTATTTGTGATGCAGATGTGGGACATGTTTCACCACAATTTGCTATGGTAAATGGAGCTATATTGGAAATTACTTCTCAAGATGGAAAAGGAAAAGTGAAAACAATTTTGAAATAGCAAAGAGTCACAAAAAACGAATAAATCAATATATTAATAAATAAAGATAATAAAACTGAAAGGAAAGTGAAAGATATGAAAGTATTATTAGTTAATGGAGGACCACATAAAGAAGGTTGTACATATACAGCGTTAAAAGAAGTTGAAAAACAATTAAATAAGCAAGATATAGAAACAGAAATAATTTGGTTAGGAGTAAAGCCAGTAGCAGGTTGTATTGGATGTGGTAATTGTAAAAACACAGGAAAATGTTTTGTAGATGATAAAGTAAATGAATTTATTGAAAAAGCAAAAGAAGCAGATGGATTTGTGTTTGGTACACCAGTACATTTTGCTTCAGCAACAGGAGCGATTACTTCATTTATGGATAGAGTTTTTTATGCAGGAAAACCAGTGTTTCAAAATAAATTAGGAGCTTGTGTAGTAAGTTGTAGGAGAGGAGGAGCCACTTCAACTTTTGACCAATTAAATAAATATTTTACGATTAATAATATGCCAATTGTTTCATCACAATATTGGAATATGGTACATGGAAATACGCCAGAAGAAGTTGTACAAGATGAAGAAGGAATGCAAACTATGAGAACATTAGGAAATAATATGGCATGGTTATTAAAATGTATAGAACAAGGAAAAAAGGCAGGAATAGAAGTACCTGAAAAAGAACAACCAATAAGGACAAATTATATAAGATGATTTTGAAAATCGAGAGAAAATCATCAATGAAATAAAAAATAATAGGAATAATAAATGTTTAAAAATTTTGAAAAATAAAATATAAAAATAGAATAAAATGACAAGAGGAAGAAAAAATGAACAAAAATGAAGCAATAGGAATCTTTGATTCAGGGATTGGAGGAATCACTGTATTAAGAGAAATCTTGGAAGTATTACCAAATGAAAATTATATCTATTATAGTGATTCCAAAAATAATCCTTATGGAGATAAAAGTGATGACCAAATTAATGAATTGTGTGAAAATATAGTAAATTTATTTATTGAACAAAAATGTAAGGCAATTGTTATTGCTTGTAATACAGCAGGTGCAAAATCAGTTCAATATTTGAGAGAAAAGTATACAAACATACCATTTATAGCCATTGAACCAGCCTATAAAATGGTACATGATTATGCATATAATGAGTCAACTTTGGTGTTGGCAACAAAAGGAACTATTGAAAGTGAAAAATTTAACCTTTTATACCATACATATGATAATCATAAAACTATTTTACTTCCATGTATAGGATTAGCAGATATCATAGAAGAAGGAAATGAGGATAAAATAAAAACATACTTAAAGGAGCATTTAGAACCATATAGAGGAAAAATAAAAAATGTTGTATTAGGATGTACACATTATCCATTGATACAAGAGGAAATACAAGAAGTTTTAGGACAAGTTACATTTTTTAATGGAGCTCCATATTTGGCAAAACATTTACAAGAAGTTTTAGAAGAAAAAAATTTAATTAACAGTAAAGGTATAAAAGGTACTATACAATTTATAGATTCATCAAATGATGAACAAAAGAAAAAAAGATTTTTTGAGATAATAAAGGAGTAATATTACCCTTTATTAAGGTAAAGAAAATACAATATACAAGTAATTGGAATGGATATGCATATTATGATGCTATTTTAGAGAAAGAAACACTAGAAGAAGTACCAAGAGAGGACACTTAGTAAATTTGAAGAAACTATAAGTCGTATAAAAACAATGATAGAAAAAAATGACGAGCCATCATATGTGGCAGATAGAAGTAGTCTACAATCAGGTAAAGGTATCGCATAAAATACAATGAAAAGGTGATAAATATGAAAATATTAAGAAATGAATTAAAAAATGAATTACATATAAGAACACAAAAAAATTTTCCACAAGAAGGAGTAGAATTTATTGACATTATGCCATTAATTATTCAAAAAGAAACATTCAAAGAAATTGTTGATAAATTTGTAGAAGAAATCAAGGATAAGCAAGTGCAATATATTGTAGGAGCAGAAGCAAGAGGGTTTATTATAGGAGCGGCAGTAGCTAATAAATTAGACATTGGATTTGTACCTGTTAGAAAAGCAGGAAAATTACCACCAATAACAGTTGAAAAACAATTTTCATATGAAAAAGAATACGGAAAAGATAAAATGGAATTACCCAAATTAGTTGATGAAGAATATACAGGAAAAAGAATATATATGATTGATGATATTTATGCAACAGGAAACACAATGAAAGCAATGAAACAAGCAATAGAAGATGTTGGAGGAATTGTTGTAGGACAAGGGGTTATCATGAATATAAAAGAATTAAATGATGCAAATGATATCTATTCATTAATAGATATTAATGAGACATAGGATATCAAAATATTTGATAAATTAAATGACACAAGCGATTTAAGCTTGTGTCATTAATTGATTAGAAGTTTATAAATATTTTTTTAGTCTTTCCACATTATTTTCTTGAAATTGAATAAAGTTTGTTAAAATATTTTTTATTTCAGGAGTGGTTTCTGGATTATTATTTAACAATTTGACACCTTCAATAATTCCCATATTAGTTCCTTTAATTAACATTTCAGCAATTTTAGAATCAGAATCATCTGTCATTGTACTAATTTGAATATCAAACCACCCCATCATTTTTTGGGCAGGATTTAATTCTTTAGGAAATTCTTCATATTTTCCAAGTTCTGCATTTACATCATTTAAAATGGTGTTATATTGGTTATATTCAGATTGTAAATCATCTTTCAATTGGTCATCTGTTACTTTTTCAGCAATAGAAGAAATGGAATCCATTCCCATTTTAATTCCTTTATTAATTTCATTTAAAATATATTCTGGTCTATTCATTTTTGATACCTCCTAAGTTTTTGGAAATTTTTATAACTATCCATAAAAAATTTTATTAATATTTTGTTTCTAATTTTATTATGTACAAATACATAAAAAATATGAATATAAAATGATATTTGAATAAAAAATAAAAAAAAGGAAAAAATGTGTATATAAAATCAAAGATAGGAGTGAAGAAAATGGAAGAAATGGTAAATAAGCTAAATGAATTTTTAGCAGATTTAAATGTATTTTATAGAAAGTTACAAAATTATCATTGGAATGTAAAAGGAAAAAACTTTTTTGTATTACATGAAAAATTAGAAGAATATTATGACAAGATTAATGAAGAAATTGATGAAATCGCAGAGCATATATTAACATTGGATAAACAACCACTAGGAACCATGAAGGATTATCTAGAAAAAACATGTATTGAAGAAGCTAAAAATGCAAAAATAGAGGGAGAAATTGTTTTAGATAAAGTATTAAAAGATTTTGAAACATTATTACAAAAATCAATTGCTATCAAAAAATTAGCTGATGAACATCATATTTATGCAACATCTAGTTTAATAGATGATTATATCTTGGAATATAGCAAAATTATCTGGATGCTAAAGCAACATAAATAAAAAAGAAAAAATGTTCGCAAAAAGTATTGACAATTTTTTAAATTGTGGATACAATAAAGGCGAACATTTTTTTAGTGCTGTTCAATAAAAAGAAAGTAGAGGAATGGATTATGATATCATCTTTACATATTAGAAATATAGGGATTATAGAGGATTTAAGTATAGATTTTAATAAAGGATTAAATGTCTTAACAGGTGAAACAGGAGCAGGAAAAACTTTAATTATTGACTCACTTCAAATTATATCAGGTGGAAGATTCTCAAAAGAGATGATTAGAAAAGGAGAAAACAATTCTTTTGTTGAGCTTTGCTTGTACTGTCCGGAAAATGAAAAAGCCATAGAAGGAAATATTATTGTTTCAAGAGAAATCAATGTAAATGGTAAAAATATGTGTAAGATTAATGGAAGAATGGTGACAGTAAATGAATTAAAAGATTTCATGAAACAATTTATCGAAATTCATGGACAAAATGATAATCAAAATTTATTAGATAGTAAATTACACTTAAAATATTTAGATGGATTTATAGGAACAAACATTTTAGGAGAAGATAAGGAAAAATATAGAACATTATACAATCGTTATTTAGAAATTAAAGAAGAATTAAAACAAAATTATGGTGATGACAAAGAAAGACAAAGAAAATTAGATTTATTGAGATATCAAACAGAAGAAATTGAAAAAGCAAAGCTAAAAGAAAATGAAGAAGAAGGATTAGAAGAAAAAAGAAATTTATTTTTAAACTCAGAAAAAATTGTAGAGAATTTAAATGAAGCAGATAGTTTATTATCTGAAAACACCATAGACAGTTTAAGTATGGCAATTCGAGCTTTAGAAAAGATAGAAAGTATTGATAAAAAATATGAAAAAGTAAGTAATAGCTTAAAAAGTTCGTATTATGAATTACAAGAATTAGCCAGAGATATTAACGGATATAAAGAAGATGTATATTTTGATGAAGAAGAAAGAAATCATATAGAAGAAAGATTAGATACCATTTACTCATTAAAAAGAAAATATGGAAATAGCATACAAGAAATATTAGTATATAATCAACAAATACAAGAAGAAATTGAACATATAGAAAATTTAGAAGAATATAATAACAAATTAAAGGTAGAACTAAAAAAGATAGAAAAAGAAATGAATATATTAGGAAAAAAGATTAGTGCTGTAAGAATAGAATATGCAGAAAAATTAAGTAAATCAATTAATCAAGAATTGGTCGATTTAGAAATGAAAAATGCTAAAATCAATGTGAAAGTAGAATATAAAGAAGATGAATTTTTTAAAAACGGAAAAGATATTGTTAAATTTTATATCATAACAAACTTAGGAGAAGATGAGAAAGAATTATCAAAAATTGCATCAGGTGGAGAAATGTCAAGAACTATGTTAGCAATTAAAAAGGTGTTAGCAGATACAGATAAGATACCTGTATTGGTATTTGATGAAATTGATACAGGAATTAGTGGAAAAGCTGCCAATTCTGTTGCAAGTAAATTAAAAGCCATAGCAAAAAAACATCAAGTGATGTGTATTTCTCATTTACCAAATATTGCAGCAGTTGCAGACCATAACTATTTTATTAGTAAAAATGTCAAAGAAGAAAGGACGAAAACACAAATTAAATTATTAAAGGAAAATGAGGTTATAGAAGAAATAGCTAGAATATCTTCTGGAGAAATTAATGAAGTGACTTTACAATATGCATATGAATTAAGAAATAAAAAAGCAAGTTAAAAATCGAGAATGTGTTTATATTAAAAATATAAGCACATTTTTTGTATAGATTTCATGAAATTGTAAAAAATGTATATATATGTAATGAATAAGGAGGAATTTTATGAAAAAGAGTTCATTAATTAAAAGTGTAGAGGCAATTGAAATATTAGATTCAAGAGGAAATCCTACTATTCAAGTAGAAGTGATAACAGATGAAGGTGTATGTGGAGTAGCAGCAGTTCCATCAGGTGCTTCTACTGGAAGTTTTGAAGCAGTAGAATTACGTGATGGAGAAAAAAATCGCTATCAAGGAAAAGGAGTTACAAAAGCAGTTGAAAATGTCAATAAAAAGATTAGTAAAAAAATAACAGGTGTGAATGTATTTGAACAAAGAAAAATAGATGAAGAAATGATACGATTAGATGATACCTTAAATAAATCTAATTTAGGTGCAAATGCAATTCTAGGTGTTTCTTTAGCAGTGGCAAAAGCAGCAAGTAATATATTAGGTATGGAATTATATAGATATATAGGAGGAATCCATGCAAAAGAATTACCTGTTCCTATGATGAATATATTAAATGGAGGAAAGCATTCAGAAAATAATATTAGTATACAAGAATTTATGATTATGCCAATAGGAGATATTACGTTTGCAGAAAGACTACGTAGAGGAGCTGAAATTTATCATACTTTAAAAAAAGTATTAAAAGAAAAAGGATTTGCTGTTGGTGTAGGAGATGAAGGTGGATTTGCTCCTAATTTAGAAAATGAAGAAATGGCATTAGATGTAATTATGGAAGCAATAACGAAAGCAGGATATGAACCAGGAAAAGAAATAGCATTAGCATTAGATGTGGCTAGTACAGAAATGAAAGAGGAAGCCAAAAAAATCGGAAAGGATGGATATTATTTTTGGAAAACAGATATGTTAAAAAGTAATGAAGAAATGATAGAATATTTAGTAAATCTATGTAGCAAATATCCAATCGTATCCATAGAAGATGGATTGGCAGAGGAAGATTGGGAAAATTGGGTGATATTAACTGAAAAATTAGGAAATAAGATACAACTAGTTGGAGATGATTTATTTGTAACCAATATGTCAAGATTAAAAAGAGGAATTGATAAAAAAGTAGCAAATGCGATTTTAATTAAACCAAATCAAATTGGAACTTTGACAGAAACATTAGATACCATTCAAATGGCAAAAGAGAATGGATATAAAACCATTATTTCTCATAGATCTGGAGAAACAGAAGATACGACAATTGCAGATATTGCTGTTGGCATAAACGGTATGCAAATAAAGACAGGAGCGCCTTGTAGAACAGATAGAGTAGCAAAATATAATCGATTATTAACAATTGAAAATGAATTATCTTAAAAAAGGGCAAATCGGGAAATTGGGGACGGACTCATTTTTCCCTTTTTACTTAAATAACTAAAAAAATATGTTAAATTTTATAAAAAAGGAAAAATGAGTCCGTCCCCAATTTCCTTACAAGTTCTCTTGATTTTTTAAAGAAAGTAGTTTAAAATTTTTATAGAGAATTTTAGATTACAAAAAGAAAAATGGGAGAACTATATGAAAAACTTAATTGTGATAGAAGGAGAAAGAAACTATCAATATAATAATGTGCAAGAGTTAGCTAAAGATTTTATACATCCTAATTATAATGAAATGTCCAAAGCAGAACAAATAAAAGAAATAGAGAAAAGAGCAATAGCCAATATGGTTAAAGAAAATGTGCAAATAGTAACAATGAATAAAGAACAAACCATACCTATCATAAAAAATAAATTTGTTATTAATGATGAATATACATATATATTATCCATGTTAATGTATGACAAATTTGTTTTATTAGAAGAAATAAATGCTAATATATTTGGTAAATATATGAAACAAAAACCTAAAAAAGGAAATTATATAATTCTTAACAAATTTGCAAATGAAATTATGCAAAAATACTTAAAAGATAAAAGGAAGAAATTCAATGGATGAAGAAAAAATACAAGAATTAGATAGTATTGAAGGTAATAATCTAGGTATAGAACATAAAAAATTTCAAATTATTCTTACAATACAAGATGCTGACAAAAAAATTGCTGCAATGAAGAAACATATAAGAAATTCTACATTTCGACTAGAAATAATAAAAACACTTCAATCGAATCAAAAAAAAATAGACCATTTATATTTAATAACAGATGATTTTGATAAAAAAATTTTATTAGAAGATATAGAGATAACAAATGATGAGCAAAGATTAACAATTATTAAGGCGTTTACAAAAGATTATAACAAGCTTCCCTATATTCGAGAAATGAATGAAGATAACAGAGAAATATCATTGCAATTCTTGTCTGAACAAGGAATAAAAAGAGATGTCATTTTAACTTTGTCACCGGAAAGAAGGTTACAATATTTAGAAGATTTTAAGTCACATCTTTTTCAATATAAGGAAGAAATCATAGATTCTGTTCAAGATGATGAAATAAAGAAGAATTATTTAGAAAAGACAAAAGACCAAGAAATAATTACAAAAGTTCTTATGAGTATAGAAGATGATACATATAAATTAGAAAAAATAGAAGAATTAGTTAAAGAAGAATCAAACAGAGCTTTAGTCATTACATCATTAAAAGATGATGAAACAAAATTGAAAAAATTGCAGGAGCTATTTGATAAAGATAATCAACTTCTTGTAAAAATTTCTTTTCAAGATCCTAAAAAATTAAGACAAAATTTTTTAAAAGCTAAAAGGACATATAAACAAATCGGACTAGATAAACAAATGACAATAGGAATTGAAATTGAATCTGAAGGAGAAAGGGCAGAAAGATTAAGAAAATTAAAAAGTTTTCTTAAAAGGAAAGATAAAAAGGAAGAAAGAAAATGGGAAACAAAGAATGATGAAAGTTTGTCTGACGAATCTGGATTAGAAGTAGTTTCTCCAATATTAACAGATACGAAAGAAGATGTGGAAGAAATCTATATGGCATGTGAGATGTTAAGACAAGCAGGTCAAGAG
Organism: uncultured Clostridia bacterium; assembly: GCA_944393375.1. Classification (GTDB taxonomy): domain Bacteria; phylum Bacillota; class Clostridia; order TANB77; family CAG-508; genus CAG-269. The sequence goes on along the minus strand of CALXZX010000014.1, from coordinate 5,846 downwards.
GCAAATGAAAAATGTGGTGCACATGTTCATATAGGAGCAGAATATTTAAAAAGTAAAGAAGCATATGCAAATTTACTTGAAATATGGGGAAATACAGAAAAAATTATGTATATTATTACTAATGAACCAGGAACCATACCAAGAGGTGGGGTTGGTCAACATGCAGAACCTATATCATATAATATAAATCAGGCAATTGAAGAAGGCAGTATTGAATTAAATGATGAACAAGATTTGCAAACATTTATTAGTAGTTTACAAAAGGTACAAAAAAACAAAGAAAGAGGTTTAAACTTATTAAATATTAATAACCAAAAAAATACAATTGAATTTAGAGTCGCTAATGGAACAATCAATCCAGATGTTTGGATTGAAAATATAAAATTATTTGGAAGACTTGTACAAAGAGCAGAAGAATTAGCAGAAATTGAGCAAAAAGGTAATATAAATGAAGAAGAAAGACAACAATTAAAATTGAAAGAAAGATTAAAAGAAGATATTTCTGATAAAGAAAAATTAGAAATAGTATTAGATATACTATTTACAGAAGAAGAAAAAGAAATATATAGAAGACGATATAAAGAAAATTCTAATATATTAAAACATTATCGGATATGAAAATTTTCCTTTCCTTGATAGAGATTTTAAAACAGTAGATTTTAAACATAAAAAAGGAGAATTTTATGAAATAGCCGTGCAGGAACGATATGGTAGTATAGCTGAAGTAATGAGAGAAACAGCAGAAGCAGTAGAAGAATTACATAGTCAAAAAGTGGGGAAAAGTAGGGAGGAAATATAAAACATGGTTAGTCAAGAATATAGAGAATCGATTGTAGAGGTATTAGAAATATTAAAATATTCTGATAATGAAATCGTAGAAAAAATCCCCAAAACATTACTCGCATTTTGGAAAAAAAATCAATCAGCTACATATCAACCAAATATAGACCATAAGAAAAAAATACAAGAAATGGAATTAAAACCAAAAACAAGAGCTATATTAACAATGTTGTATATTAACTATTTATGTGATAAAAAAGAAAAGAAGAAAATGATTTTCACATTAAAGAAAAATGAACAAATCTATCAACATGATTTAAAAGAAAAATATAATGTAGATCAATTATTTAAAAAGGAAAGCGTAAAAGATCAAGAACAAATAAAAAATGAAGTGACAATCATTCCATATAAACCATCTTGGTTTGAAAGAATAAGAAATCATATAAAAGCAATGTTTAAATAAAATAGGTAAAATAAAAAATCTTAGAGCAAAATACTCTAAGATTTTTTATTTGAATTAATGTTTCATATTTTTATTAGTAACTGTTAATCTAACAAATGAATAGATAAATAATCCAGCACCAATTGCAAATAAAGCAATCATAATTGGTGTACCAGCTGCCGGTAAAACAACAGGTGGTTCTGTAAGTTTCAATTTCGGTGTTACATCAGAAGTTTCTTCGACTGTTTCACCATCAAGATCTGTATAAGAAATATCAACTCTCTCATTTGTATCTAAGATAGGTCCAACAATACTACTATCAAAATCTTCTTTTAAACTTAGTGTATATTGAACAGTAGCAGTTTCTCCTGGTCGTAATTCAGAAATTGTCCATGTAATAGAATTGTTTTCAGGATTTACTTCTGCTGAAATGGTTCCGATATTTGGTTCTGAAACATAAGCAAATTCAAAATTATCAATAATTTCTTGTGGGAAATAGTCTGTAACCACAATGTCTGTTAATACTTGTTCAATTGGTAATAAATCATTATAAATATCATTGGTAATGGTTTGTTCTATTTCACTATCTTGAATATCATAGAATTTACCAACAGTTGGAGATGATTCTGTACCAAAAATTTCCTCAATAATATCTCCATATGTTTTGTCATCTTGTCTAGTTGCTGGAACACTATCTGTTTCAGTAATACCAGTAAGCATTGTGATAACATCATATCCAGCAGTATCTAAAGCTTGTAATTGTGCTTTTGTCTTATTAATGACATCATCAGAATAATACATACCATCATAATTTAAAGCAACATTAGGAATACCATCTGTTAAAACAATGACATATTTGTTATTATCTTCTTCTGTAAAGTATTGGCTAGCTAAGCTCAATCCTGCCTCTAAATCTGTTCTAGGTCCAGTATATTGAATATTTGAAATAGCAGATGTTAAGCTTTGAGGGTCTGATGATAAATCAGAAACTAAGTTAGCATCTTCAATGGTTCCTTCTTTAGAAACATCAGCATTTGTTGAGAAACTAACAACACCAACTTTTAAATTGTCATTTCCTGTTAAAATAGTATTTACCAAACTATTGGCAGATTCAATAACTAAATCTTCTCTAGTGGTTGTTCCTTCAACGATTTCTTCCATACTCATAGAGTTATCAATAACTAGCATAATTTCTCCAGTAGGTTGAATAGGAGCTTCTTCGTTTGTTACTTGTAATTGAAGGGTTACTTCTTTATTATTTAAATCTTTTTCAATTAATCTTTTTTCAAAACTTGAAGTTTCTCCAATTTCTATTGTACAAACAGGTTCTTCAACAACTGTCATGGTAACAGTATCATAAGATGCTAGAGAAATGTTTGCAACTAAAATTAGAATTAAAAATAAGGTAATAAAAACACTTTTTTTCATATATATAATCCTCCCATAATTTATTTCAATATATATTTTAACACAAGAATTAAAAAATACAACAAATTTGTGGAAAAAACTAAAAAAATGTGATAAAATGTAACATGCAAATTAAAATAAAAAGGTGATAACATGTTAGAAAATATAAACTCTCCAGAAGATTTGAAGAAATTAAGTATTTTAGAAGAACAAAAATTAGCAGAAGAAATTAGAAAATATATATTAGATATTGTATCACAAAATGGTGGACATTTGGCTTCAAATTTAGGAGTAGTAGAATTAACATTAGCATTACACAATGTATTTGATTTTAAAAAGGATAAAATTGTATGGGATGTAGGACATCAAACCTATGTACATAAGATTTTAACAGGAAGAAAAGAAGCATTAAAAACATTAAGAACATTAAATGGAATTGCAGGTTTTCCAAAAACCAATGAATCTCCATATGATTTTTTTAATACTGGACATAGTAGTACTTCTATATCAGCAGCTCTAGGAATGGTAAGGGCAAGAGATTTAAAAGGAGAAAACTATTCTGTATTAGCTGTGATTGGTGATGGAGCTATGACTGGTGGTATGGCATTAGAAGCATTAAATGATGTGGGATATAGTAAAACAAAAATGACCATCATCTTAAATGATAATGAAATGAGTATTTCACCAAATATTGGTGGATTAAATATGTTACTAAGTAAATTAAGAACTAAAAAGATGTATACGAGATCAAATGTCATCATGAAAAAAAGAATTAGCAAAATACCAGTTGTCGGAAAACCAATTGTGAAAATGGTACAAATTATAAAAAGAAGTATTAAACAATTAATTATACCCAAAATGTTCTTTGAAGATATTGGGTTTACCTATTTAGGACCAGTAGATGGACACAATTTAGAAGAACTACAAAGTATTTTGACATTAAGTAAACAGATTGATAATCCTGTATTAATTCATGTATTAACCAAAAAAGGGAAAGGATATGAAATAGCAGAAAAAAATCCAGATAAATTTCATGCAACAGGGCCATTTGACATTGAAACAGGAAGAAGTAAAAAAGAAAAAGGAAAAGACTATTCTAAGGTATTTGGAGATAAATTAGTAGAACTAGGAAAGAAAAATGAAAAGATTGTAGCCATTACAGCTTCTATGAAAGATGGAACAGGACTTACAAGATTTAGTGAAGAATTTCCAGACAGATTTTTTGATATCGGGATTGCAGAACAACATGCTTTAGGATTAGCAGCAGGTATGGCAATAGATGGCATGATACCAGTTGTTCCTATCTATTCATCATTTTATCAAAGAGGATATGACCAGGTAATTCATGATATTGCACTTCAAAATTTACCAGTCATTATGTGTGTAGATAGAGCAGGAATTGTTGGAGCAGATGGAGAAACCCATCAAGGAACTTTAGATATGGCATTTTTTAGATTGGTTCCTAATTTAACAATATTAGCACCAAAAGATTTTAAAGAACTTGAGGATATGTTAGCATTTGCAGTAGATTTAAAAAAGCCAGTGGTAATTCGATATCCAAGAGGAGGAGAAGATAAAGAACCATTTGAAAAACATGAAAAAATAGAAGAAGGAAAAGCAGAAATTTTAAAAGAAGGAAAAGATATTTCCATATTCACGATTGGAAAAACAGTAACAAGAGGAATAAAAATTGCGAAAAAACTTCAAAATATGCATATAGATGCAGAAGTAATTAATGTTAGATTTTTAAAACCTTTAGATGTAGAAGCATTACAGAAATCAATAGAAAAAACGAAAAAGGTAATTACCATAGAAGATGGGACAATTATCAATGGATTAGGCACAGCTATAAAAGAATTAATAATTGATAAGCATATGAATGATGTAGAAATAAAAGCTTATGCATATCCAGATAAATTTATTCAACATGGAAGTGTTGATGAGTTAGAGAAGATATATGGTTTGGACGAAGATTCTATTGTAGAAGATATACAAAAACAGATACAATTAGAGTTAGATGAAAGAAATGAAGATGAAACAGAAACAGAAGAAAAATTAAATGAAAATAAAGAGAATCAAGAGGTAAAAACAGAAGAAACAAAGAAAAATAAACATAAAAACAAGAAAAGAAAGATGAAAACAAGATAAGTAAAAAAATCTTAAATGTAAAGGAGTGTCCTCTGACATAAAAAAGGAGAGAAGAAATATAAATGAATAAACAAGAAATGTTAAAAGATTATAAAAAACAAGAAGATAAATTATGTTTGTCACAAGTATTAGACAAAATAGAAATATCATCAAAAAGAGAAAAAATCGAATATACAGATTTTTTAGATATGTATCAAGTATCTTTAGTAGAAAACTTTTTAAGAAAAATACAATTTCAAAATTTTAAACTATATGGTGGATATGAAGATGCAGAAAGAAAGGTATTAATCACCTTTCCTGAAAAATTTGATGATAACATGTTAGAAAAAAACTATGACAAGATTTTAAAAGTAGTGAGAATACAATTACCAGAAGAAGAAAAAGGAAAATATTCGCATAGAAACTATTTAGGTGGAATAGTGAAACTAGGTTTAAAAAGAGAAAAAGTAGGAGATATTCTTGTAGGAGAAGAAGGCGCAGATATCGTAACTATCAGTGACTTTGCAGATGTTTTAAAAACACAATTACCATCACTTACTAGATTTGAAAATGCAAAAATAGAAATAGAAAATATACAAAATGTAAGAAAATTAGAAATAAAGGTAGAAGAAGTTAGCATTATTGTTCCTTCATTACGATTAGATAATATTGTATCAGACCTAGCAAGAACATCTAGAAGTAAAGCATCAGAAATTATTGCTCAAGAAAGAGTATTTGTAAACGGACAAAATGAAACAAAAAATTCGAAACAAGTAAAATGTGGAGATATCATAACCATTCGAGGAAAAGGTAGATTTATTATTAAAGAATTTACTGGAACAACTAGAAGTGGAAGAACAGTAGTGTTGGTAGAAAAATATGTCTGAACATTGGGGACGTGCCAAATCGTTCAAAAATTGAACAAAAGGGACAGACCTTAAGATAAAAATTTTAGCATATAAAATTACAAAAAAATTAAGAAAAGAAAAATAGCCAATGATTTTCATTGGCTATTTTTCAGACTGTTGACAAAGTATATAAAAAATATTTTGCTCAACAGTCTTTTCTTTAGATTTATTTTTTTGATTTT
>CALXZX010000013.1 GCA_944393375.1 uncultured Clostridia bacterium | reverse complement strand
TTCCTTAAGTATTAGACTTAACGTTTTTACAATACATGTTTTAAAAATCTTTAATAATATCTTTAACAAATTCCCAACGATTTTTAATAAATTGACCATTTTGATAGATTTCTTCTATTTCTTCATAAGTTGCCCACTTTACTTCAGAAACTTCATCTTCTTTCATAATCACCTTATTTAAATCTATATCTTGTTTTAAAAAATAGGTATCTATCCAAACATTTCCCGTTTTAAAATGTGCTAGCATTTTTGCATCTTTTATATTTAAATTTACGCCCATTTCTTCAAGTGCTTCTCTTTCAATCGTTTCTATACTTGTTTCACCTTTTATAACAGAGCCACCTGTCATTGCCCATACATTAGGAGATAATTTTTTTTGTGGAGAACGTTTTTGAATTAAAATCTTGTTTTCAGAATTTTTTATCCAGACATCTGCTCCTAAATGATAAAATCCTTCTGGTACGTTTTCTTCTCCTTTTACCATAGTTCTTCCTGTTTTATTTCCTTCACTATCTAATATATCCCATATTTCCATGTTTTGCTCCTTTAATTAATCATTTTCAATAATTTCTACTAATATTCCATCTATATCTTGTATAAAGAAATATGGTTTTCCAAGTCTACCTTTTTTGATTTCAACTTTTTCACAAATATGGTTATTTAATACAAATTGTTTTGCTTTTAAGATATCTTCTACCCCTAATGCAAAATGTTTAGTACCTATTACAGGTAAATCTGTTGCTATTGATTTAGCTGTTTGAGGTAATTCTTTATATTCTTTATAGCAAAACATTTCTAAGACAATATCATTTAATTTTAGCATTCTTATTCTTATGCTATTATCCTCTGCATCCCAACTTTTTAATTCTTTAAATCCAAACTTCTTATAAAATTCTACGCTTTTATCTATATCAGATACACTAATGGCAATATGATTTACAGTAAACATTTAATTCCTCCTTTAACTTATTTCTTATAAATATGGCACAATATCTTCAAGTGTATCATATCCACTTTCACTATTGATATGTCCTGCGTTTGGTACCAAAATTTTCTCTGTTCCTACTTTATTTGCAAAATCTAATTCAGCTTCATATTTCACATAAGGATCATTGTTAGAATAGAAACAAATAATATCTTTTGCATAATTTTTTACAATTTCTATTCCATCTGTATACATACTTTCATTTACAGCATCATATTCTTTATCAATTCCTAAATAGTTATTAAATCCACAAACAAAAATACATTTTTTTACTTTTATTTTGTTTTCAATTAAAAATTTAGATATGAAAGCTGGTGCGATACTGTGTCCTATTATCGTTGTGTTTTCATTGATAAGCCCTAAATCTACATAGTATTTTAATAACTTACTCCAATTTTCATAGTTCTGAAATCCAACACCTATTGGAAAATCTGGTACGTATACTTGTTTTCCTTCTCCTTCAATAAAATCATGTAACCATCCTATCCAATTGGAATATGGACTACTAAATGATCCATGTATGATAAAATAATTATCCATAATATCTTCCTCCTTTATTATAGTTTTTATTTTTTTACTTTTATTATTTTGTTTCATCTTCTATCCATTTCAAAAATTTATCATTTCCTTCATCTATGTCATAAGAAATAATCTCGCAAGTATCATAATCATGTACACTTAATATCTCTTTTTCTACTTCTTTAAATAAATCTTTCTTTGTTTTCATTTGTATAAAAAACTCTGGTTCTTTTACAATTTCACCTTTCCACCAATAACTACTTTCAATTTTGCTCATTTGGCAACAACTAACTAATCTCTTTTTTAAAAGTGTATCGATTATCTTATTGGCAATTTCTAACTTATCACAAGCAGTAGTAACTACACAATACTTTTTCATAACTTCCTCCTTATTCTTCTAATTCTTTTTTCATCTCTTTTAACATTTCATCAAAATCTTTAAATTGATATTGAGACAATTGATTGATTTTTTCTCTATTACTATCAGAATATTTGTCATATATCACAGCAACTTCTATATTAGCATTATTGGCCGCTTCTACACCTACCAAAGCATCTTCTACAATCAAACATTCTTCTGGTTTAACATGTAATTTTTCCATAATTTTATCATGTACTTCTGGATTTGGCTTAATGGCTTTTACATCATTTTTGGCATATATGATTGAAAAGTAATCTTCTAAATTTGCTTTGTTTACGATGTTTTTATTTTCTGTTTTATAACAATCAATAGCAGGTTGATTGGTTGTACTAGCAATTGCTAATATATATCCTTTTTCTTTCAAGTATTTTATTACTTTGTCTGCATTTGGTTTATAATCTACTTTTTCTTTTAAATATCTTTTGGCAATGTCATATCGTATTTTCTTGATTTCTTCTTTTGAAATAGTTGCATGGTATTTTTCTTTTAAGAAACCACAATATTCTAAATATGGGTCTTTCTCTTGTTTATATTCTTTTAATTTATCATCTCTTTGTTTTGCTATATCTACATCATCAATTGTTCCATCCCCAATTGTTTTGATAAGTTCTTTATCTATGGCATTCCATATACCGATAGAATCTATTAATGTTCCATCCATATCAAAAATAACAACCTTCTTATTTTTTAACATCTTTTACTCCTTTAACAAAGTATTATTTTTTATATAATCTGCTATTTCCTCAAAAACTCTATCTTGATGTAATATTTCTTTTTTATGATTTTCTACAAAAAAATCTGCTACCGTTTTCGAACCATTTTCTATTAAGTTTTGTATTCTTTTATCTTCTAAAATTGGTTTGTTTTCATTTTTATTTACATCTAAACAATGTTCTTCACAATATAACTTACATTGTATATCTGATTCTAACTTATCACACATTTTTGCAAAAATAGATTCCTTTGTTTTCATACTTTCAAATTCTTCTATTAATTCTAATAATTCTTCTTTTTTTGTTAAATCTTTTAATACATCCTCTACTGCAGTTTTTCCTATTTTTCTTTTTTCTTCTTGTGAAATTTTATCAAATGGTGTAAAATCTTTTATCTCTATTTCTTCTAATTCATGAATGACAAGCATTTTAATGACTTTCATCAAGTCTATGTTAAAATCATATTCTGAATCAATGGCAATTGCCAGCATACATGTACCATAAATATGTTCTGCTACACTTTCTACTCTTTCTCTTTCAATATGCCATACTTTCCAACCTCTTCTTATTTTATCTTTTAATGTTGATGCTAGCACATAGAAATGGATGATATTTTGTATTTTTTGCATATAACTATTTCTCCTCTCACTCTTGCACATTTTATCATATCTTTTTTACTTTATCAATAAAAAGAAAAAAACTTGCCAATATGAGATTTATTTTTATATTAACGTTTAAGGTCACAAATTGTGACCTCATATTTTTTGTTTTCACGTATGACAATAGATTTTTTAATACTCTATTTTTTAGAATCTACTTTATTCCTATCTTCTCTGTAATGACAAAGGCAATTCTAATCCATTGTTTTCCAATAAATCTTTATTTTGTAAAATCGTTTTTGTATCTCCATCAAATATAATCTTTCCATCTGCAATTAAAATTGTCCTATCACAAGTATCATAGATTAAATCTAAATCATGTGAAGTAACAATTTTCGTTCCTTTTAAAGAATTTAGTACATTAATAAATCTTCTTCTATTTTTAGGATCTAATGCAATTGTTGGTTCATCAAAGATTAAGATATCTGGCTTCATAGATAAAACAGTTGCAATGGATGCCAATTTTTTCTCACCACCAGACAAACGATAAATTTGTCTATCGTGTAATTCTTCAATTCCTATACTTTTTAAAGCTTCTATTGTTCTTTCATTTACTTCTTCTTTTGAAAAGCCATAGTTTCTTGGTGCAAATGCAACATCTTCATAAACTGTTGGCATGAATAATTGACTATCACTATCTTGGAATACATACCCTATTTTTTGTCGTATTTCTTGTAAATTTTGTTTTTCTACTTTTAAATTATCTATTATAATATTTCCTTGATAATTTAGTTCTAATCCTACCAATAGTTTTAGCATTGTTGATTTTCCAGCACCATTTGCTCCTATAATACCAACACTTTCTTCATTTTCTATTTTAAAATTCATATTAGAAAGTGTTTGTTTTTTACTACCACTATATGAAAAAGAAACTTCTTTTACTTCTATCATAATTTTTCCTTTCTTACGAATTTATTTACTTTTTGTTAGTTATAACACAATGTCAAAATTACCAAAGTGGATATGTTATTTTGGCAACTTTTCGTATTTTAAATAAATACACCACCAATTATCTCAAAAATAAGCACAAATCTAAGTATGATAAGTAATATAAACATGAAACAAAAGTATACCCAACTTTTTTTATCTGCTCTCTCTTTTTTAATAAAAAAGGTATCTGGATCAAAACCTCTAAGTTCCATACTTTCATAAACTACTTGTGCTCTATCTATACTTCTTAGCATTAAACTTCCTATTAAACTTCCCCATGCTTTATAATGTACACCTTTTTGATTTGGTGCTCGCATTTGATAGGCTACCCATATTCTTTGTACTTCTTTTAAGAAAACAATGATATATCGATAAATCAGCATAACCACTGTGATTAAAATATTTGGCATATGAATCATTTTTAAAGCATAGCAAATCTTTTCTATGGATGTTGTTAAAATTAAAAAATAGGATGCCAATATGGCAAAAATTCCTTTTAGCAATAAAGTAAACATAGAAATTATACCAGTTGTAACTGGTACAATTCCTATGTAAGTGATAATGGTTCTATCTAATATTGGATTTGCAATACCTAGTATAAGCAATAATAGTAAAACCACTTTCAAACTTTTTAAAGCATTTTTTATAGATAAATCTCCTATTATACTTACTAAAATTAAATAAATACTCATTGCCAATGTTGTTACTAAATTATATTTATCAATAGAAGTTAATAAAATAATATAGATAATGGTAATGAGTAATTTTACAAGTGGATGTATCTTATTGAAATATCCATTATGATTTGCATGATAATCCATATGGTGTACTGTCTTTATAGCATTATCAATTTTATTCATTGACTGTATTTCCTTTTTTTCTTTTAATTTTTATGATATATCCAACAACCATTAAAAAGGCAATTGTCATCACACAACCTACAATTCCTGAAACAGAAGTACCGATTGTAGATTCACTATCTTTAAACGTATAGTCTGGTAAGAAAGAAGTTGCACTTTGTATGCTTTCAGCTGTTTCATGAGCCGTATCATATCTTCCTTCTACTTCTGTATCTCCAGTAATTTGTTCAATAGACCATTCTAAACCATCTGGATTAGAAGATGCTAGAAGTGACATCCCTCCACCAATAATAACTAACAAACAAGCAAGAATAGCAATTGTCTTTTTATATGAAAATTTTGCTTGCTTTTCTGTTTTTTGTATTCCATTCCATAACATTTCAGGTCTAGCCTCATAAACAAAACAAAGAACAGCTGCTGTAATAAATCCTTCGATTAATCCAATTACCAAATGAATTGGTTGCATAGTAGCTACAAAAGTTCCAAATGGCAATTCTGTAATTCCTGAAGCTAATGTTTCTAATGTTACTGAAAATGCTCCTAACTGCAAAGTTAGCACACAACCTACCAGAGAAGCAAGTATAATTCTTCCTTTTGTCATTCCTTTTTTCATAGTTAACTTCCAAATGAGAGAACCAATAAAACAGCCATAAAATGCCATATTCCATACATTAGCACCTAAAGCTAATAATCCTCCATCTGCAAAAAATAAACATTGAATTAATAAGACACCTATCATACTTAGGAAGCCTGCAAAAGGTCCTAATATACTACTTAATAGTAATCCTCCACATAAATGTCCTGATGAGCCAGTTCCTGGTATTGTAAAATTCACCATTTGGGTTGCAAATACAAATGCTCCCATAACACCCATTGTTGGTATTTTCTTTCTAAAATTTTCTTCTTTTCTAATTTTTCTAATTGAATATGCTGCTACAAGCCCACTTGCTACATACATGGTAGCTCCTACTGCTGGACTTATCATTGCATCTGCCATATGCATATCTTGTTCCTCCTTTTCGTTCTTTTTATGCTTTTCTCAATAGTCCCTTTGGTAATTTCTTAACTAATCAAAACTGCCACTTTTTAGTCCTGATAAATCTAATGTAACATAAGAAAATCCTAAATCTTTTATTTTTTCTACGATATTGTCATCATTCTTATGTTTTATATTATTTAAAATGACTTCAAAATCTTCTGGATTCACTTCAATTCTTGCTATACTATCATGAACCCTTACTCTTACTTTTTTGATTCCTAAATCTTTTATCACTTCTTCACTTTGTTCTACTTTTTTTAGTCCTTTTTCTGTTAAATGTGTATTATATGGAAATCTCGTTGCTAAACAAGAATTAGATGGTTTATTCCAAAATGGAATTCCTAAAGTTTTACTATATTGTCTTATTTCTTCTTTAGAAATTTCAAATTGAGCAAGTGGACTAATAATCCCCACTTCTTCTGTTGCTCTATTTCCTGGTCTATATACAGTTAAATCATCTGTATTTTTTCCATCTAAAAGATATTCATATCCATTTTCATTTGCTACTTTTTTAAGAGTCGTCATCAATACCTTTTTGCAATAATAACATCTATCTTTATGATTCTCTTTGAACTCAATAATTTCTAATGGGTTATATGGTACTTCTATATATTGAAAATGATTTTCTTTTAAAAATGCAATTGCTTCTCCGTAATCTTTTCTTGGTACCATAATGCCATTTGCAATAACTGCCAATACTTGTTTTTTGGGTAATACTTTATTTGCTATAAATAGCAAATAACTAGAGTCAATTCCTCCTGAATAGGCAATTGCTACTTTTTTTAATGTTTTCAAATAGTCTTCTAATTGTGTTTGTTTTTTCATTTTATATTTCTCCTGTTTCATTTTTTATCAATGGCCTCAATCAAGAAAATTCACCTATTTTATAGTACCTTGTAAGCGACCAAATGAGCTTTTCCTTAAGTTTAAGTAGTTACTCTCTACCATTAACTGCTAAATGATTAATTTGATTTGCTAAATATCCTGCCCCATATCCATTATCAATATTAACAGTGGCAATGCCATTACTACAAGAATTAATCATCCCTAAAAGAGCTGTCATACCACCTAAATTCGCACCATATCCTACAGATGTGGGAACAGCAATGACTGGTACTTTCGCTAGTCCTGCTACTACAGAGGCCAACGCACCTTCCATTCCTGCAATAGCAATAATACAATTTGCCTTTTCTAGTTTTTCTCTTTGTGATAAAAGTCTATGAATTCCTGCTACACCAACATCATAAATTCTTTCTACATAGCTTCCAAAGAATTCTGCTGTTTCTGCTGCTTCTTCTGCTACTGGAATATCTGATGTTCCTCCTGTACATACAACAATATTTCCTATTTTTTCTTTTTGTTTCTCAATTTTCAAAATTCTTGAAAGTGGATTGTATTGTACTTCTGGAATCTCTTTTTTTACCAAATCGTATTGGTCTTTACTGGCTCTTGTTCCTAATACTTCTCCATTTTCTTTATAAATGGTTTTATAAATTTTAGACAAGTATTCATCTGGCTTACTTTGGCAATATATCACTTCTCCTGTACCAATTCTTTCTTTTCGATTATGATCGATTTTAGCATATCCTAAATCCTCATACTGATTATGTTTGATTTCTCTTTCTGCTTCTTCAACACTCATTTTATGATTTTGAATTTTTTCTAATATTTCTTTAATCTCCATGATTTTATGCCTCCTCCTTCAGTGTTGGATTTTGAGGGATTTTGGGGACGGACTCATTTTTCCCTTTTTTATTTAAAGTTTGATGATTTTCTAAATATTACAAAAAAGGGAAAAATGAGTCCGTCCCCAAAATCCCTCAAAATGTTCCAATTTTCCATCAAAATTTCAACTTATATACTTCTTTTAATGGGATATCATTTTTTTTAGCCAATTCTCTCACACTTTCATATTCTGGGTAAATATATGTTTCTCCATTATTGACAACTTTTTTTGCCTTTAATGTTCCATATTTTGTATCTATCAAAATTTGCTCTCTTTCAAGTTCTGTTCGATATTCATAACGATAACGGATACCAATGGTTGTTGTTTCTTTAAATATAATATTTTGCAATTTTTGAATGTCTGGTTCTTTGCATACAACTGTTAGACGATATGCAGGTCTATTTTTCTTCATGAAGATTGGTGTATAAAATACATCTAATGCTCCATTTTCGAATAATATTTCTTCTGTATATCCTAATATTTCTCCAGAGCAATCATCTATATTGGTTTCCATAACGACAATTTTTTGATTTTGCTCTTGCATATCACCATAATATACCTTTAACACATTTGGTATCTTTAAATCTTTTGTACCTGCTCCCCAGCCAATCTTTTTAATCTTCATAGCAGGTAAAGTTGTAAATTCAGAACTTAATTCTGCAATAATGGCTGCTCCTGTTGGTGTTACCAATTCTGTATCAATATCAATTTGTCTAAATTCTACATCAGAATTTGCAAATATTTCGCTTGTTGCAGGAACAGGTACTGCCATTGTTCCATGTGCACATTCAATAAAGCCATGTCCATCATTTACAACACTTGATATAATCTTGTCTGGATGAATTTTATTAATTAAAATAGCTGTGCCTACAATATCTACAATGGAATCAATCGCACCTACTTCATGAAAGTGGACCTCATCTAATGGTTTGTTATGAACTTTACTTTCTGCTTTAGCTACCCTCATAAATATTCTTTTTGCTAACTCTTTACTTTCTTCATCAATATCACTATTATCAATGATTTCACATACATCATGTAAATTTCTATGTTCATGGTGGTGATGCTCACCTTCATGTGTATGATGATTTTCATTATCATGTTCATGATGATGATCATGCTCATGTTCATGTTCTTCATGAACGTGAGAGTGCTCATGTTGATGTTCTAAAATCACATCAACATGAGTACCTGTAATTCCATTTTTTATTTTTTTAGATATATCTATTGTATATCCATCTATATGTAATTTTTTTAATTCTTCTACTAAATAGTTTTCATCTCCAATAATTTCTGTTAATGCTGCTAATGTCATATTACCACTGATTCCACTTGAACAGTCAAAATATAATGTTTTCATATCTTTCCTCTTTCTTTTTTATTGTTTTCTAATTTATATAAATTTATATATTTTATTTATAAATAAAAAATCTACTTTAGTCAATATTAACAATTTCATATTCTCTATTACCAAGTCCTAGTTTGTTTGCTGCTTCTACTGTATGAATACCATGTCTTGAATTCATTCTTTCAATTAATGCTGCTTTTCCTGGATCCTCTGCATTTACAACAGCATCATAACATGCTTGGTCTAAAGCAACTGGATCAGTTGAAGCAAAAATTCCTAAATCAGCCATTTCTGGTGCATGTGGGTTTGAATCACAGTCACAATCAACTGATAAATTATTGGCAACACTAATATATACCATATTTTCTTTTCCCATATAATGTATTACAGCATCACAAGCATCTGCCATTGATTCTAAGAAATGATCTTGTTCTGGTAAATTATCCCATAATTCTGCTGGATTTTTTGTTTTTCCTGCTGTATGAATCCATGTTTTTCCATTTGAAGAACCAATTCCAATAGAAATATTTTTAAGAGCTCCTCCAAATCCTCCCATAGCATGACCTTTAAAGTGTGATAACACTAGCATAGAATCATAATTTTTTAAATGTGCACCTACATAATCTTCTTTTAAATGAAATCCATTTTCTACTGGTATTGGCATATCTCCTTCTTCATCCATAATATCTACTATTGCAATATCTGTAAATCCATGATCTTTTATTGTTTCCCAATGATCTTTGGTTGTATTTCTTTTTCCTGCATATGCCGTATTACATTCAACAATTGTTCCATTTACTTTATGAACTAAATCTTTAATTAAATTTGGATCTAAGAAATAATGTCCTCCTGCTTCTCCCGTTGATAACTTTACAGCTACCTTTCCTTTTAATTCAACACCTAGTGTTTCATACATTTTGATTAAACTTTCTGGAGTAATCTCCTTTGTAAAATATACTTTTGATTTTTCCATAAAAATCCTTCCTTTCTATATATCATTCGTATTTTTTAATTTTTTTAGAAAAGCATCCCCTCTTATTATAAGTTTATATAGATTATAGTAAAATTAATTTTCAAATGCTTTTGCTACTTTTTCAAGTTCTTCTCGAATGGCAATATGTTGAGGGCAAGCTTTTTCACATTGACCACATTTAATACATTCACTAGCTTTCTTTAATCCATGTCCACCAACTAACCATTCTTCTTGATGTTTTGCAGCTGCCATATCTTTATACAATGTCAAATAATTCATTGCTGTGAAAGATCCAGATATACCAATATGCATTGGACATACTTTTGCACAATAATTACAACTTGTACAAGGAATTAAAGGAATTGTATTTAATACTTTTTGTGCTTCTGTAATCGTTTCTTCTTCTTCATCTGATAATTTTGTAAAATCTTTCATGTAAGAAATATTATCATCCATTTGCTCTATACTGCTCATTCCAGATAATACAGTAATAATTCCATCTAAACTTGCTGCAAATTTAATTGCCCAAGAAGCAAGTGATGCATCTGGATTGGCTTTTTTAAATACTTCTGCCACTTGTTCTGGTGGATTTGCAAGCATTCCACCTTTTACTGGTTCCATGATGATAACTGGTTTTCCATATTTTCTTGCTACTTCATAACATTCTCTAGATTTAATTGCTGGATTTTCCCAATCAGCATAATTGATTTGTAATTGTACAAATTCCATCTCTGGATGTTTTTGTAAAATTTCTTCCAATTCTTCTGGTGTTGAATGGAATGAAAATCCAATATGTTTAATTTTTCCTTCTTGTTTCTTTTCTTGAATCCATGACCACATATCAAAATCATCAAATGCTTTTGTTCTAGATTCTCCTAAATTGTGTAATAAATAAAAATCAAAATATCCAGCACCTGTTTGTTTTAAGGATGTTTCAAATTGATTGATTGCATCTTCTCTTGTTTTACAATTTATCCAAGCTGCATTTTTTGTTGCTAATTGAAATTTCTCTCTTGGATAACGTTCTACTAACGCTTGTCTAATAGCATCTTCACTTCCAGCATATGCCCATGCTGTATCAAAATATGTAAATCCTGCTTCTAAAAAGTGATCTACCATTACTTTGGTTTGTTCAACATCAATTTTGTCATCTTTCATAGGTAATCTCATTAGTCCAAATCCTAATTTTTTAATTTCTTCTCCTAAATATGCCATCTTGATTCCTCCTAACTATTTTATTCTAACTTGCATTTATTTTTTATTATCCTAATTTGTTATATTCTTCGTCTGTTACAGGCTCACACCATTCATTTGATGTATCTTCTCCTGGAACTTCAAAAGCTAAATGACTAAACCAACAATCTTTTTTTGCACCATGCCAATGTTTTACATTTGCTGGTATTACTACTACATCTCCTGGTTTTAAACTTCTTGCTTCTTTTCCTTCTTCTTGATACCAACCTTCTCCATCTACACAAATAAGGATTTGTCCTCCTCCTGTACTTGCATGGTGAATATGCCAATTATTTCTACAAGCTGGCTCAAATGTTACATTAGCAATAAATATTGGTGATTCTCCCGGTTTTGTTAATGGATTTAAATAAGAATTTCCTATAAAATATTGTGCAAATCCTGTGTTTGGTTCTCCTAATCCAAACATTCCTCCATGTTCTGTTTTGTTTTCATTACTCATAATCTTTTTCCTCCTTTATATTTATCATTTCTAATATTTATAAAATATTGTATAGCAATTTTTATATCTGTATATCAAAATCTTTGGTTTTGTTATCACATACTTTTTACATTAATTTTTTGTCTAATATGTTTTTGTCATATAAATCAATTTTATAATTTAACCTATTATATGCCTCTTGCATAGCATCTAATTTTTCTTTTAATATCTTTCTTTGCTCCACTAAGATTTTTCTTCTCTCTTTTACTGTTTTATCTCCTTCTTCAAATAACTTTATATATCTTTTTAAGAAACTAATTTCTAATCCTGCCGCTCTCATACATTTTACAAATTGTATTCTTTTGATATCTTCTTCCGTATAATTTCTAGTACCGTTTTTTCCTTTAGCAATTGGTCCAATTAATCCTTCTCTTTCATAATATCTTAGTGTATCTGTTGTTAATCCAAACTCTTTGGCCACTTCTGATATTTGCATGATATCGCCTCCTTCCTATTGTTTTGTTTCCATTTATGTATTCTTATTTTGATTGTAATTCCTCTTTCTTTTATTATATATCACTTAGAGTTTACTTCAAGTCAATACCTTTTATATATTTTTTTAATTTTTTAACAGATAATTAAAAAGATTTTAGGAAACAGACTCCAGGGATTTTGGGGACAGACTCATTTTTCCTTTTTTTTAGAAATTTTAAATAATTAAAAAAGGGAAAATGAGTCTGTCCCCAAAATCCCTTTTATCTCTTATTTCTATTCAATGGCGTCCATAAGCCTAATGTTTCTTTTGGCACTTTTCTATGATTTGTGCATTGTTCTGGAAGATTATCTTCTGTGAAAATTTCTGTATATGTATTTGTACAATTTTTTGATGCTAAACAACCTGTTGTTCTACATACAGTTCTTTCTATAATCCCTTCTGGTCTTACAAAAGCAGCACTTGGTAAATCTTTATGTATGTCTGTCATAACTGCATCCCAAATTTGTCCTGCTGGATTTCCACTAAAATATACGGTTTCACTATTATCATATCCATACCAAGTTGCTGCTGCATAATATGGTGTAAACCCACAAAGCCATCTATCATAATCATTATCTGTTGTTCCTGTTTTTGCTGCCACATCCATTCCTGGAATAGCACAATATGTTGCCGTTCCTCCTGATTTTACAGGTTCTTGTATAATGGTTTTCATTATATACGCATTTTGCTTTGAAATCACTTGTCTTGTTTCTTGTTTTGGTGTTAAAACTGTATTTCCATTAGCATCTGTAACACTTGTATAAAATGTTGGTGTAATATATACGCCATCATTTGCAATTGTTCCATAGGCTGATGCCATTTCTAATGGACTAACACCACTTGTCATTCCTCCTAATGCTAAACTTAATACATTATCTGTAACAGGATCTAATGAACTAATTCCCATGTTTTGCAAATATTCTAATGATTTTTTGGGTGTTAATTCTACCATAATTTTAACAGCTGGTATATTTTGTGAAGTTCTAATAAAACTTCTAATATTTATTAAACCTTTAAATCCATTATAATTTTTCGGTTCATAATTTTTACCAAATCTTGTACTACTATCATCATAAACTGTTGCAGCTGTTATAATTTTTTCTTGTAATGCTGGCGCTACATCTGCTAATGGTTTAATACTAGAACCTGTTTGTTTTTCCATTTGTGTTGCTCGATTCCAGCCTGCACTTGTTTTTTCTCCAAAACCTCCTGCAACAGCCACTACATTTCCTGCTTTATAGTCAACAATTGCCATTCCTGATTGACTATGTTCATTTAATAATGTTCCATCACTATTTTTTTCTCTCCCACTAATGATATATTTTTCTTTTGCATATTCTTCTTCTAATCGAGTTTGAATATCCATATCTACTGTAGAATGAATGGTAAGTCCACTACTATATACATAGTTTTTCGCCATTTGTTCTGTCATATTCTTTTCTTCCATGACTTGTTCTACAACTTGTGAAATGACTGCATCTGTATGATATGAAAATACACTTCCTCCCATAATTTCTCCAGTACCAAACTGTAATCCATTTTGCACTTCTGTAACTGCATTTTGATATTCTTCTTCAGATATGTATCCCAATTCTTTCATTTTGTCTAAAACCGTTATGGTTCTATTTTTGATTTTTTCTGAGTTATCTACAATTGTATTATATGGGTTGTATGAGTTTGGTGAATGATTGATTCCTGCCATAAAAGCACATTCTGCTAAAGATAAATCTTTTGCACTTTTATTAAAATAATATTCAGCCCCAAGCTCTACTCCATGTAAATTATTGGCTCCAACAAATAATATATTTAGATATAATTCTAATATTTGCTCTTTTGATATCATTCTTTCTACTTGATAAGCTCTTTGCCATTCTCTTATTTTTCTTTTAATTCCTTCAATTCCTGTACTTTCATTATCATTTGTTATATTTTTCACTAATTGCTGTGTAATGGTACTTCCACCATAACTACTGCTACCATTTAATAATGTATTGGCAATTGCGCCTGCTGTTCTTTTAAAATCAACACCACTATGTTCATAAAATCTTTCATCCTCTATGGCAATATATGCTTTTGGTAAATATTCTGCCATATCTTCTAAAGTAATAATTTTTCTTTTTTCGTCACCACTTAAATCTGCAAGTACTGTACCGTTTTGATCTACTATGACAGAATTAGATACTTTTATTACTAAATCTTCTTTGCTAATTTGTATATCTTCATTACCATACCAACCTAATAATAATCCTGCAAATCCCCACATTCCTGCAATTAATAGTAATAATAGAAGAATAATTAGTATTAGGAAAAATTTTAGAAAGAATTTTAAAATTTTATGTTTTTTACGTCTTTCTTCTTTTTTTGCTTTTTTCTCTTTCTTTGCTTGAAGTTTTTCTTTCCTTCTTTGCTCTTTGTCTATTTTATGTTCTTCATTTTTTTCTACTTTTCTCCATTCATCACTTTTCTTTTCAACATCTTCTTTTTTCTTTTTTATCTTTTTATCTTTGTTTTCTTTTTTATTAGGTTTCTCTTTTTCTAATATTTGTTCTTCTTTTTCTTTATTTTCTTGTGTCTTTGTTGGTCTTTCTTTTAACAAAACTGCTGTCTTTGATTTTGTTTCACTTTTTACTTGTTCTATCTCATTATTTTTTTCTTTTATATCTACCGTATTTTCTAAAGTTTCTATCCTTCTATGTATTTCATTATTAGGTACTTGTGTTTTTCCTTTTTCTAAACTTTCTCTAGCATTGTTTTGTTCAGCCTTCTGATTTATTTTCTTTGAAGTGCTATTTTTTGCTTTTTTATGCATTCTTTTTCTATTTAAATTTTGTTTATTATGATTCTTGCTACTTCTCTTTTTCTTCTTCTTTTTCATGCCTGCTACCTCCTTTTGCTATATTTTTACTACTTTTAGCACCCCAATTATTATCTCTTATATTTCCCCTTATTTCAAAATATATTTTATGAATATTACAACATTTTCCAAAAAAATGCAACTATATTTTAGCATATTTTGGCCTAAATTACTAGCTTATTTTGGTTTTTTAAGAATTTTTTACCTCGTTTATTGTATTTTTTATTTAACTTGCATTATAAAAAAGACTACCATTTCTGGTAGTCATAAAAATAAAAGGGGATGTTATTTTGTACCAAATGCTTTTTAGGGCTAATGGTACTTTATTGTTAATGAGTGTATCACTTTAAGTCTACTCTAAGTCAATACTTTTTTATAACTTTTTGAAAAATATAAAAACTAAAGCAAAATTCATCACTTCAGTCTTTGATTTCTACTACTTTCGTATTCCTTATGTTATTTTTCTAATACTTCATCTTTTAATAATTTCTTTGTACTTTCTACAATTCTTTGTTTTTCATTTTCAAAATTCTTTTTGGTTATTCCAATATAATCTACTACTTCTGTATGTAAAAACTTTGCTAAATTTTTCATAGAATGTAAAGTATTTTCAGTTCCATCTCCACTGCCACCAGCACATGCAATACATATCATTTTTTTATCTTTTAATTTTGAATCTTCATGAAAAGATTGACATCTTTTTAATCTATCAAAAAATGTTTTTGCTGATTCACTCATTTCATAAAAATACACAGGTGAAACAATAATAAAATTATCATATTCTCCCATTTCTTCCTGCAAATTATTAAAATCATCTTCCATTCTACAGATATGTTCTTCTAAACAGATTCCCCAACCTCTTTTACCACAAGCTTCACATTTTTTTATATTATATTGGTTTAACACAATCCATTTTGTCTCAATATTTAATTCTTGTAATGTTCTTATAGTAATATCTACACACGAATTTGTTAGTCCTATTTTATTAGGACTTGAACTAATAATCATTGTTTTCATCTATATCACTTCCTATTATTATACATTCTCCTTTAGATATGTATTTATTACTTTTTCTAACTCATCATATTTTCCAGTATAAGCATGGTCTGCATCTTTAATGACTTTAATTTCGCAATTTTTTATATTGTTTTGCAAATAGTAAATAATATCCTCTATTGGCTGTGTTAAAACACATTCATCTTTATCTCCAAACGGAATAAAGACGGGAATTTCTATTTTGTTTAAAATTGGACTTTTTCCTTCTCTTTCTCTATATCTAAAAAAGTCACATGTACGATTATATAATAGATCTGTATAAAAGGTTTTGGCACTAATTTTACCATTTGCAAACACACAAAAATCAATTAGTTCATCTTCTTTTCCATTCTCAATCAATTCTTTTGCTTTATTAATACAGTTTTGATAATCTTTTCCTGTATAATTTTCTACCTCTTTTGGAATATCACAAGGTGCTAATAATACAATCCTTTTAACACTTTCATCTTGTTTTTGGGTATAATAATAAACTGCTTTGTTGCAACCATAACTATGTCCTTCTAATACAATATGATTATATCCTTTTTCTTTTACCCAATTTACAATCCCTTCTATATCTAATACGCAATCCTCAAAAAGTTCATAACTACTACCTTTAATTACAAATTCATTTTCTTTATGCATTTCTGTAATATAGTTCATTCCTCTATTATTAAATGGTAAAAAGGCATAGCCATTATTGGTATACACTCTTGCTAAGTTATCATTGAATTCATCTTCATAAAAGTTTCCACTCATTCCATGAATATGAATAACAATTTTATTTGTTGGCACATCTGGTGTATACAGTAATCCTGGCAATTGTATTCCATCTGTTGAATATGGTCTTATTAATTCTTGATGCATAGAAAAGCCTCCCTTTATATTAAATCATTTTTTCTTGTATCTTTATGCGTATTATATAAATCTTCTGTAAATGGTGGACTCATAATTTCAATCATTTTTAAGTTTCCTTTAAATGCAAATTCTGTTTGAATAGGTATTTCTATTGTATCACCTTTTTCAATAGAATATATTTTATTATTGATATTAGCTACTCCTGAACCTTCAATAATGTAATAGAAGTGGCTACATTTTGTCTCAATTTGATAAAACTCATGTCCTTTATGCATATCAATATAATCTACTTCCACTCCTAAATTCTTTTCACTTAATGTATATCCATCAAAATAACCTTCTTTTGAAAATGTAGGTTTATCCGGAAATTTTTTTATATATTCTTTCATTTTTTAAAATTCTCCTTTACTTTTTATTTTCCTAAATATTTTTTATCATCAAAAATTTCTAATGGAAATATTTTATTTTCTTCCAAGGCTTTCAAATAAGTTATATTGGTATCATAAGCTCTTAATTCTTCTCTTGCCATATTTTTTATTGTATCTATATCTATCCATTGTACGTCTAAAATCTCGTTTGTATCAAATACGATATTTTCCTCAACAATATCAGCAGTAAATTTAAATAATATTGTTGCTTCATCATTTAATATTGGTAACACACCTGTCAATTTCACTTTGCAACCTGTTTCTTCAAATACCTCTCTTTTTGCTGCATCTGTTATTTTTTCAAATTCTTCTACACGTCCTGCTGGATAATTCCATTGTCCATAACATTTCTTTTTTGCTTCTTTTACCATGAGTATTTTGTTTCCTTTTCTCACAATACAACCAGCTACAACTACCATAATAAATTCCCCCATATATTTTGTTGCCTATACTATATCATATATCTTCTTTTTTCTCAATATACGTCAAAAAATACCTGAAGTTCTTCAGATATTTTCTTTTTATAATTCTATTCTTCTAGTAACCAATCTATTATATTTTTATGAATGATTCTATACTTTGAAAAATCATCAACTATCTATCATTGTTCACTATTCTTTACAAACATAATTTGTTGTTTTATTTTGTTATCTTCTTTTTCTTCAAATCTATACAATTCTTTAAAACCATACTTTTCATGTAAACGTATAGATGGTATGTTGTTTACATCAATGCAACTATATATTGTATCATTATTAAATTTATCTAATACATATGCTAATAACTTTTTAGCAATTCCTTTTCCCGTAAATTCTTTTCTTGTAACCACTTCCCAAATGTATACAACATTTTCTGGCATATTTTCTATTTTATTTGAAAAACCTTCTATCTCACAAAAATCATTTCCTTGATAAACAGCAATATATCCGTGCTGGAACATTTTCTTCTAAATATACCACCTTCAATATTTTTTCATTCTTTAAAAGCATTTGATTACTTTCTTGTGTGATATATCCACTATTATTTTCTTTCCATATTTTTTGAATATCTTCTAAATATTGATTTTCTACTATCATTTATTTCTCCTTTTAAATAAAAATATATAGATTTATAATAATTTATTTTTTACATCTTTCATTTTTATATGTACTTATTTTATACATTTATTATTAAAAATTTGATCATGTAAAAAAACTGCTAACTTTCCAATTTCTCTATCAAAAATTTCTTTTGATACTTCTAATTTTAAAATATCTTTTCTCACAGTTGGTAATAATTCTAACATTTTATGAAATTTACAGTCTTTTTTTATACATTCTTTCCATCGACTGCTTCCCACAAAATCTATTTTATCTGCATCTCTTATAATGATTCCTTCTAATGTTTCTGGTTCTTCCTTCCATTCATGTTTATAGATTGCTTTATAACATTCTTCTATAAATTTCGCCTCATAATGTTGCTTTTCCATTTCTGCCTTTAATTCATTGGCACTGATTAATCCATGGCCTTTATTTTGTTGTATTCTTCCTACATCATGCCAATATGCAGCAATGATACATACTTCTTTGTTAGCTCTATGTTCTGTTTCCAATATTTCTTTTGTGTATTCTACCACATCTAAAACATGTACTAGGCTATGCTTTGGGTCATTAAGACATTTCATTTTTTCAATTGCCATATTGATTAAACTTTCATACTTTCTCTCTATTTCTATATATTGATTTTCCATGTTTTCCTCACTTTTAATTATTTATTTTTCGTATTCTATTATTCATAGCCATTTTACCATTTATTATTAGAAATGGCAATCATATATCATGTATCTTTTAATAAAAAATATCAGCAGATATTTTTTCTATCTACTGATAAATAATATTAATGTCTAAAATGTCTCATTCCTGTGAAAATCATGGCAATTCCATATTCATTACATTTATCAATTGAATCTTGGTCTCTTATAGATCCACCTGGTTGAATAATTGCTGTAATTCCAGCTTTATGTGCAGCTTCTACACAGTCTGAGAATGGGAAGAATGCATCTGATGCAAGGACAGCTCCTTTTGTTACACCTTCTCCAATTAATTCTCTAGCATGTTCTACTGATTGTTCAGTAGCCCAGATTCTATTAACTTGTCCAGGTCCAATTCCGATTGATTGTTTGTCTTTTCCAAGTGCAATTCCATTTGATTTTACATATTTTACAATTTTCCATGTAAATAACATATCTTCTAATTCTTTGTCTGTTGGTTTTCTATCTGTTACTACTTTGTAATCATCCAATAATTTTGAATCAATTGTTTGTACAATGACACCACCATTAATTTTCTTAATGTCTAAAGCATTTTCTGGTTGTTTTACTGTAATAGATGGTAATTCTAATACTCTTACATTTTTCTTTGTTTGTAATATTTCTAAAGCTTCTGGTTCATATGATGGAGCAACAATTACCTCTAAGAATATTTCTTTCATTTCTTGTGCAATTGCTTTTGTAATTTCTCTATTTACTACAACAATTCCTCCAAAGATTGAAGTTTTGTCAGCTTCAAAAGCTTTTTTCCATGCTTCATAAATATCACTACTGCTTCCTACTCCACATGGGTTTCCATGTTTACATGCAACAACAGTTGGTTCATCAAATTCTTTTAATAATTCTAATGCACCATTTGTATCATTAATATTATTAAATGATAATTGTTTTCCATTTAATTGTTTTGCAATGGTTAGAGAACCTTCACATTTTCCAATTTCTTTATATAATGCACCAATTTGATGTGGGTTTTCTCCATAACGCATTTCTTCTACTTTTTCATATGTTAAGGTTAATTCTTGTGGTAGTGAATTATCTTTTCTTTCTTCTTTTAAGTATTTACATATCATTGCATCATAACTTGCTGTATGTTCAAATACTTTATTCATTAAATAGAATTTTGTATCTAATGATACTTGTCCATTTTCTTTTAATTCTGTTAATACTTTTTCATAATCATTTGGATCTGTTATAACTGTAACATCTTGGTAATTCTTAGCAGCGCTTCTAAGCATAGTAGGTCCACCAATGTCAATATTTTCAATTGCTTCTTCCCTTTTTACACCTTCTTTTAATATAGTTTGTTTAAATGGATATAAGTTAACAACTACAAAGTCAATGGTATCTACATTTAGTTCTTCTAATTGTTTCATATGGTTTGGATTGCTTCTCATTGCTAATATTCCTGCATGTACTTTTGGATGAAGTGTTTTTACTCTCCCATCTAAACATTCTGGAAATCCTGTATAATCAGAAATTTCTGTTACTTTTACATCATTTTCCTTTAACTTTTTGTATGTTCCCCCTGTTGATATAATCTCAATTCCTAATTTTTCTAATTCTTTTGCAAACTCTACTATTCCACTTTTGTCTGAAACGCTAATTAATGCTTTCATAATTACCTCCTTAAATTTCTATAATTTATATTCTATATTTGGCTTAAATCTTTACACTGCATTACTATTATATAGCATAAAAGGGCTTTGGTCAAACGATTTTATATAATTTACATAATTTTTTATTGTTTTACTCTCCATATATCTCTTTAAAAATATATTCTGCATATGCTTTTGCTACATTTACCTCTCCTAATTTCTCAATAGCTGTTAATGCTGGATCTGCATTCACCTCACAAATGATTGGCTCATTATCTTCTGTCAAAAAGAAATCTACAGAACAATAATCTAGATTTAAAATTGTTGCTACTTTTTCTGCTATTTTTTTATATGCATCTGTAACCGTATATTTAATGGATTTTCCTCCTAAAGAAATATTTGACCTAAAATCATTTTCATTTATTCTCATAATAGAGCCAACTAATTTCTTTCCTACTACCACAGTTCTAATATCTTTACCACTATTGACATCTATAAATTCTTGAAACATATATGACGTGCCCTTTATTTTGTCACAAATTTTCTCTAACATTTCTCTATTATCAATTTTGTAGATATCTCGTCCACCTTTGCTATTTGACTTTTTCACAATTAATGGATATCCTAGTTTTTCCTCGACATAGTTTTTATAACTTTCGGGTATTTCTATTTTCTCTATATTTTCTACTCCTGTATTGGTCATTCCACAAATAGTTGTTGGCATTTTTATATCATGATCTGCCAATAAACAATATGTCATGAATTTATCATCACAATTTTCTGTTGCTTCATATGTATTAAAACTTCTTATATGATGTTTTTGAAGTAATGCATCTATATATTTATCCTTTACAAGTTGAATACAGAAATCGTATTTATCCAGTGTTACATTACTTTTCCCATTCTCTATTTCTAAAAACATTTCATCCACTTTTATTTTATCAATTTGTATTCCTAATGCTTGAAATTCCTCTACAATTCTATTACATTGATAAATTTTAGCCTCGTTTTGAAAGCCTGGATACACTAGCATAAGTCCTTGTTTTAAAAATGATTGTTTCATTTTAATTCCTCTTTTCTATTTTACAAATTCTTTTATAATATTGATATCCTCATAGGTTGTAATTTTTATATTGGTGTAATCTCCTTCAATGATTTTTATTGGATATCCTTCTTTTTCCAATAACATACAATCATCTGTTACTTCATCATGTTTATATTTTTCGTGCATATTAAATAATATATTTCTATCAAAACATTGTGGTGTTTGAATTATCCATGTATTCGCTCTTACGGTTGTATTTATAACCACATGATTTTCGTCTGTAATTTTAATCGTATCTTTTGATTTTACACCAACCGTCACACCTTTAAATTCTTTCATACTTTCTATACATTTATCAATATAGTTTTGTTTTATGGCAGGTCTTGCACCATCATGAATAATCACAATATCTGCATTCGTTTCTTTTAAACAATTGTAAACAGATTCTTTTCTAGAGCTTCCACCCACCACAATATGAATTGGCTTTTGAAAACTTTCTTTATGTATGATTTCTTTTACAGTTTCCATTTCATCTTGTTTTACGGCTACTACAATATTATCAACATATCTATTGCTATCAAATGCATTTAAACTATAAAATAATACTGGTTTTCCATTAACATCTTCAAAATTCTTATTTCTATTTTGTCCATATCTTGTACTATTTCCTGCCACCAAAATCATGGCTGTTACTGTTTTTCCCTCTATCAAAACATTTCCCCCTTTTTTACATTATATGATGTACAAATATATGTCTGGTATGTATCTTTTAATGCTCTATACGCACTTTTTGCTGATTGTTTATCTTGAAATATCCCATAAACACACGAACCAGAGCCTGTCATTAATGCCTGTAATGCTCCATTTTTAATCAATTCTTCTTTTATATCTTGAATGATTTCTTTTTCTTGTACAACTTCTTCAAATACATTATATAAATTATTTGCCAATAATTGCACATCTTTATTTTCTAATGCTTTTATGATATTTTCTGTTGTATGTAATTGTTTTAAATCTTTTTTTACATCTATTTTTTGATACATTTCTTTTGTATTGCAAGCTATTTCAGGTTTAATAATTACCATATAATATTTAAAATGTGTATCTATATTGGTAATGATATCTCCTATTCCTTCTGCTTTTACAGCTTTGTTATAAAAACAAGGAACAACATCTGCGCCTAAGCTTTTTCCTAAAATCTCCATATCTTCCTTACTTAACTTCAAATTAAATAATCTATTCATAGCAATAATAAATGCAGCACAATCTGTACTTCCACCAGCCATTCCTGCTTGCATAGGAATCTTTTTATTGACTGTTACTTCAATTCCGTTGATTACCTTATATTGTTCTTTTAATTTTACATACGCTTTATATATAATATTTTCTTTTGTGTTTAATTCCTTTACATTGATATTTAACTTAAAATCATCTGTCGGTGTTTTCTTTATATAAATTTCATCATATAGATTGACCTTTTGAAATACAGATTCCAAATTATGATAATTGTCTTCTCTTTTTCCTAATATTTCTAAATTCAAGTTTACTTTTGCTCTTGCTTTTATATAGATTTCTTCCATAAATTTTCTCCTACTTATTTTACTCTACTGTAAGGCAAGTAAAAACACTAATCCCATTACCTTTTCCAAACTCTGTTAATGCTTCTCCTGAAGTAGCGGTTATCCCCACACAATTTTCATTGATTCCTAATATTCTTGCTATATTTTTTCTCATTTCCTCTACTTTAGGACTTATTTTCGGTGTTTTACATTCTATGGAAATAGATAGGTGTACAATTTGATTATCTAAATATTTTAGAGCTTCTTTTAGATATTCTTCACTATTGGTAATACCTTTTTTACACATCTCATCAGAAACTTTTCCAATTATATTTTTACATGTAATTCCTGAAATAGCATTTGTAATCGCATGTAAGACAACATCTCCATCACTATTGGCTACAATTGAAAAATCCTCTTTGAATTCTACGCCTCCTAATAGCAGTTTTTTATCTGTATTTGTATAATCAATTCTATGACTATCTTGTCCAATGGCTACTTTCATTGATTTCCTCCTTCTCGTTTTTTATCCTTTTCATTGTATCATACCCTATGGCTTTATACAATCTAATTCACTTTTTTTGTATAAAGAAATAACCTGACCGGATATAGCAACCATAAATTGCACCCCTAGTCTCCCGAACTTTGTTGTCTTTAACAATAAAAAAGTTAAAGCAATGATTTAGTTTTAATTTGCTTTAACTTTTGTCTATTTTTATGATTGTATTTCTTCTCCTATCCTTCCGTTTCTTTCTAGATATTTTTTAAATGGTTTTTTTAATTCATTTAATTTTTCTCCGGTATATCCTTTGTTTACTTCTAATCTGCTAAATTTAGCTTCTAACCAATTACGATAATATTCTCTCAAGTCTATTTTTTTCATAGTTTCAAGTTGTTTCAATACTTCATACATTTCATCTGTCCATATATGTTCTTTAGCATTATATGTTCTTCTTTTTTCTTCCTCTGAATCTTCCTCTAGTTTATCTTTAACAAAAATTCCTCTTTTAAAAATTAATAACATATTCTTTTTTAACATATCATTGATTTTGTTGTTAACCATATTTTTTATAGTTTGCTTTTCACTAAGTGATAATCGAAAATCAAATCTTCTATCATCTTCTTCAATAACATTTACGAATCTGTAAAACTGCTGATATACTTCTATAGCACGTTTTCGTAATGCTTCTATTTTTTCTTCTCTGGAAGGAAAATGCTCACCTTCCTTAATTCTAAGGTATCTACTATTTAAATCTCTACATACACCATGAATGATTCCTTCCAAAATAGGCCCTCTATTTTCTAATCCATAAAAGAAATATTTTTTAAAATGCTTTTGATTTAATCTAGCTTTATTTAGTAAGCTATTCATTCTATTATTCTCTCGTTGCATGACTCCATATGTGTAATTTGTACTTTGTGCTAATTGTTCTCTATTGATTTTATCTAAATCATGCAATTCCCATCCATCTTTTTGCCATTGTTCGATATCTTCTTGTTGTACATCTTGTAATATATCGATATAAGATAAAATTACTTTTGGTCTTTCTCCTTTTACAGTTTCTGATCTACCATACAAGAAAGTACTTTGCGCTGTCTTTTCTTTTCCTGTATGTTCCTCTACAAGATTGATTTCTTCTCTTCTAAATCCTTGCATCTTCTTTGTATCATCTGATTTACCTATGCACTGTTGAACAGTACTCAAATGTTTATCCTCTTGTCTTTTTAACAACCATCTTCTATCTAATGTTAAAATATTATTTTCCAACACAATATCAAAATCTTCTGCTATTTGCATTTCTTTTGGCATTTTTTTTAATTTTCTTTTTAAATCTTCTGCATCTATTGGTTCTATTATATTTAATTCCATGTTAACTACCTCTTTTATTTTCTTCTCCATTTATTTTTTTCTTTAGTAGTTAATTCAGGTATACCACAAGCAAAAAAAATTATCAATACTTCTTCCTTATATTTTTATTTTAATTTTATTTATTCTTTTGAAATTATCAAATACATTTGTGTCATCTATTTAAATTTCAAACATATCCTCTAAATTATGAGAAATTAATTTTAAATCTTGTATAGAATTTCCTTCTATGACATATGGCGTACAATGTTCTATTTTTAAATGAAATATTTTTTCTTTAGGCTCAATATGAAACATATTTAAAAATAGACATCTAATTGCATGAAAATGTGAAAATATTCCTATGGTTGTATCTTCTTGGAAATCTAAAGAATCCAAAAATTTTCTACATCTATTACTTACATCTGTATAATTTTCTCCCTCTGGTGCTTTTTGAACAAAATCTGTTCTAAACTTATTAAAATCATCATCAACTATATATTTTCTATATTCTTCAGAAGCTAATAAATCTTTTTTCTCTTTTCCTTCAAAAATCCCTAAACATCTTTCTTTTAATTCATCACGTAAATCTAATGTATATCCTGGTTTCGCCAATTTTGCAGTTTGTATTGCTCTATTTAAATTTGAACAATATACCTTTTCTATTGCTTTTACAATTTCATTATCTACAAGGCTACTTGCTTGTTTTCTTCCTAATTCTGTTAAGTCTGTCATTTCATTATTTAATGTTCCTGTATATAAAGCTGTTCCATTATCATTCATAATATTTGCCATTGTTTGACCATGTCTTATGATTACTATTTTCATTTTTTCTCCTCTTTCTTTATATTTATTTTATTACTTTACAATTTCTTTCTACTTTTTCCTTTCCATGTGCTGCATTATATATATCAAACATATTCTTTAAAATTTCATTTTCATTATCTTTATGAATAACTGTTGAAAGTAGATATACAGATAAGATTAAACTTCCATACCACTTTAAGTCAAAGTTTAATTTTCTAAATCCCAAATTTTGATAAAATTTTATTCTTCTTTTTCTTAATTGATTATCTCGTTCATTTTTTCCTAAGCCTATTTTTTCTACTTCGACAAATATTCCATTATATTTTTTCATTTGTTCTGCTAATATCTGTATTGCCTTAGAACCATATCCCTTATTTTGATATAACTCTAAAATAGCAAAATAATCTAGTTGTACATATTGGCTATTTTTGATTGTATTGATAATAAAAAATCCAACAAATATATCATTTTCACATATTTTTATGAATCTGGTTATTTTTTTGTTAAAATTATCTTCTAACACTTTTAATTCTTTTCTTTCCTCTTTTGGAAAAATACTTACATATTCAGGATATACTATTTTTTTAAATTCTTCTATTCCAATATTTACTAAATTCATTATTCAGAATTCCCTTCCTTCTTTTTCTTGACTCTCATTAACTGTTGATGTTAACAAACCTCTAATCTAAAATATATATTTTCCCAGTATAGGCATCTAATTCGATTTTCTGCCCATCTTTTATTTTTCTTGTTGCATTAACTGTTCCTACAATACATGGTACATTAAATTCTCTTGAAAGTATTGCTGCATGACATGTAATTCCACCTTCATCTGTTATAAATCCTCCTGCTTTTTCCATAGCTGAAACATAATCTGGTGTTGTCATGGTTGCCACTATAATATCTCCCTTTTCTACTTTATAAATATCTTGATAAGATGTTAAAACCTTAGCGTTTCCTTTAATCTTCCCTCTATTAGCAATACTTCCAGAAATAACTTGTTTATCTGAAACTTGCTCCTCACCTTTTGAAGTCTTAAATATCTTAGCAATTTCTGATTGTAATACTAAGCTTTCATCTCCAAATACTGTCTGAACCTTTCCATCAATCCAAATCATGGCAAAACCCTTTTTTCTATCTTCAAGTGTATTTTTGATTTCTTTTCTCATCATTCCTTGATTTTTCAAAATATCTAATATTTCCTTGTCATCAAGCATAATCAAATCTTCATCTGCAATCTTTGTTCTTCTAGAAATCTCCTTAAAAATTGTATGTCTGCCAACATAAAATAAATGGTCTGAATATTCTGTTGTATAGGTTCTTAAGAAAATAAAATCTCTAATTGCTTTAATTAACTTCCTTATTCTTTCACTAAAATGATATTGTTGTAATATTTTTTCATATTCTATATCATTATTCTTTCTAACCTTATTGATATTTTCGATTTTTCCTTTAATATCCTCATTCATTAAATTCTCTAATCTGCTTACATAATCCTTTTTTGTAAATGCAGTATCTTCAAATTCTACTGGTCCTTTTATCCATGAATATTTTTCTATATGTGCATTTAATAATTTCTCTATATCCTTTCCATCTTTAAGCTCTAATGCTATTTTTAATAAATCTAGTGGTTCTTCACTATAAGATAATGGAAAATAATTTGGACATGTAGAAATTTTTGAAAAAATATCTTCTATTTCTTTTTCAGTAAATTTTGAATCAGCTAATGCCTTCTTTAACCTATCAATTAAATAGTCCTCTGGTCTTGTCATTCCTGGTATAAAACTCTTAATGTATATATTGTTGAATTTTTTCATTTCTTCTGCCAGTTCTTTAAAACTTAAATCATTTAATGACTTATCTTTTAAATATTCTAAATATTTTTTTATATCTTCAACGATATCAAATTCTATTTTTGCAAATTTTTCAAAGAAGTCATCCTCCTTTGCTTGATAGTTATCAAGTTTATGACATAAAGTTTCAAAATCTGCTTCTAATGCATACTCATCACCATTTAGACATAAATAATTTTGTGTTGCTATTTCAAAGCCTAATAATGCTTTTTGATATTTTTCTAAACTTGCATAGATTTCTGTATTTTCTACAAACCAATTAAATTTTCTAGCTACATAAAATTCCCAATTTCCACTTGCCTTTATGTTGTCTAATAAATCATCTTTCTTCACTGTAGTAATGGGTCTACATTGTAAAATATATATCTTATTCTTCTCAATTCCCCATTCTATATCAACTGGGTATCCATAGACTTTCTCGATTTGCTCAACTATATTGGACAGTTCTAAAATCATGTTATCATCTAATTTTTGAAAATCTCCATTTGGAACGGTTATCCATTTATTTGTTTCATTTTCTTTTACTAATTTTGTTTTTTGATTTTTTATTTCTTTACTTTTTATTGTATGCTCTTTCTTATCCACAATATATGTATCTGGCGTCACTTTACCTGATACAATAGCTTCTCCCAATCCCAATACACCTTCTATAACAATTTCATTTAAATGATTATTCGTTGGATTTATTGAAAAAGCAATGCCAGATATATCGCTTTGTATCATTTTCTGTACAACAACAGCAACCGCTATATCTGATGTATCATGATTCTTTATTCTATAAAATAAAGCTCGTGGACTAAAAATTGAACTCCAGCATTTCTTTACACTTTCTATGATATTCGTTTTGTCCACATTTAAAAATGTTTCCAATTGACCTGCCCATGCATGGCTTTTTCCATCTTCTGATGTAGCAGATGATCTAACTGCAACATATTTACAATTTAATGTTTCATAGTTTTTCATAATTTCTTCTTTTATAATCTCTGACATTTCACATCTAGATATTATTTTCATAATTTCTTTTGCATTTTCTTCTATTTCTTTTTCATTTCCTATATCGCATTTATGAATGATTTCTTGTATTTTTTCTTTTACATGATTTTCTTCTAAAAACCCTTTAAACACATCTGCCATAATCACATATCCATTCGGAATATTAAACTCATTTTGATACATTTTTGCTAATGATGCACCTTTTCCTCCAGCAATATCTTCTTCTTTAATATCTTCAAAAAATTTTATATTCATATTTATTCTCCTATCAAATCTAAAATTATACTTTCCCAATCCTTCGTAGGTAATATTTTAATTTCTATATTTTCTTCATCTTTACCATAATACTCATTGATAACATTATCAAATCTTTTGTTTTTTATTTCTTTGGCATTTTTCGCTGATAATTTTATAGATTTATTATTAATTCCATTTTCAATAACTAATTCTTTTGTTTTAAAAGAAATGGATAAATGACATATTTTTTCTCCTACAAGACTATTAAAATAACTCATAAATGTTGCGAATTCTTCATTAGTTGCATCTCCATAAAAAACCATATTCACATAATTACCTTTTTCTTCAATCTTTTCTAAATTTCTTTTAAATACAATCACTTTATTGACATCCATAAATTTTTTACTATCATATTCAAACATTAATATATATCTTTTCATAGTTCTATTCCTCCATCTTCTCTGACTTTTATTCTTTTACTTAATGTTTCAATACATTGTGCAATTCCATCTGAATTTTCCCAATTTCCAATAATTATGTCTTCATCATTATTTGCTATTTCTCCAATGTTGGTTGGTGCAATAAACACAGTCTTAAGTCCCATTTCTTCTTTCATTCTTTGTTTATTTATTGTATACATCTTTAAGTCCTCGTCTTGTGAATCTCCTCCTATTATGACAAAAGGAATATCATATTTTTCTTTTAATTTTTTTGTTAACATATATACAACCTCTGATTTAGAATGCTTTTTAGGTTTTACATCACATTCTTTTCCATAAGCATCATAATAGGTAACAGTTTCTATATCCTGACAATCAATAATTTTCTCTATCTGTTCACTTACCTCTGCTAAACGTGTTCTAGATATCTCATGAAAACTAATATTATAAATACTTGTAACTTCTGGACTTATTTTACCTCCATATTGTTCAGCAATATCTTCTATTTCTGCTCTTTTCTCTAA
The DNA here is from genome assembly GCA_944393375.1 of uncultured Clostridia bacterium. GTDB lineage: Bacteria > Bacillota > Clostridia > TANB77 > CAG-508 > CAG-269. The sequence continues at coordinate 15,374 of CALXZX010000013.1, read as the reverse complement.
TATTCTGGTATCTAATGTTAATAACCTACTAGACTTGTCTTTTCTGATAATAAATCCACAATATTCTGCAACTACTCCATCAAACAAATTTGGCAATCCATAATTTTCTGCCAGTACATTTAGTAATTTATATTTACTTTTGGCTGATTCAAATGATGAACCAGTAATCATTGTTATTTGTATTTCATAATTTGATTTTGATTGCATTGCTATAATAGAATCAAAGAATTTCTTTACATTTTCTGCCCCACCTTTTAACAATAAATCCGTTGTTCCTGAATAATCCAAAAATAAAGGAATAACCTTCTTTTTATTTATCTCTTTATATTTTAATATATCTCCTGGTTCACATTCTAAAACCTTACATATTTCATCTAATGTACTAAATCTAATTGCAGAAATGTTTCCATTTTTTATATTTGATAAATTCACTGTAGAAATTCCTACTTCTTTGGCTAGTTCCACAAGTGTATATCCTTTTTCCTTCATCAATTCCTCTAAATTTGTAACAATTGCCATAAATAATTACCTCCAATTTTTACACATAGATTATATCATTCTATTTGTATTTTTGTCAATTGCATATTGTTTATCGTTATATTTTATTCGTTTATCATTAACCACTTACAATTGTATTGCTGATTTGTAAAAAAAATAACCATAGCCGTAAATGCTATGATCATTTTTTACTGTTATATCCTTTTCTAAATTATATTATTTATTTAAATTTCACTTTTCAAACTCATTCATTTTACTTTTAAAAAACGCATAAAAATATCTCACATTTTCAAGTTCATTCCATTTTTGTACTTCATAATTTTTGGTATCTAAATTATATATTTTTGCATTTAAGATACCTAACATAAATGGCGAATGTGTTGCAATAATGAATTGAATTCCTAAATATCTTGCCATTTTATTAATTTCTTCTGCTAGTTTTACTTGATTTTGTGGTGATAGCGAAACCTCAGGTTCATCTAGCAAATACAAGTTATCTGGTTCTATATTATTTTCTAAAATTTGCATGGTTGTTTCTCCATTAGAATATTTATCTTGTGCAAATTCAAATCTTGCAAATTGTTTTCCACCTTCTTTTGTTTCTAAAAATTCTTTAGCATGTTTTCTTCCTCTTTCTCTTGCTAAATTACTTTCTATACTCTCTTGTAATACAGCATCTTGTTGTGCTTTTCTTATCTCATATAGTATTTCTTCACTTTTAATATATCGACTATTTTCTGGTATTCTATATATTTTTCTGCCATTTTCATTTTCTCCTAGTTCATATTCACATTTAGAAGCATACTCTTCAAAATAATCTAAAGTTCCAACAACTTTTGGGTTATCTCGTTCTTTTCCCTTTAAATCTAACTTATGAGCAATCATATTTAATATAGTAGACTTTCCAGAACCATTATTCCCATATAACACAGTAATATTATCAAATATGAATATATCTGGCTCTTTATTTTGTAGCACATTAAAAGGATATATGTTTTTATTCCCATTTCTTTCATCACTTAATTTGAATGTTTTTAGATATATCATAACAACTCCCTTTTACTTTATTCTTGTTCTTTGATGAATTGTAAAATTTGATGCTCAATATCTTCTATTTCATGATAATACACAATATTTTTTACATTTTTACATCCTTTTACTAATCCAGATATTTTACTACCCTCTTTTGCTACGACAAGTATAGGAATATTTAATGTGACAGCCTCTTGCAATTCCATACCTTGCCCTGTAGATACATTACTCATCTCTGCAATTATCATTTTAGTATCTTGTAATAACTGCATTGCTCTTTCATATCTTTCAGTATCATTTCCTTTAAATCTCATGGTATCTAATGGACTTGAAACAACACATTTTGAATCTATTAATGAAACTATTTTTTCATATGTTTCCACACTAGAAGAATCAGAACTTAGTACAGCCCCTGTAATTAATATTCTATTTTTATCTTTATATTGATAATTTTTTAATACCTCAACAGCTTCTTCTCTCTTATATTGTTTAACAATCTCAATATTAGATTTTGCACATTGCGCTAGTTCGTTTGTATCACAAATCACTTCTTTACAAATATATTGGTCAGAATCTTTTATGGTGCTTGCATATACAATTCTACTAATTTCTTCATATAGAATGGCCCCCATACACATCATACATGGCTCACAAGATACATACATGGTAGTTCCTTTTAGTTCTCCATATAGGTTGGGATGATTTTTACAAGCACTTTCTATTGCCATTAATTCTGCATGTGTATACATTGTTTTGCTCATTAGTGTATCATCATCACTTCTTCCTATAATTTTGCCATCTTTTACAATAATTGCCCCATAAGGATATTTTGAATGTTTACTAATTTCAATAGCAATGTTCATAAATTTTTCATCCATAGTTTTCACACCTCTTTCAATGATATATTGGTTAGTTTTACTTGTTTAAATACCTCTTTATATTATTTGCTAATTCTATATCCATTCTTTCAATTGCTTGTTGTGTTACGCCTGCTATATGTGGCGTTATGATTACATTATTTCTTTTCACACTCAGTATTTCTTTATAATTTTCTACATCAATATCTAATCCAACATTAAATGTTTCATTTTCATCTGCATATTTCACTAGTGCATTCATATCTACAATCTCAGCTCTTGATGTATTTATAAATGTGGCTGATTTCTTCATTAATCGAATCTTATCATTTGAAATTAGATTCTCACTAGCTTCATTTAATGGAATATTTACTGTAATAATATCTGCATTAGATAATAATTCATCTAAATTTAAAAACTGTATATCTTGTTTTAATAAATCCTGATGTTTTTCTGGATGTAATGTATAACAAACAATTTTCATGTCAAAAACTTTGGCTATTTTGATTACTTCTTTTGCTATTTTTCCTGCACCTATCATTCCTATTGTACTTCCAGATATATCTTGACTTCTTCTTGATAAATCTTTCTTTGTCCCACCTTTTATAGAAATATCATTTGCTTCTATTATTCTTTTTTTTAAACTTAATATCAGACTAAATATGTGCTCTGCTACAGATATTACATTTGCTATTGGACAATTAATAACTTTAATGTATTCAGATTCAAAAAAACTTTTATCTATATGATCTAATCCAATTGATAAAGTTGCTATTATTTTCTTACGTTTTACTTCTTTTAGCATATCTTGTGTGAATTTTTCTTTTACTCCGGTAATTAGGATATCGTAATTTTTTAGCAATTCTATCAATTCTTCTTTCTTGGGTCTTTCTCCTTTTGGGGATAATTCTAATTCTATTCCAACATTTGTGATAATTTCACATGCCTTTGGGTTTAAATCTTTAAATATACTATATGCTTTTAACATTGTTTCCTCCCAGTATATATATCTAATTTTTTGTTATATATTTTTGATTTTTTGTATTTGGTTTATCTGGTATAGTCATTTGTAGCTTTCCACTATCTAATAATGGTCTCATATATTTTAAATAAAAATTTCTTCTATCCCTTAATCCTAAATATGCCATTATTTCTTTTGTTGTTTTTGGTTCTTTACAAAATTCTAATATTTTATCTTGGTGGGTATCTTGGTGGGTATCTTGGTGGGTTATTGGTTGTTTTTTCATTTCATTCTCGAATCCATCATGCATAAATATTGTTGTAATAAAATAATCTCTTGTTTCATTTGTTTCAAACTCAGGTTCTTTTGAACCATTATTTTTTAATGCTCTTTTTATTTTTGGAATACCTGTATTTCTACCTTCTGTCAATTTTAATTCCTTTAAGAATTCTCCAATTCTACGATTTCTATACTTTCTTGCAATTATATTTTTATCTTCAATTGATTTTTCACTAATTGAACGGTCTGGTCCTGGATAGCTTACAATATGAATTCTATCTTCCATTATTCTGACTTCTACTGGTTCTCTTACATCATAGCCTCTGTGATAAACTGCATTTACCAAAGCTTCTTCTATTGCTTGATATGGATAATTAAAAAATCTTATTGCTTCTGCCTGTCCATCTACTTTTAAAATTTTTTCTTCAATTAATATATTACTGATATAAGTCAAAGCACTCTTTATCATGCTATCTATTGGTCCTCTAAATATTCTTTCTGTCATATCATCACCTTCTGGACCATTTCTTAAATCTACTACTTCTATTTGTGAATATGGAAAAAATTTCTGTGGATCATCATTAAAAAACATCAATCCAACATTTAAAGGTTTCATATATTCTGGTGTTCCATCTACGATTCTCATACTTTTACATAAATCAATAAAGTCCATTTTTTCAGATTCTTCCAGCAAATCACTTTTTATTTCATATAAATAATTTTGAATAAGTGGTAATTTCAAATCCTGAATCTCTGCCTCATGATTCATTCTATCATCAAAAGGAATAGTCCTTGCCATGTCATATAATTCTTTTTGTTCTGTTTCTGTTGCCTTTACTGTACTTGACATTTTTCTTATATAATATGAATATCCTTTTGAAAAATCTTTATCCAATGTTGTTGGACATTTATATGGTCTTGTCTGTCCACCAAAACACCATACTACTAATATATTTTTATCTTTATATTGTGCTACATCTACGATTGGCGTATATGATGGTTGAATTAACTTGCATTTTGCTAATAATTCTTTTTGGATTTTATCTATTTCAGATAATTCAAGCCCTGCTATTGGCATTTTAGGTCTACCATTTTCTTCTTCAACACCAATTAAAATATATCCTCCGCCCCAATTATCTATATCGTTTGCAAAAGCACAAATTGTATGTAATATTGGCTCTGGATTCCAGTTTTTCTTTAATTCTAATCTTGCATTTTCTACAATATTTTCATTTAATATATTTTCTATACTTGTAGGTAATTTCATTCTTTCACCTCATTCCTTTATGTGATTATTTTCATATCCTAAAAAAGCTAACAATGTTTTTATCGTTTTTTCACAAGAACTAATATACATCCTTTCATTTACAGTATGAAAATCTTCTATAATACTTCCAATAGAAATCATGTCTAATCCTGTTATTCTTTGAGCAATACAACTACATTCTAATCCTCCATGCGTAATTTCAAAATCAGGATATTTTCCATTTACTTGATAATACATATTTGTATAAGTTTCTTTTAACTTTGAATTCACATTAGGTATCCATGCTAAATCTTTGTAAACTTCTTCGGTTTCAAAATCATTACTTTTAGATATACATATATTTTCATTATTTTGCTCTTCCAATTCACTCTCTTCTATACTTCTTAAAATTCCTGTTATTACAATTTTATTGTTTATGGTTTCTATCTTTCCTATATTTCCTGATGTAATGATATTATTTCTATTTGTAATCAAACCTTGTTTTAAATTGATTATTTCTTCTATTATTTTTTTGCTATCCTCTAAAGAAAATGACATTTCATTATCTACTTCATCTATTTGTATACCTATATTCTTTTCTTCTATATTGCTCTTTATCTTATTTTCTATATTTTTAATGTCTGTTTTTATAATACATTCACATGAAATTGCTATATCATTTTCTGAGTTACCTCCTGAAATTTGACAAATATATACCTCTTTTTCAGCTTGTAACTTTTGTATTATCTTTGCCATTATAAAAATTGCATTTTTACTACTTCTCTCGATTTCCCATCCTGAATTTCCACCTTCTACACCACTAATTGTTATTTTATAAGATGGCATATTGGTAGTAATATGTTTTCCTTCAAATATATATTGATTACAGATATCTGCATCACATCCTATTACAATAGAATCATCTTTAGCATGATCTATATTAATTAATCTCTTTCCTTTCAATTTTGAATAATCAAAGTTTTCTGCACCGTGAAAAGTCGTTTCTTCTTCAGTCGTAAATAAACATTCTAAATCTGGATGTTTTATTTTTCTACTTTCCAATATGAGTAACATGATAGCTAACCCAATTCCTTGGTCAGCTCCTAATGATGTATCTTTTGCTGATATCATATCACCATTTCTAACTATTTCAATTGGATCTGTATCAAAATTATGGTTACTATTTTCTCTTTTTACACATACCATATCCATATGTGCCTGTAATATGATTGGTTCATTATTTTTCTTGTTACCAGATTTTTTTATCAAAACATTGTTATTTTTATCTCTATAACATTCTAGCTTATTTTCTTTCGCAAATGCCTCTAAAAAATCAGCAAATCTTTTTTCTTTTCCTGATTCTCTTGGTATTTGTGATAATTTATAAAATAGTTCTAGAAATCTATTGGTTACTTCATTCATTTTTTACCTCACCTATATTTTTATTTATTTACTTATTATCTCAATACTTTATATTTTAACTGTATATATGAATCCTTTAAAACATTACATTCTAATAATTCTAATGCTTTTAATTTATTTAACTCTTCTATTTTAGATATAGACTTTCCATCAATTAATGTACTTGTATTTATGCCTCCTACTAAAATTGGTGCTATTACAATATTCACATAATCAATTAAATTTTCCCTTAAGAATTCACCATTTAATGTTCCACCTGATTGAATGGTAATTTTTTCTACATCATAATCATTTTTTAAATCTTCCATCATCTTTGTTAAATTTATATTTTCATAATACATAATTTTTAGGTTATCAAATTTGTCTAATAATTTATATGCAGGGTGATTTTTATTATCTGTTACTAAAAATAATATATCGACCCAATTACACAAATATTCTATACCTTTTTCACTTAAATGTGGTTTTCTATCAATAATGATAAATCCACAATCTAGTTTTTGTGGTTTTTCTTTTCTATCATTAACACCTATTTTCGCCATTGTTCTTCCTGTATTTAAAGAATACCTATCTGTTGTTTGTTCAATTTCATAATATTGATGTAATCCTTCTTTAACACCTTTTATTTTACACCAATCTCTATCAATATCTAAGTCATCACTATTTCCACTATTAATTTTGCCATCTAATGACATTAGCATAAATAAGGTATTTATTGGTCTATTACTCATTTTATCTCCCTTCAACTTTTAACCTTTCTCCCTATTAGATTAATTCAAATTTTATTATTTTTACGACTGTATTCTCATTTACTTCTCTATTATAATATTGACTGTATGTTGCATACATTTCTTCCATGTTTTCAAATTTTTCGTGTCCATCCCAATCTTGATTATTTAATTCTTTAAATTTCTTTTCTACTACATTTACAATTTTAGCATTTGCAAACACTTCCTTAGTTTCCCATACTAAAAATTGCATAATATCTCCTTGTTTTATATCTTTATCATCAAATATTCTCCAAGTTGTTGTTTTTTCATTTTTTAATATTAATTCACTTAATTTTTTTCGAAATTTCAAAGTTTTTATAGGACATACTTTTTGATTTTTATTTTGAGTTGTTACTGTAATATTTGAACTCATATATATCACCTCAGATTTTTATATTTATAATTACTTTTTTGCAATATATAATATTGCTGGTCCTGGTATTTCATCCACTCTTTCTATTTCTTTAAATTGACTTCTTTTCATTAAGTCTTGAATCTCATTATGTGTATATGCTTTTCCCTTTTCTGTATTTATTAACATTTCAATAGCAAACTGTACAGAATATTCTGGACTAATTTTATCTTCGTTTAAGAAAAAGCTAGTTAAGAAAAGCCTTCCATTTGGTTTTAAAACATGGTAAATATTGTCTAACAATTTTCTTACCTGTTCTTCTGGTTCTTGATGAACTACTGCAAATAGGAATACATCATCATAATTGCCTGTTGGAAAGTTGATATTATAATCATAAGTTTCAGATGTTAACCTATCTTCTAATCCTTCTTGATGGATTTTTTTATTTTGTATTTTGACCATTTCTGGCAAATCAATCATTCTTGCTGTAACATTTTCATACTTTTTGGCTACTGTTATAGAATATGTTCCTGCACCAGCTGCAACATCTAATATTTTATGATTATCAAAATCATAATTTTCTGCGATAAACTTAGATGGGTTGATTGCATTTGCGTTCATTCCTTGCATAAAGCTTTCTGCATCCTTTTCCGTTAATTCCTTAAAGCTATTAGTTGCTGTTTCTTTATTTTTAATAGCATTTTCTAAGTTTTCATATCTTTTTATGATGGTTTCAGCAAATTGTATATACCCTAGCTGATTATATTCTGAGTTCTTATTTAATACCTCGTTATATTCTTCTAAATAATAACTATCCTTGTTTTTACTAATTATTTTATGAAATGTTAATCCATTTAATATAGGTTCAATTCTATCTTCTTCTAAATTTAATTCCTTAGCTATCTGTGTCAATGTTTTTCCTTTATCATCTAATATATTCAGTAACCCAATGTTATTTGCTGACATAATTAGATATGTCAATTTATATCCATTAATCATTTCTTTTAGTTTTTTGGTTTGCTCTTTTATTTCCATACTTTTCCCACCTTTTCATATTCTTTTCATTTATGTTTTATTCTATCATTCCTCCAGAACAATGCAATTCATATATTAAAATATTATCTTTATATATTTGTTCAATTCCATCAAAATTTTCTATAGTCCCAGTTACTTTAAAAGTATATACATATCCATTGTTTTCAAACTTACTTGGTCCTCTCGTAGGAATAACTTCTTTATCTTCTCCTACTCTCATTAATGCTGGTCTTAGAGCATTATCCATTGCTTCCTCTCCAAGTGATTCATCTAAAGTTACTCCATAATAGTTCATTCCCCATATTGGTTTATCATCATAACAATATACTACTTCTTCTCCCATAAATTTGGTTCCACCAAAATATGTATCATGATATTCATAAACTTTTCCATCTATGATTTCTTTATAATGATAATCATGACTTCCTAATCTACTAGATTTTACTTTCTCAACTTTACTGTTGGCATATGTTCCTTTTTTTGCATTTATTAAAAATGTTACAAAATGATTATCCATTTAATATTCACGCCTCTCATATATATTTTTTTAAGTTTCTACCTGTATATGCTTCTCTATTATTTTTACATTCCTATTTTGTAATTCGACTTCTAAATACACTCCATCTGGTATTCCCTGCATATCCACATTATCTGTTAATGACCCTACTATATAATATACTTTTCCATCTTCCTTTAATTGTTTTGTCCAATGCTGATGTCCATTAAATATGGCAATTATATTTTCATCAGATTTTATAATTTTCTTCACTTCTTTTCGATTACTCATTAATCCATCTTCTGGATTTTTCTCAAACCAATAATTTCCTATTTGTCTATCTTCTGCTAAACCAAAATGTGTAAATATGATACAAGGTAATTGATTTTTTTCTAAATCCTCTTTTAGCCAAGTAATTTCTTTTTCTGACATACATTGTGCCTTATATATCCCACCATCATCTCCACCTAAATCTTCTCTAATATCTGTTGTTAAGATAATAAAATGATAGCCCTTTAAGTTAAATGAAAATGTTGCATTTTGATAGCCCATAATTTCTTCCAGCTCTTTTCTAGAATTCATGGTTCGTAAATCATGATTTCCCATTACTGAATAAAATGGAACTTGTATATTTTTTAATTTATTCCAAATATATGTATAATTTATAATATCTATATCATGATTAAATGTATCTTCAATCAAATCTCCTAAACAGATACTTACATCTGGTTTATCCTCATTTATTTTATTTATCAGCTTATCTATTACTTCTACAGAATATTGTGTAAGTTTCCTACTTAAGTTAAAATCTAATTTTTCTGGTCTTTTGTCTAAATAATGTATATCTGAAAATATAATGAATTTACACTTATTCATAATCTATCTCCTTTTATTTACATTAATTTTTATAGTTACTTCTAAAAATTCTTCTCATTTAAACTTATTACTTTATTATAAATATCTTTCCAGTTATCTATTCTACATAAATTTGTTTCATCTTTTATATTACTTTTGCTATTAAACACGATTGTTTCAATTCCTAATGCATGGACCTTACTACAATTTGCAATAGAATCATCTATAAATACATCTATTTTTTCATTTTTACAAACCTTTGCTTTATCAAAATCACAAATCAGTTTATCATAATGAATATTATGCTTTTCTAATTCTTTTATTGTTGTCTTATATTCATCTGTGTATAATGTTTTATTTCTTGCAGTAATTATGATAATTTCATTTCCTAAGTCTTTTATTTTGTCAATATATTCTGCAACATTTGGTTTAAAAGGTGTATCAGGAATCACTCTATCATAATATTGTTTTGCAAATTCAAGCTCTCTTTTCTTCATATCTTCTGGTAAATTGCTATATGAAATATTGTTCTCCTTCAAATATTGTATATCTATGTTATAAAATTCTGCTATATATGGCATTAAATAATCAAAAGTATCAGCCATTGTATCGTCTATATCGATTCCTATTCTCAATTTCTTTCCTCCTCTCACAATTTTTAAGCTATTTCAAATCCTTATACTTTTCTCTTACAATTTTATATAGTTCTTTGGCACCATTACTTAATTCTCTTTCTTCTACTTCACCAATTTTATATCTTTCATATCCTAAACATTTATCAGGTTCTGCTATTGTTAATTTTCCACTTTTTAAAGTTCCTTTATATACCAAGTATATCCAAGGCTGTTCTTTATCATATTTCTATATTAGCTTCTGTTCCAACTTCTTCTATAATTTCTCTTTTAGTTCTTTCATATCTTTTACTTCTGGGATATATAATTTCCTCTATATTCAATACATTATTTTTATATAGGTCTTATACTTCTCTTATCTGCACTTGAATTCTATCATATAAAGACAAAAAAAGAAAGTGTTCTTTATAAACAAAACACTCCTTCATAATTTTGCTAAATTATATATCTATTTATTATCGTATGTATCAAAATGTACAGTATATTTGTAATTTCTTAATTCTTTATCTGGAATTTCCTCTCTATCATCTTTATATCCTAAAGATAATAATGCTACCAATTCTATATTATCTGGTAAGTTTAATATCTCTCTAGAAATTTTTTTGTCTTGTACATGTTTTTCATGATATAAAAAACAACTTAAAACACAAGCACCAATGCCAAAGTTTTCGGCTGCTAATATCATATTTTCAATCGATAAAGCAGAGCTTAATATATATTCTTTATATTTAGGATCATTGTCCTTATTTGCTAATACTGCAATAATGACAGGAGCATCTTTTATAAATTGTCTATCTTCATATTGTAATGCCAATTGTTCTTTAATCTTTTGATTCTCTATGATAATATATTCTGTTACTTGACAATCTGGTTTTGGTTTACCTCCAAATGGTGCATTTCTTCCACAATTTATGATTGTTTCTATTATATCTTTTGGTATTTTTTTATTTACATATTTTCTGTGACTTCTTCTGTTTATAATGAGGTTAATTATTTCATTATTAGCTTTTTCCATAAAATTTTTATCTCCTTTTCCAAATTATTTATACTACTATTTTTTGTCTAGTATATCTGTTTTTCTAAGCTTTCAGTCCTTAGCTTTCATTTTCAACTACACGATTTTTTCGTGCAGTTCACTTCTTAGCTATTTTTTATTTTTGATTAATCTTCAAACATTTTCACTAATCTTATCCCTATAGTGTATCCCTTTTTATAGAAATCATCTAATGACATGTTTAAATAATCATACCTATAAGATAATTCCAAAGTTACTGGTCCGTTATAATGACATTCTTTTAATTTCTTTATAACATATTTCCAATCTATTGTTCCATCAAATGGTAATAAGTGCAAATCATCTGATTTATCATTATCGTGTAGATGTACTGCAAAAATTCTATCTTTAAAAAAATTCGAAATTAAATTCATCATTAAAATGCACATGATAATGTCCTGCATCAAAACAAATTCCTACATTCTCATCTTTTATATTGTCTAATACATATTCTAGATAACCTTTAATTTTTGTGTTTTCAAATGCAATTTTTATATTTAATTCTTTTGCATATTGTACAATTTTTTTAATTCTATTTAAACCAATTTCTCCATACATAGGTGCTTTTTTATGACTCGTTAGATGCATAACTACCATTGGTATTCCATTATCATGACATTCTTTAATATCTTTTTTATATCTCTCTACTTGATTATCTCCTTCATTTCCATCTTCCCAAATTGAATTGATATTTTGATATCCTAGGTGTGCAAATATAATATTTAACCCTAGTTCTTTGCATAATTTCACTTGTTCTTCTTGGTTATGTTCCCAATTTTCATCATACCATTGAACAAATACATTTTTAAATCCTACATTTTTTACAGATTTTATTGTTTCTATAACACTTACTTTTTCATTTTCATTTTGAATGGCTACTGCAAGTTCTTTCATCCTATGCCTCCATACTTATATTTTTAATATCATTCCTTTTCCTAATACAGTTTCTTTTCTACTTATAAATTAGAAATTCCTCGTATTTCTATACGAGGAACGTGTATTCTTTCGTGCCGGTACACAATATAAATTATATTGCACGGCAAATGTATTCTAAATACATTATAATATATATTATGTACTTAAGTCAAGAAAAATACTCAAACTTTTATAAACATTTTTTTCATCTTAACATCGATTAAATCTAAATTTTCATCGGACAATTTTATTCCTGATAATATATCAAATTCTGTTTTTGGATCATAAATTCTTTGCTTACTAACTACTCTAATTTGATTTATTATAGCAATACTACCGTATTTCATTTTTCGAACTTCTTCATTAATTTTTTTAGCCAGTTCTAATTTTTTATATGCTTCTGCTATATTTTTCTGTATCTCATTAGTTTTCAGGTAAATTTCATCTGTCGTTGCATTATTTTCTGTTAATCTTTTTATTTCTATCAATAGTTTGTTTTTATTTTCTTTGATTTCTATTTTATTATCCTCTAGCAATTTATTTGATTTTTCTACTAACTTATTATAAATATCATTTCCCAGTATAATAGAGTTTTTATTAATTTTATCTGTCTTTTGAGAAGATAATGGAATCACTGTAACTACTGGAGAATTTCTATTATTTTTCTTATCTATAACAACACAGTAATGTAATCCTCCCAGCTCACTTCCAACATTAAATCCTAGATTAACCTTAATGATATCTCCTCTTTCATATGTCTTTAAATTTATAGGATTAAAATTTTTCTCATCTTTAATATACTTTATATAGTCTTTTAACCAATATGAAATCAGGTTGACTTTCTTTATATTAGTATCATTATCTATTTCTAAACAATTATCTAAATAATCTGTCATCATTTTTATTGCTTCATTTTTACTTTTTATTACATCTTCTTTATTCAATAAATTTCCTCTTTTCTATTATTATGTACGAACATTTGTATTGTATCATGTTTCTTTTATGTATTCAATCTTTTTTACAAAATTTGTAAAAATTTTTATGTGTTATTTTCTCTGTTTTTCTCCTATAAAATTATAGCACAGATTTTTAATAAACTTGTGCTATAAATCTTCTATTTTTATATTCTTAATCTAAAATTAGATATGCTTTACTATCATAATCTTTGAAAATTAGTCCTACGCTTTTAACTTCTAAATTGAACTTACCTTTGCTTTTTTGTAATAATTTTTTATTTGCATATAATATAATTACATTTAATCTTGCACATTGAAATGTGATTAGTTCGTTTATAAACGCTTAAAATCCCTCTATATTTGGAGGGATTTTCTTTTTTCTTTCTTCTACTTTTTTATTATTTTTCTTTCTATTATTGTTATATTTTCTATTGAATTTATGATTTATTGTTTTTTGTTATTTGTTAGTTTCAGTCGTGTTATTTCCAAGTATTTTAACTCCTCCTGTTGCTTCAACTGTTTTTGTTGCCATTTCTTTTATTTGGGTATATGCTTGGTCTAATTTATTTTGCATTGATTCTTTTTCTGCATTTGATTTTTGTAATTCTTCTTTTAATGATTCAATTTTATCATTTTGCCTATCTATTGTATTTTGAAAATCTTTTTTTAATAACTCTGTTGTATATTTGTTTTCTTTTTGAATTTCCGTTGTTGCTTCTTTTTTACCTCTTTCATATTCTTTTTCAAGTAATTCTGGTATTGTTTTTACTTTTTCTTCTAGTTCTTTAATATTTTCTTCTTTTGCTTTTGCTTCTTCTAGAAGTGTTGTTGTCTTTTCTTCTTTTTCTGCTAATATTTTTTCTCTTTGCTTTTTTTCATCTTCCCATTTATTATTTGCTATTTCTCTATCTCTTTTTAATTTATAATTATATTCTTCAGCTTCTCTATCTCTTTCTATTTTTAGATTTTTTGCCTTTATTTCGTATTCTTTTTCTAATTCTTCTTTTTTATTTTGATATTCTTCTTCTAATTCTTTTATTTCTCTGTTTATTTTTTCTGTTTTTGTGTTTTTTTCATTTTCTAGTTTTGCCATGTAATCTTTTCCTGCATTTACTATGACTACTAAATTACTCAATTCTTTTTCTATTCCATATAAATCTTTTAACTTGTCTTCTTCTGCTTTTATAGCTATTTCTAAATCTTTAAATTTATTATTTAGTTCTTCAGAAAAAATCTTTTGTTCTACATTTTCTCTCGTTACTTCTATTGCTTTTTCCTTTTTTCTCTTTTCTTCTTCTTTTTGGGGTTCATATTTTGTTTTTTCTAATTCTTTTTCTCTTTCTAGTGCTTCATTTAATGCTTCTAATATTTCTGCTTTTGTGTTTTTTAATGTTATTTCTTCTTTTTTCATATTTACACCTTCTTTTTTTATATTACAATTTATAATTTAAATTGCTAATATCTTTATATCATGCTTTTATAGTATTAGCAAGATAAAATAATATATTTATGATTTATTTAGGTGTCGGTATTTTTTCTTTATGTTGTATATCGTTCATATTTATTTTTCCTTTGCCGTTTTCATTCGTAAATATTGTACCATTTACGATCAAAAACGGCAAACTTAATTTTATAAGTCAATTTTTTTGATTTTTTCGTCTTATAGATTTTATTTTAAGAATAAATCTATATATTTTTGAAAAGCAAAAACTTGATTTCTACTATACCCTGTTGTTTCTACTATTATATTATTTTCTAATAAAACATTTACTGTATCTTTTAATGTTGATGGTCTTATATTAGTTATTTCCATCAATTTTTTTCTATTAATTATTGGTTCGTTATATAAAACATCTATTACTTTCTTTGCATTCTCTGCTTTAATGGGTAAATCTATTATAATTTTATCCATTTCCATTGTAAGCTCAACTACATTTCTAA
Source organism: uncultured Clostridia bacterium (assembly GCA_944393375.1). Classification (GTDB taxonomy): domain Bacteria; phylum Bacillota; class Clostridia; order TANB77; family CAG-508; genus CAG-269. The sequence continues at coordinate 73 of CALXZX010000013.1, read as the reverse complement.
ATTTTTCTTTTGCTGTTTTTGAGGTTTCTATAACCGCTTCTAAGAAAAATTTAATCCAAGCTATCATATCATT
>CALXZX010000012.1 GCA_944393375.1 uncultured Clostridia bacterium | reverse complement strand
TCGCTAGCTACTTCATATTTGAATTTATCTAAAGCGCTCATTGCTTCTGGAACTAATTTTTTATTACTGTTATTTGCCATTGTTTATTCACCTCCAGTATATATACTTTATTAGAAAAAACGATTGCTTTTTCTAATACTAGGATTTACAATATTACAAAAAAATAAACAGGAAATTTTTTCAAATAAAAAATAAATATTGACATCGAAAAATAAATAAATATATAATAAAAAGTAAACAAAGGAGGAAAGTATGTATAAATTAGTAGCAGTTGATTTAGATGGTACAATGCTAAATCATTATGGTGAAATTAGTGAAAAAACTAAAGAAAATGTGGCAAGATGTTTAGAAAAAGGGATAGAAATCGTGTTAGCTTCAGGAAGACCCATTGATTCTATAAGAACAATTTCTGAAGACTTAGGAATTAAAAGTTATTTTATAGCTGGTAATGGTGCATTAGTTTATGATATTCAAAATGATGAAATCATATATAAAAATTATATAAAAAAAGAAAAAGTATTAGAAATTATCAAAATATGTGAAGAAAATAGTATAACATATAATGTTTATACAGATAAAGTTATTTTAACCACTAACTTAAAATTTAATGTATTATATTATTACAAAGAAAACTTAAAAAAAGAAGAAAGTAAGAAAACCAATATTAGTATTGTCGAAAATATGTATGAATATGTAAAACATATGAAAGAAGAAAAATTCTTAAAAATAACAATTTGTGATGAAAATAGTAGTATATTTCACTCAATAACTAAAAAAATAAAAGAAATAAACGGAATAGAAATTCTGGATATTGCACATATGTCTAGAAAGATAATAAAACAAGGAACTGAAGAAATTCCAGTAGAATATTTTTATACAGAAATTTCGGCAAACAATGTAGATAAATGGAATGCATTAGAATTTTTAATAAAAAAATTAGATATAAGACCAGAAGAAGTAATTGCAATTGGTGATAATATAAATGATAAAAAAATGATAGAAAATGCAGGATTAGGAATAGCAATGGAAGAAAGTACGCCAGAAATTATAAAAGTAGCAAAAGAAGTAACTGATACAAATGATGAAGATGGGGTAGCAAAAGTGTTAGAAAAATATCTATTGTAATATTACAAGAATATTACAGAGATATTAATTTTTGATGACACGAACTAATTTCATTGATTTTGAAAAGTGAATGCGTTAAAATAAAATAGATAGAAATTTGTAAAAAAATATACAAAAATAAATATAAAGGGAGGAATTTGTAATGGCAACAAATCCAATGCAAAGAAAAGCAAGAAATTCATTTTTATTAGGAATGTTATTAATGTTAATTATCACAGGAGCAATTATTGCATTTCTAATATTGCAATTAACAAATATGAAAAAGGAAGAAAAAGAATTAGAGGCATCATATGTTACAGTATATACATTAAATAAAGATGTTGAGTCAGGAGATGAGGTAACAGAAGCTGATTTTACTATGACACAAGTAACAAATGCAACAGCACCAACAGATTATCTTACACCATCAGATTTAGGAACGAATATGATAGCAAAAATATCTATGACAAGAGGAACTGTGTTATCAAAGGAAATGGTATATATAGATGAAACAGTAACTGGTAATGATGTTAGAAAAGAAGAATACAACATGTTTATTTTACCAACAGATTTAGTAACTGGAGATTATGTAGATGTTCGTTTACTATTACCTAGTGGAACAAACTATATTGTTGTATCTAAAAAGAAAGTAGAAATACCAAATATTGCTGGAGTAGATTCAACAGATACGATATCTATAGAGTTAAGTGAAGATGAAATCAATATGATAAGTAGTGCAATTGTAGATGCATTTAGATATAATGGAGCTAAATTATATGTGAACAAATATACAGAACCAGGATTACAAGAAGCTTCAATACCAACATATCCAGTAAATTATGATGTATTACAATTGATTAATGGAAATCCAAACATATTAGAAGAAGCAAGAAATGCTTTATGGAACAGATATAATGCAACAGATTCATCAGGAGTACAAACACAAGCTGAACAAAGAACCAATGTAATTGATGCAGGTATCAATGCTGACCCAGAACAATCACAAAGTAACTTAGAATCAAATATGAATGAAAGCATTACAGATGCTGTAACAACAAGACAAGAATATTTAGAAGGATTATCAGCACAAACTGCAACAACAAGTACAGCTCAATAATAAAGAAAGGAAGTTAGTATGAAAAAAGTAGGATTTATAGGAACATATGACAAAACAGACTTAATACTAAATATTGCTAAAATTTTAACAACTATGAAAAAAAAAGTAATTGTAGTCGATTTGACTCTAACACAAAAAGCTAAATATGTTGTACCAGTTATAAATCCTACAATTACATACATTACCAATTTTGAAGACATAGATGTGGCAGTAGGATTCAAAAACGAAAGTGAAATAAAAGACTATCTAGGAATTACGGAAAAGGAAAAATTACCTTATGACATCATGTTGATGGATGTAGATGATTCAGAAATAGTTGAAAGATTTGATTTAGTTAATGATGCTAAAAACTATTTTGTTACAGCATTTGATTTGTATTCATTAAAAAGAGGGTTAGAAGTATTAAGTAATTTAAAAACACCAATGCAATTAACCAAAATATTATTTGCAAAAGAAATTTTAAAAGAAGATGATGATTATTTAAATTTCTTATCATTAGGATACAAAGTTATGTGGAATGAATATAGAATATATTTTCCAATTGAAAATGGGGATGGAACAGTGTTAGCAGAAAATCAAAGAGTAGCTAAAATAAAATTTAAAAAATTAAGTACACAATATAAAGATAGTTTGGTTTATATTGTGGGCGAAATTTTAAATGATACAAGTGAAAATCAAATAAGAAGGGCTGTTAAAATCATAGAAAGAGGAGTATAAAGCATGTCAATTGTAACATTTTATAATAGTAGTGTAGAGCAAACCGGAAAAACAATGTCAATCGCTGCAATATCTACATATATGGCAATAGAACATAATTATAGAATACTAGTTATTTCAACAACAAATCGAGAAGATCCATTAAAAGAGTGCTTTTGGGAGAAAAAAAAGAAAAAGAAAAATCTTGGTATTTTTGGTCCCAACGCGGCTTTAGAAGTTGAAAATGGCGTAGAAGGTTTAGTGAAAGTAATTAGAAGTAATAAAATATCACCAGATATTATTACAAACTATACAAAGGTTGTTTTTAAAGATAGGTTTGAAATATTGCTTGGATGTGAAGTACCACCAAGTGATGGAACAGTTGTAGAAAAGTTTTATCCCAATATTATCAAAGCAGCAAATCAATATTATGATTTAGTATTTGTTGATTTAGATGAAAATGTAGATGAAGAAACCCGAAAAACAATTATACATGATTCAGATATTATTGTTATAAATATGTCACAAAGATTAAGAAGTATCAATAAATTTATGGAATTAAAAAGTAAGAATCAGATACTTGCTTCACAAAAATCACTTATATTAATAGGAAGATATGATAAATATTCAAAATACAATTCTAAAAATATATCAAGATATTTAGGAGAAAAAAATCAAGTGTTAACCATACCATATAATACATTATTTTTTGAGGCTACAGAAGAAGCAGGTGTACCAGATTTATTTTTGAAATTTAGGAGAAATTTAGACCCAGAAGATAGAAATGCATTCTTTATAGAAGAAATCAAAAGAGCTTCTGAAAATATAATATACCGATTACAAGATTTGCAAATGAAGATATAGAGGAAAGGAGACCTTATAATGACAATAACAAATATAGTACTAATTTTAGTTGTTTTAGCAATTGCTGTATTTGCAGTCTATTATGTTCTAAAAAAGAAAAAGACTGAAGAAGTAGAAGATGCAATTAATGTAGATGATAAAACATATACATTAGATGTCATGAAAGCTTTTATCAAAAGAAGGCTAGATGAAATAACAAAGGTCAATTTATATGATATAGGTCTTTCAGAAGAAGAATTAAAAAGAAGAAAAAATAAGAAATATGAATTAAAAAAGGCTTTAAAAGGTTGTACATATGGTGATGTAAATGATAAAAAATATGTTAAAGAATTAATATATGATTTATTAGCACAAGAGTATGGTGTAGATGAAACAAATATATCAAAAGCAATTCCATTTGATGTGCCATCATTATTAACAGCACAAGATAAATTTGATATATTAATTTATGTATTTAAAAAAGAATTTGGATATGAAGCATTATCTGAATTAATAAAAAAATACAATTTAGATGTATTAAAATACGTTGAAGGTGAAGCAAAACCATCATATGTTATTACAGAACAAGAAATTAGCGATATTTATGAAAAAGAAAATATAACATTATCATTTTCTGATAAATTATCAGTAGTAGTTCAAAGAATTTATCAACATTATAAAGGATATAGTGCGATAGATGAAATTAGAGATATGAATATAGATGGTGTTTCTGGTGGTGTATCAGGTTTACCAGAAAGCTTTTTAAGCCAAGTAGCACAAACAGATGGGGATTACTTAAGCCAAATTGCAGAACATAAAGTACCAAGAGCTTGTGATAGTATTTGGATAATGTTTAGAGGTAAATCTATTCGTTTAGCTTTTCTATCATTTGGTACAGAAGCAGAACTAAAAAGAGTATGTCAAAATATTTATAAATATAATAACCCAGGACAATTATCAGATACAAATGGTTATAAAATCAATGAAATGAAGGATGGTTCTCGTGTTGTTGTTGTAAGACCATCAATGTCAGAGACATGGGCATTTTTCGTAAGAAAATTTGATGTTAAGAGAGCTGCACTAGAGCAAATTGTTCATGGACCAGGAAAAGAAGAAGCAATAGATTTATTAAAATACTTAGTAAAAGGTGCCAGAATTATATCACTTACTGGTGAACAAGGATGCCGGAAAGACAACAATGCTTATGGCTATGATTGAAAATATTTATGAAACAATGAACCTTCGTATTACAGAGACAGCGTTCGAGTTACACTTAAGAAAAATTTATCCAACAAGAAATATTTTATCAATGAGGGAAACAGAAACTATTTCTGGACAAGACTGTTTGGACGTTCAGAAAAAGACAGATGGTTCTGTTAACATTATCGGTGAGGTTGCAACTGACCCCGTAGCATCTTGGATGATTCAATCTGCACAGGTTGCATCAAAATTCACCTTATTTACACACCACGCAAAAACATTCCCAGACTTAGTAACTGCATTAAGAAACTCAATGTTAAGAGCAGGTGTATTTAAAGATGAAAAAACAGCCGAAGAACAAGTTGTACAAGTATTAAACTTTGACATTCACTTAGTAAAAGACTTTAGAGGAAGAAGATATATTGAAAGAGTAACAGAATGTATACCAGTAGAAGATAAAAATGAATATACATTTGACCATAGAAATGAAAAAACATTAGAAGGAAAATTTGACAAATTTTTTGATAATGCAACACATTATTTTACAAAATCAACAGATAAAAAACTATATATTTATAGAAATATATTAGAAAATGTTGATGGTGAATATGTTATGACAAATCCAATTACAGATAAAAATATCAAAGAAATGAGAAATAATATGGATGAATCTGATATAGAAGGATTTGATAAATTTATCGAAAGAAATTGGGGAATAAAAAATAAACAAGCTGTACAGGTAGGAGCAACTACAGAAGGAACAGTGAAAAGAGGAAGACCAAGAAAAGCTTAAAATTAGAAGAAAAGGAGGTGCTATTCTAAGTGTCTAATCAAGTGATTTTATACATAATGGGTGGATCAGTGGCTGTATTAGTGGTAATTATATTAATCTATTATATATTATCTAAAAAAATGCAGAAATCAGAATATAGACAAATAAAGAAATTACAACAAGGAACAAAAGAAAAGAGCTTTTCAACAGAAGTTTTATATCAAAGATTATATATTACCTATGCACGAATACCATTTTTAAAACGATACATATTAAAATTAAGACGTAGATTAGAAATTATTAATATAGATGATGAGTATAATACCAGAAAAGACTCAGCAAAAATATTAACAAAGGCACTTGCAATAGTAATTCCAACAGCAATATTAACAATTATTATAACAAGTAGTAGTTATTTATTAATGTTTACTTTATTGATATTTGAATTATTTATGGTAGATACATTAATAGATGGCTCTATTGATAAAAAAGATACAAATTTGCTAAAAGAACAATTGGATTTCTTTTCAGAGATTAGACATGCTTACCATGAATTCAACATGGTAGAAGAAGCAATATATCAAGTATCACAAGATGATGAAATGGATATATCTAGACAAGGTGAAAAGATTTATGAGATTTTAATTGCAGATGATCCTGAAATGGAATTAGAAAAATATTATGATATTGCTCCAAACGTATTTTTGAAAGAATTTGCAGGTATATCTTACTTAACAAAAGAATTTGGAGATAGAAAAGTAAATGGTGCATCTCTATATTTAAGAAATATCAATAATATTACAAAAGAAATGCAATTAGAAATTTTGAAAAGAGATAAATTAAACTATGTATTCCAAAGTTTATCTTTAATATCTATTGCACCAATACTACTATTAGAGCCATTAAAAAGTTGGTCAATTAGCAATTTTGCTTTTACCCAAAGTTGGTATAATGGAAAACCAGGAATGATTGTACAAATTTTAATTTTAATCTTAACATTTATATCTTATACATTGGTTAGAAGATTAAAAGACAATGGTTCAACTGGAATGAATACAAAAAATACAGAAAATCCATGGCAGGCTAAATTATACAAAAATAGAATTATTAAGAAAGTTGTGGATATGTTTATTCCAAAAGATGGAACAAAGGAATATAGAAAAACACAACAATTATTAAAAGATGCTGCTTCACATTTAAAAATGGAGTGGCTATACATAAATAGAATTACGCTTGCAATTGTTACTTGTATTGTATCATTGATTGTGTTTATCTATCTACATCAATTGTCGATAGATTACATATATACAGAACCAACAACAGAGTATAATATATTGCGGAGAAATGACAGAGGCAGAAACAGAAGATGCAATGGAACTTACAAGACAAGATAATGCTATTATAGATCAGTTTAGAGGAAACTTAGATACAACTGTTGAACAAGTTAGAATTGTTGTTGCAAGAACAGATTATTTTGAAGAAGGAACAGAAGAAGAAATAACAGCTGATGCAGAAAGAATTTTTGAAAAGATACAAACTGTTAATAGTGAATATTTAAAATGGTTTGAAGTATTATTAGCATTTGTATTTGCTATTATAGGATATATGGCACCAATTGCCTTATTAATGTTCCAAGCAAAAATGAGACAAATTGAGATGGAAGATGAAGTTATGCAATTCCAGACAATTATCTTAATGCTTATGAGAATTGAAAGAGTTAATGTGGAAATGATTTTGGAATGGCTAGAAAGATATGCCAATATCTTTAAGGACCCAATATCAAAATGTTTAAATAACTATGAAGCAGGAGCATGGGAAGCTTTAGAGGCAATGAAAGAAGAAATTAGTTATATGCCACTTGTTAGAATTGTAGAAAGCATGCAAGCAGCAGTTGAAAAAATACCAATTAAAGATGCATTTGATGAGCTAGAATCAGAAAGAGACTATTATCAGGAAAAAAGAAAAGAATCAAATGATAGATTAATTAAAAGAAAAGGTATGATAGGAAAAGCAATTGGATTTGCACCAATGGTTTGTATGTTTGTAGGATATTTAATTATACCATTAGTATTTATAGGATTAACAAGTATGTCAAGTTCTTTTACAACCATGACAGCACAGACAGTATAAAAAAGGAGGAAAAACTATGGAAAATGCATCAAAAGCTTTACTGATAGCTGGTGGTATATTAATTAGTATCATTGTCATTAGTGTGTTTATTCTGGGAATGCGAGGAATTGCTGATTTTCAAGATTCACGTCAAAATGCAGAAGTAGAGCAACAAACGATAGAATTTAATAATTTATATGAAAGCTTTAACCGAAGCAATATTAGAGGAAATGATATTATATCATTGATGAATCGTATTGTGGATTATAATAAGAGGCAAAAAGAAAATGGTTATACTGAAATGCAAGTATCATTTCATATTCCAGATGATATTAGACAAAAATTAGCATTTGATGGTACAAATAGATTGATAACAACTGATAATTACACACAAGAGAATATCGATGACATCGTCGGAGCGCCGACTTCTATAACAGGAGATATTTCTGGTGGAAAAATTAGAGATCTTGAAAATTATTATGGACAAAAATATTGTAATCAATTGGCAAGTGAAATTTCTAATATTCAAGAACTTGCAGAAAACGGAGCTACTAGTGATGAGGTAGATGAATATTTTGCTACAAATTATAAATTTCCTAAGCCAGCTCATGAATATGGAACAATTGATGATATTTATGATGATGCTAAGTTATATTACGAATATGTGCAGTTTAAAAGAACATACTTTAAGTGTACAGGAACAGATTATGATGATAATACTGGAAGATTAACCAAAATGAATTTTGAATGTACAGGAATAGGAGTTTAGTATGGAAAATGCATCAAAAGCGCTCTTAATTGCAGGAGGAGTTTTACTAGCGATTATGATTATTTCTTTAGGTGTGTATCTATTTGCAAATTTTGGAGGTGTAACCGCACAAATAGGAAAAAATGTAGAAGAAAGCCAAATTTCAAAATTTAATAGCCAATTTACAACAAATGTAGCTAAAGATAATGTAACGATTTATGATGTTGTTTCTATGGCAAATTTAGCAACACAAAATAATCAGCAATATGGATTTCAAAAACAAACCTCTACAGGGAATAATTATTATATAGCTGTTATCTTGCAAGGAAAAGGACAAATTGAATTTGGAATTGAAGCAAGTGAAGATTACATTAAAAAATATTATGATGAACAATTAATCATACCTCAAGTAAACAATATAGATAAGGCAACAGGATTAACATATTATGATGTACAAGTAGATATCAGTCCAGAAACACAAAGAGTATATAAAGTTACTTGTATACCGAAATAGAAATAAAGGTGAAATATGAAAAAGATAATTATATTTTTAGTAGGAATAGGGATCATTGTTGCAATTGTGTCATATGTCTATTTCAACTACAGAATTATGGAAAATGAAGCAAAAAGGGAAAATATGCAATATGAAAATTATTATCAAAAAGAAATATATGGAACAGATTTAGTTACCTTAATGAATAAGGTAGTAGATGAGAATACGAAAAATGAAGTAGAAAAAGATGACACAGGTTTGTATAAGGATAATGGAAAAAATTCTATTCGTATTGATATTAAATTTACAGATGATGATCGTATTCATACATTAGAAGAAATTTATAATGGTGGTACAGAAGTTTTTGTACAATATTATAATCAAATAAAATTTAAATGTACAAAAATAGAATATCATGAACAAACTAGAAAGGTTCGCTATTTATATTTTGAACAAATAGCAATATAAAGGATGTTATTAAAGTTACTAAATCAACATTTAGTAAATTATATATAAATATTTTATAATTAAAGGAGGAATTTATTATGGAGAATGCATCAAAAGCATTAATTATCGCAGGTGCTATATTACTTGCAATCCTAATTATTTCATTAGGAATCTTAATTTATAACCAAGCATCAGGTATAGTAACAAACAATAGTATGAGTGAGGTGGATATCCAAACGTTTAATAATAAGTTTACACAATATGGAGGAGATCAAAGAGGTACTAGTGTAAGAGCATTAATACAACAAGTACAATCTAGTAATGCTGTTCCAGAAAATGCAAGCAGAAAAGTTGAACTTGATTCTACTGGTGTAGATTCACTTGGAGAGGTTGATACAGGAGCATTATATTCAGTTACATATACAATGAGTACATCAGGAGCAAATAACGGTTTAGTTAATAAAATTACAATTACGAAAAAATAATAATAATTAACAAACAAAGAAAGGATGATATGTATGGAAAATGCGGCAGATGCCTTAAAAATGGCGGCAGAAATGTTACTATTTTTATTAGCTTTGGGAATTACCATATCATCCTTTTCCCAAGCTAGAGAAACATCAGAAATTTTACTTAGTTATACAGATAGAGATTATGTCACACAATATGTAGAAGACTTGGAAACAACCCAAAGGGTGGTTAGTATAGAAACAATTATTCCAACGATTTACAGGGCATATAAGGAAAATTATAAAATTTATTTTTATGATGTAAGTGGAAATCCATTAGAACTATATACAATTAAAGATACACAAACAGGTGCTGAAACAGTTATCAATGCAATCGACTCAACAGAAGATACATTAGGAGATGATTGGCAAAAAGATAATTTTATAATGGCATTATTATATGGTAAAAATGCAGAAACATTATTAAAAGATAGAAATGGAAATTCCATTCTATGGGAGGATTTTAAAACGTCTTTAAATACGGGAAATTCTATCATAGACTTGAAAGATGAAGGAATTTATGATAAAATAAGTAGTAGTAGGTTTAAAGAGTATTTTGGTGTGTATTACCCAAGTCAAGCAACAGAAAATGCAGGGGATGGGGTAGACCCAGATGATACAAATCAAAATGCACAAACGACTACAGAATCGAAGATGAGGGTTATATCATATCAAGCATATAATGGATGATACAATATAATAATGTTATTATAAGGAGGCGTTAATATATGGAAGGTATAGGAGGAGCATTATCAACAGCAGTTATGTATATTTTAGCAGCAGCATTGATGTTTGGAGTGCCATTGGGGACTTTAGCTAAGAATAATGATGATATTGCACAAATGTCATTACAAGCAGAAACACAAGAATTTGTAGATACGGTAACATCAACTGGTGTTTTAACAGAAGCAGATTATGCAGCATTTGAACAAGCTGCATCAGCAGATGGAAATGCAAAAGAAATTGAAATGGAAATCAAAGTATTAGATGAAAATCCTGGTAAAAAAACAACACAAGCAAATTACACAAAATATGGTGAAAATGTTTTTTACTCTATTTATTCAGCACAAATCGATGATACATTAGCAAAAAATGGAAGTATTGCTTTAAAACAAGGAGATATGTTTTCAGTAAGTGTAAAAAATAAATATCCAACATTAGGAGATACATTAAATAATTTCTTTTATTCAGTACCTCAAAGTGCAGCATATTCAATAGCATCTCAAGCTAGTGCATATTGTACAGTAAATGGGGATTTGTAAACGGACTATAAGAAATTATAAGATAGCCTGTAATAAACATTACAGGCTTTTAAAAAATAAGAAATACAAAGGAAAGTGGATTTATGAGAATTCAGGATTTAGCAATTATTTTTATTATTATAATGCTACCGATATCACTAGTTTTTTCATATTATATTCGGTGCCCAAATAGATACGTTAGAGTTACAAATTTCGTATGATACCAAATTAGATAATGCAACATCCAGTGCTATTAAGGCGTTTGAAATGAATACAGCAAACAGTAGTACATCTGATTTGGTTAATTCGAAAATTAGAGATATAGAAGCAGCAGCCAATTCTTTTTTTACGACATTAGCTACTGATTTTAATATGGCAGGTTATAATAGTGAGGTTTTAAAAGAATATGTACCTGCACTTGTTTTTACAATGTATGATGGATTTTATATCTATTCTCCATTTGAAAATACATTAGATGAGGAAACCGCTAACAATTTAGCTAATAATCCAAGTGCAGAATATCACGCAGATGAACAAATAACAGGACTAAAACCATATATATTTTATAGTTGCCGATATAAAAAAGGATCTAATACAGATGTGGTGATTACATATTCATTAGATAATTATATTACGATTCAAGGGATTGCCAATGGAAAATATGTTAATGATGCAGGATATTTAATTAATGGAATTACAGAAAATGGATCAACAATAACTTATAGAGGTGTAACAATAGAACCAGAAGGTCAGTTACAAGAATATATAGGAGATGATTTGTATTCATATATCAAAATCAATGGAGCAAAATACTATTATGATGCAAGTCAAAATGATTGGTTTCAACTGTTTAATGGAGAAAGACTTTATAATCAAGGTCCATTCAAATTAGGTGATAATGATATGGCATATCGTTATTATAAAGAGGCAGCAGATTTTAGAACAAGATTAGTAGGATATGGATTAGATGATTTAACACCAGCCAATGCAGTAGATTCAAATGGAAATCCTTTACAGGGAATTACAGATGAAGATGGCAATACAGTATATGATTTTGTTAATAATACAAACTATAAAATTTTTGCTTATGAAGAAAATGGTATCTCTATAGAAGAACCAAATTCTAATTTTAATTCACATAGAATGGCAGTTATTCGATATGTGATTGAAAGTAATTTATCTGTTGCTTTAGCCAATTACAATCACTATGATAGTGGACTAAAATATAACTTTAGAATGCCAAAATTGGCAGAAGAAGATTGGGATAATATATTAAATAATGTTAGTGTAATCAGTTTTTTACAAGGTTTGAGCATTGGAGGAAAAATATATAATGGATATTCTGTTATTAATAATAATAGTAACGAAGAAGTGGTAACAGAAAATTCAATATATATTGTAAAAACACCAAGTGATGGTTATTTTCATAGGGTAACTTCTACAGAATCAGATATCATATCAGGAACAAATCTAAAAGGAATTTTAAGTAATGATTTTGCTAAAAAGAATTATACAGATACATCAGGAGATATCCATTATTATCATCCACAAACAGAATTAGGATGTTATACTTGTTATATTATGCAAACGAATAATCATGTAGTAGATAATATATATGAATATTTAGATGACAAACCGGCATTAGCAAAAGCATATTATACAGCATTAGGTAGAGAAAGATATAGTACCTATAAAGTATTTAGAAATCCAACAGAACATAAAGCTTTATTTATACCGTAGGATATTATATTTTAAATAAAGAAAAAGAGAGTTAAATAGTGAATTTTCACGAATTTGACTCTTTTTTTATATTATAGGAATTTGCTTTTATAAAATTATAAAAAAATAAAAAATTTTATTTTCAGAATAATGTATATAAAAAAATTAAGAGCTCATACTATTTATAAATGAAAGTAGGAGAAAATATGTATAAAAAATTTTTTAGAAAAATGCTTATATTAATTTTTTTATGTATTATTTATATCTATGTATTAGTTATTGAGGGTATACCAGAAAAAATTACGATATTTGAAGGAGAAGATATATCTTTAAAAACATTTTTTGGAATTACTTTAGATGCAGAAGAAGATGTTTTAACAGTTTCTGCAGACACAGGACAAAAAACAATCAATACAGTAGGTAATGAAAAGGTGTCTGTTAGTTTATTTGATAGATTGTTTATAAAAAATGTAGATGTGTCAGTACTTCCAAGAACAACTGTCATTCCTGTTGGAAATATTGCAGGTGTAAAGTTATATACCAATGGTGTTTTAGTAGTAGGTATGTCAGAAATTGAAGGAGAAGATAGTAAAACATATAAACCATATGAAAATAGTGGAATAGAAGAAGGAGATACTATTGTAAAGGTAAATGATACAATTATTTATTCAACAGACGATTTAGTAGAAAATATTAATTTATCTAATGGAGAAAATGTAAAAATACAATATATTCACGAAGAAGAAACAAAGGAATGTAGTATAACACCTGTAAAGACAAATGAAGATGAATATAAATTAGGATTATGGGTAAGAGACAGTGCAGCAGGAGTGGGAACGGTTACTTTTTATGAGCCATCTACGCAACGATTTGGAGCTTTAGGACATGGAATAGCTGATATTGATACAGGAGATTTACTAAATATTTCATCAGGAGAATTTGTAACAGCACAAATATTGAATATAAAAAAAGGAGAAGATGGTAATCCAGGAAAAATTCAAGGAACAGTAGAAGAACAAGATACAATTGGTGAAATTACAAAAAATACAGAATTTGGAATATATGGAAAAATAGAAGACATATCTAATTTAAATATTGATATGACGAAAGAAATGGAAGTAGCTATGCGAGACGAAATACAAACTGGAAAAGCAATGATTCTATGTAGTTTGGATAATCAAACAGTAAAAGAATATGAAATTGAAATAACTAAAATTTATAAAGAAAATAATTATAATAATAAAAGCATGGAAATAAAAGTGACAGATGAAGAATTAATAGAAAAAACAGGAGGTATTATTCAAGGAATGAGTGGTTCACCTATCATTCAAAATGGAAAGTTTATAGGGGCTGTTACACATGTTTTTGTGGATTCAGCAACAGAAGGATATGCGGTATTTGGAGATTTAATGCTAAAACAATCAAAGGAAGTAAACTAAAAGGGATTTTGGGGACGGACTCATTTTTCCCTTTTTTAACTGAGATATTAAAAAATATAGAATATAAAGTCATTACACAATTTTGTATAAGCTAAATTTTCATAGAAATTCTACAAGAAAAAAGTGAGCCTCTCTCATTGTTGCTTTTTATAGTAAGCAAAATGAGCATTCCTCACTTTTTTCTTTATAATTTCTAAATTCAAATTTAGATACGCAAAATCGTTTCATTTTTTATATTCTATATTTTTTATTTCGGTTTTGATTTGCAAAGGGAAAAATGAGTCCGTCTCCAAATTCTCTTTTTAATCAATTAGCATTGGACCAATATTAGTAACAGTTCCGGCACCTAATGTTAAAACAATGTCATTTTTTTCAACATGTGTTTTTATATAGTTTACACATTCATCAAAATTAGGAATATATAATGCTTCTTTGCCTAAAGAATGTAGTTTAGCAACTAAATCTTTAGATGAAATGTTGTAAGTATTTGTTTCTCTGGCAGCATAAATATCTAGTACAATTACATTGTCAAAATTCATTAGAGCATTGGCAAAGTCATTTAATAAATTTTTAGTTCTACTATATGTATGAGGTTGGAAAACAACCCAAGATTGATGGTATTTTTTATTCATCAATGATTTTGCAGTAGCAATAATTTCAGTTGGATGATGTCCATAATCATCATAAACACTGGCAATATTATTGATTTTTCCTTTATACTCAAATCTTCTATGAGCACCTGTAAACTCTAATAGTGCAGATTTTATAACATCTAATGATATATTGTATTTCATACAAATAGAAATACAAGCAAGAGCATTTGAAACATTGTGTTTACCAGGAACAGATAATTGAAATGTATCCAAAAATTTATCATGATAATAAACATCAAATTTAGCAAACCCATCATCATTAAATTCGATATTTGTACCATAAATATCAACATTTTTATTAGAAACACCATAAGTCATAATGGCAGCATTTGTTTCATTAGCTAATTCTAAACAATTGGTATCATCTCCATTTAGAATTAAAATACCATCATCAGGTAATAATTTTACATATTTGGCAAATGCTTTTTTTATATTTTCTAAGTTTTTAAAATAATCTAAATGGTCATTATCAATATTTAAAATAATTTCTGCCTTAGGACTAAATTTTAAAAAACTTTCAACATATTCACAAGCTTCTATAATAAAATGTTCACTATTTCCTACTCGATAATTTCCATCTAATTGTTTTAAATAAGCACCAACTTGAATGCTAGGGTCAGTTAAAGCTTTTATAAAGCATAGGGAAACCATAGAGGTAGTAGTAGTTTTTCCATGTGTTCCAGAAATACAGATAGTATCTTTAAAACATCTTGTGATTTCACCTAAAAAATCAGCTCTTTCAATAGTTGGAATATGTAAATTTTTAGCTTCAACCATTTCAGGGTCTTCTGGTTTGATAGCAGCAGAATAGACAATAACATCAGATTTTTGCACATCTTCAAGATTATGTCCAATAGTTACTTTAATTCCTCTTTTTTTCAATATTTGAACAGATTCAGAATCAGCTAAATCAGAACCAGTAATATGAAATCCCCAATTATAAAGAATTTCAGCAATTCCACTCATACTAGTTCCACCAATTCCAATCATATGTATGTTTTTGTATTTTTTCAAATTATCTATATTAGGCATTAATAGACACTCCTTTTGTATATATTTGTTGCATAAAATTTCAAAAGAAATTATATAATTATATGATAAAAAATTCAATACTTTTGAAAAAATTTATAAGATATAATAAGCGTATCTATGGGAATCCATCGTACATTTTATTATATGAATAATATAAAAAAATGGTTATGAGTAAAAAAATAAAAAAAATGTAAAAAAAAGAAGGAAAAAAATTTTTTATGGAGAATAATATAATTGTACATAAGAGTAAATATATGTACAAAAATTTTTTAAAACTTAAGGAAGGTAGGTGCACTACAAAATGCAAATTACAGATGTACGTTTAAGAAAAGTAAATTCAGAGAACAGAATGAAAGCTGTTGCTTCTGTAACATTCGATAATGAATTTGTTATTCATGATATCAAAGTTATCGAAAGTCAAAATGGATTATTTATAGCTATGCCAAGTAGAAAAACTCCAAACGGAGAATTCAAAGATATAGCTCATCCAATCAATGCTGAAACTAGAGAGAAAATTCAAAAAGCTATATTAGAAGCTTATGAAGCTCCAGAAACAGAGGAATCAGCAGAATAATAATAAATAAAGTTTACAATTTGAGAACATTTCAGATTGAAGATTTTTATTCAAAAAGGACAGACTATAAAAGAGTCTGTCCTTTTAAGCATTTTTTAGAAAGATATGTCTGAAATACTAAGCTTCTACTTAATTTTTATCTATAAAAGCTTGAAAAACAGGTAAAAACAATGTAAAATATTATGGACGATTAAAGGAAAAGAGGAAAGAAAATGTTTTTAATTGTAGGTCTAGGAAATCCTGAAAATGAATATGCCAATACAAGACATAATATGGGATTTGATACAATCAACCAATTAGCAAAGGAATATAAAATAGAATTAAATAAAAATAAATTTAAAGGTATTTATGGAACAGGGCTTGTTGAAAACGAAAAGGTGATTCTACTAAAACCACAAACTTATATGAATCTAAGTGGCGAGAGTATTATAGAAGTAATGCATTTTTATAAAATCGGTTTAGAAAATGTAATCCTTATCTATGATGATATGGATGTAGAACCAGGGAAAATAAAAATTAGAAAAAAAGGTGGAGCAGGCTCACATAATGGAATGAAATCTGTAATACAAAATTTACAATCAGAGGAATTTATAAGAATTAGAGTAGGCATTGGAACACCAAAACATAAAGATGATAGAATACAGTATGTTATAGGAAATATATCATCAGAAGAAGATAAGAAACAACTAAATAGTGGCGTAGAAAAAGCCAAAGATGCCATCATTGAAATTATAAAAGATGGAGTAGATTCAGCAATGAATAAATTTAATTAAGCAGGAAGGAAAAACAAAATGTTAGAATTAATGATAAAAAGAATAGAAAATAAAAAACAAATTGTATTAGTAGAAAATGGAAAAATAATAGAATATTATGAAGAAGGACAAGAAGATAATAAAAATGAGGGAAATATCTATATTGGTGTTGTAAAAGATATCATAAAAGGTATGCAAGCTGCATTTGTAGATATTGGAATTGGTAAAAATAGTTTAATACATGTAAAAGATATATTAGAAAAAAAAGATGAAAAAAAAGAAAAAGTACAGTTAAATCAAGATATTAATCAATTAATCAAGCCAAACCAAAGACTGTTGGTACAAATAAAAAAAGATAGCAATGAAAAAAAAGGTGCAAGGATATCCACACATATTAATTTACCAGGGAAATATATAGTTCTTATGCCAAACACAGATATTATTACAGTTTCACAAAAAATAGATAACAAAGAAGAACAGGAACGATTAATAAAAATAGTAAGAGAAAATATTTCAAAAGGAAATGGAGCAGTTGTAAGGACATCAGCAAAAGGAAAAGAAAAGGAAATTATTGAAGATATAAAATATGTAGAAAGTAAATGGGAAAAGATTGTTAAGGACAGTCAAGATAAGAATCAAAAGGTACCAAGACAATTATATAAAAGTGAAGATATTGTTGAAAAAATGTTAATGGATTTAACAGACAAAGGTTTATCAAAGGTTTTTGTAAATGATAGTATAGATTATAATCTAATTAACCAAATAAAAAATGAAAATAAAGAATATAAAGATTTAGAAATATTGGTTAAAGGTGAAAACTCTATATTCAATATTTACGATTTAGAACAACAAATTAGTAAAATCAATAATAGAAAAGTATGGTTAAAATGTGGAGGTTTTATTACAATAGATAAAACAGAAGCATTGACAGCCATAGATGTCAATACTGGAAAATATACAGGAAACAAAACAATGGAAGATACAGTTTTTAAAGTGAACAAAGAAGCAACTATTGAGATTGCAAAACAATTAAGACTAAGAGATATAGGAGGTATTATCATTATCGACTATATAGATATGCAAAAAGAGGAAGATAAAAATGAAATAGAAGAATTATTAAAAGAACAATTGAAAAAAGACAGAAGTAAAACACAAATAGAAGGATTTACAAAATTAGATTTAATGGAAATGACAAGAAAGCATATATGTAGTCATAAAGATTAGAGAGGAATAAAAAATGAATGTAGGATTTGTATCACTAGGATGTAGTAAAAATTTAATAGATACAGAATGTTTAATAGGAATATTTAAGAATAATCGATTTCAAATTGTCAACCAAGAAGAAAAAGCAGATATTTTGGTAATTAATACTTGTGGATTCATAGAATCTGCAAAAGAAGAAGCAATCAATACAATCTTAGAAATGGCAGAATATAAAAAACAAAGATGTCAATATTTAATTGTTATAGGATGTTTGGTTCAAAGATATTATGAGGAGTTAATAAAAGCATTACCAGAAGTAGATTTATTTGTAAAAATAGAAGATTATGACAAATTATGGGATAAAATAGAGGATTTACTAAAAAGAGGAATTGTTGAAAAAGAAAGCAAAAAAACAAGTAAAAAAATAACCCAAATACCACAAATGCCAATGTTAACACAACAAGAATTTTTAAATAGAACCATTACAACAGGAAATAATTATGCTTATATAAAAATAGGAGAAGGGTGTAGTAATAAGTGTACTTATTGTGCAATACCATATATTAGAGGACCATTTGTTAGTAGAAAAATGGAGGACATTTTAGAAGAAGCAAACATGTTAGCCAAAAAAGGAATCAAAGAAGTTATTGTGATAGCACAAGATACAACAAAATATGGTGTAGATATATATGGAGAACCTAAATTAGCAGAGTTATTAAAGAAATTAAGTAAAATAGAAGGAATACAATGGATTCGTTTCTTATATGCATATCCAGAAGGGATTACAGAAGAATTAGTCAATGTTGTTACTAATAATGATAAAATTGCAAAATATTTTGATATTCCTATTCAACATATTTCTAATACAATATTAAAAAGAATGAATCGAAGAACCAGTAAACAACAAATAGAGACATTATTAAAAACGATTCGAGAACAAATACCAAATGTTGTTTTAAGAACAAGTTTAATTGTAGGATTTCCAGGAGAAACAAAGGAAGATTTTGAGGAATTAAAAGAATTTGTAAAGAAAGTAAAGTTTGATAAATTAGGTACATTCATGTATTCAAAAGAAGATGGAACACCTGCTGAGAAACTACCAGACCAAATTCATGGAAATACCAAGAAATCAAGATATCATCAAATTATGAAATTACAACAAGAAATTTCGAATGAACTGCAAAGTAAAAAAATAGGTAAAACATATGAAGTATTAGTTGAAGATATGTCTTTTGATGGAAAATATTATATTGGAAGAACTATGCAAGATGTACCAGAAATGGATGGGATTGTGTATATAAAAAATAAAACAGATAAAAAGCCAGAAGATGTACGAAATCATTTTATAAATTGTAAAGTAATAGATGTTAGGGATTATGATATCATAGCAGAGTTTGAATAAGCCAAGAGATTACTTCTCTTGGCAATTTTTTACGTTGATAAATTTACTTTATTAATTCAATGCTGTTAAATAAAAAGTATTTTCTTATTTTTTTAACATCAAAATGATTCCTAACAAAATAAATAAGAATGAAAAAATATTTAAAGCATTAAAAGCGATAATACCAATGATGGTAATGATTTCAAAGATACATAAGATGGTATAAATAATAGAGTTTTGTTTTGATTTATCTTGTCTTTTATTATTAAGAATAATCAGTACAATAGAAACAAGTAATATGATTGTTAAAATAACTTCCCAAGCTATTTGAAAACCATCTGTATATTCATGATCAACAACGAAACTCCATAAAATAATTTTTTCTGTTTGAATTAAAAATAAAAAAGAACAAATAAATCCATAAATTGTATGAAGAATACCTAAAGTAAAATTTTTCATTGATAGCCCCCTTTTTATATATAAATTCTTAATAAAGTATATAATAAAATAATAAAAATGTAAATAAATTGTATTAGATAAAGACAATGGAAGGCATGTAAAAGAAAATTACTTGAAAAATTGGATATAATCTAGTATAATAATGATATTGAAATGACAAGGAAAAGGTAAAATATAAGGTTGAAAGGAGAATTAAAGATACAACCAAAAGTATAATTATTTTATCAGATTTGTACCTTGGAAAGGAATGAGAATAATTATGAAAAAAAGAGTATTAACAGGAGATAGACCAACAGGAAAATTACATATAGGTCATTATTTTGGTTCTTTAAAAAAGAGAGTTGAAATGCAAAATAGTGGAGATTTTGATATTTATATATTAATAGCAGATGTGCAAGCATTAACAGATAACTTTAATAATCCAGAAAAAGTAAGAAAAAATGTAAGAGAATTGGCAATGGATTATTTATCATGTGGAATTGATCCAGAAAAAACAACCATATATATTCAATCTATGATACCAGAAACAGCAGAGTTAACGGTATATTATTCGAATTTAGTAACGATTGCAAGACTTCAAAGAAATCCAACAGTCAAAACAGAAATTGCGCAGAAGAAAGAATTATTTGGAGAAAGTGTAACTTATGGATTTTTAGGTTATCCAGTAAGTCAAGCAGCAGATATTACAACATTTGAAGGAGAACTTGTTCCAACTGGTGAAGACCAAGAACCATTGATTGAACAATGTAGGGAAATAGTTAGAAAATTTAATAGTATATATGGAGAAGTATTAACAGAGCCTAAAATTGTTTTATCAGAAGGAAAAAGAATTAAAGGATTAGATGGTAATGAAAAAATGGGAAAATCTCTTGGAAATGCAATTTATTTGTCAGATTCAGAAGAAGAAATTACCAAGAAAGTTATGAGTGCAGTTACTGACCCGAATAGAATAAAAAAAGATGATTTAGGAAATCCTGATATATGTATGGTAGCATATTACCATAAACTATTTTCTACAAAAGAAGAAATTGATACTGTATGTGCAGAATGTAGAGCAGGAAAAAGAGGATGTGTTGCTTGTAAAAAACAATTAGCAAAAAATATTAGTGAATATTTAAAACCAATTAGAGAAAAGAGAAAATATTATGAAGAAAATCCAGAACTAGTGGATAAAATCTTAAAAGATGGAACAGAAAAGGCAAGAAAAACAGCACAAGAGACAATGAAAAAGGTAAAGAAAGCAATGAAATTAGATTATTTTGAAAAATAAAAAGGGGAAGTATTATGGGATTATTCAAAAGAAATAAAAAAGAACTAAAGAAACAAGAGAAAACTTGGGAAAATAACCAAGAAGGTAGAATAGGAGAATATGATTATGAAAGTATAGATAGAGGATATTTGATTAAGATATTGGGAGTAAAAGCAGTTAAGAATATCCAATATAGAAATAGTGAAAGAACAAAACTTATGCTAGCAAAAGTAAGCAAATTAAGAGTAGATGATACATTTATGTTCGATGAAGTAAGAGATATTGCATTTGAGCTAAATGAAAGACAACTTCCAAGTTATGATGTATTAAAAGCTGTAGCACATCAGTATGAAATTCAAGAAAGGACAGAAAGTGAAGGATGTCAATATTTGGGGATTGTAGATAGTACGGAAAATGGGTATGAAATAACAAGATATAGTCATGGTGTGGAAAATTACATAAAACAACAAATTGATCCAATGATTATAGCACAAAAAGAACAAGAAAGAAGAAAGTCAAATGCAAGATATAAACAGAAGCAACTAAATGAAAGACGATCATTATATATGGAAAGTTTAAAAGCAGAAGACTATATGAATGCAAGAAAAAGAGAATATGCTCAAAGAAAAGCAAATCCATATTTATACAAAAAAGGTCAATATGTAATGGATAGAAAAATTTACGAAGATTATAATGGTATTAATCTTCAAACTGGAGAAATTTTGAGAATCCGACATTTAGATAAAGTAGTAAAAACGAAAGACACAGGAATATATTTATATCAAGGTAATATTTATTCAACACAAAATGAAGATGATGTGGAATTTTTGGAAGGTGGAACCCCAGGAGAAGTACCAGTATGTTTTGAATTACCTAAGAGACTGTCTGATATAGTGAATGAACAAAACCCAGAACAAATAAGAAGCGTGTTAGAACTATTATCTAGTGCAAGAAATTATTCTAGAAATGAAGGATTGGTATATTTAGGAGAAATTGATAAAAATTGGGCAGTCAATTTTAGACCAGAATCAACGCATTTTAGAAAAAGAGTAAAAGAATTAAAAGCAAGATATTATCAAGAAAATGGTAATAAGAATTTAGGACAAAATTATGGAGAATGATATAATGTAAATTAAAAGGAGGAACTATGTTTACAGATTATACAAAAATCATCATAAAATCAGGAGATGGTGGAAATGGAGCAGTATCTTTTAGACGTGAAAAATATGTAGCAGCAGGTCGGACCTGATGGTGGAGATGGTGGAAAAGGTGGAGACATCTATTTCCAAGTTGATAAAGATAAAAATACATTAATTGATTTCCGATATAATAAAAAATTCAAAGCTGGAAATGGAGAAAATGGCAGTGGAAGTCATTGTAATGGAAAATATGGAAAAGACTTATACATTAAAGTTCCTATTGGTACAGTCGTAAAAGATGTAGAAACAGGAAAGGTAGTGGCAGACTTATCTACACCAGAGCAAACAGAATTGGTTTTAAAAGGTGGTAGAGGAGGAAGAGGAAATTCTCATTTTGCAACTTCTACAAGACAAGCTCCTAGATTTTCGGAAGATGGAGATAAAGGAGAAGAAAAAGAAGTTATACTAGAATTAAAATTATTAGCAGATGTAGGACTATTGGGGTTCCCAAATGTTGGAAAATCTACATTTTTATCAATTGTTACTGATGCTAAACCTAAAATTGCGAATTATCATTTTACCACATTACAACCAAACTTAGGTGTTGTTAAAACAAAAAATGGTGATGGATTTGTTATCGCAGATATTCCAGGAATTATTGAAGGAGCAAGTGAAGGTGTTGGTTTAGGAATCCAATTTTTAAGACATGTAGAAAGAACAAGATTATTATTACACTTTTTAGATGTATCAGGACAAGAAGGAAGGAATCCAGTAGATGATTTTTATACGATTAATAAAGAATTGAAAAATTATAGTGAAAAACTAAGTACTAGAAAACAAATCATTGTAGCAAATAAAATTGATGTACAAAATGAAGAATTGATAAAAGAAGTAGAAGATTTGGCTAAAAAAGAAGGATTAGAAATATACAAAATATCAGCAGCTACAAAACAAGGTGTTCAAGAATTAATTGATCATGTAGCAGAAGTATTAAAAACATTACCAAAAGAAGAATTGGTAGAAATAGAAGATAAAAAAGTATATACATTAGAAGAAAAAGATGATGATTGGACAATTAAGATAGAAGATGGAGTCTTTATTGTATCAGGAAGATCAGTTCAAAGATTAATGGGAAGAATAAATATTGAAGATAATGAATCTATGTACTACTTACAAAAATGTTTAAAAAATATGGGAATTGAAGATAAACTAAAAGAAATGGGTGTATGCGAAGGAGATACCGTTATTTTAGATGATTGGGAACTAGAATGGTATGAGTAAAGAATAGAATTATCTGATTATATGAAAAGAAAAAGGAGCAAAAATAGTAAAATTATTTTTTGCTCTTTTTTAGAAATGTAAAATTTGTTTATAAATCACGAAAATCTCCAGGAAAATCTCCAGCATAATACTTAGGGGATGCTTCATTTGGGTTCTTTTCTTGTTTTCTTCCATATTTTAACTCAGAAAAAGCTGTGGTTAATTTATTAACCTTTTCTGTAGAAAAGCTCATTAACATAAATTCTTTTTTTGCTTCCTCTGGAAGATAATCATATTCAATCAATCTAGCTAATATTAATTGTTCCCCAAAATTCAATTCATGATTATGATACATTAATACAGTAGTTATTATATTAATGTTTTCAAATCCGTTAGAAAAAAATTGTTGAATAGTAGAGTATAATAATAGTTTATCATTATGAAAAATGTCAAGAAGTTGTTGAAAAACTTCTTTTGGAATATCATTTATAATTTTTCGAATTTTGGGTGATATTTTTCTTTGAATTTCTTGATTTTCAAAATATTCTTGTGCGACAGTTTTTTCTAGTGTAGGGTGCTTTTTTTGTTCCATGTGCATGTCTCCTTATATAATATATTTAGTTTTTTATCATACATATTTATAAAATTTACAAAATAATGTTTAAAAAATAATTTAGCTTATTATACCATAATTTGTAGAATTAGTAAAATTTTTGGGTTAACAGTTGACGAAAATAAAAAAAAATGATATAAATATTAAGTGAATTTTATGGCCCCTTGGTCAAGTGGTTAAGACGCCACCCTCTCAAGGTGGAATCATGGGTTCGATTCCCGTAGGGGTCACCATATATTAAAAGGGAGTAGCTTTTCATTACTAATCAACAGTCGCGATAGTTATATCTGGTTAGTAAGCTTTTTATGAAGTAAGCAAGACTTTTAAAAGGATAAAATCTTTTTAAGAGTCTCTTTTTTTGTATATACAAATAAAAAGATTTTATTTCCTAATCTAAAGGAAAAGGAGGCTATTCAAATGTAAAAGTAAAGGAAATAAATATTTCATTTTTACAAAAAAATAAAGCCAAAATATTGATATATTTTCATGGTTTGGATAAAATAAAAGTGAAAATGTACCCAAAAATTAAAGGAGGAAAAGAGTTGGAAAGTAAAAACTGGTTTAACAAAGAAGTAAAGGATGTTGAAAAAGAATTAGAAACAAATCAAGAAACAGGTTTATCAACAGAAGAAGTTGAAAAAAGAAAAGAGAAGTATGGATTAAATCAATTAAAAGAGAAGAAGAAAAAATCTTTATTCATGAGATTTGTAGATCAATTTAAAGATTTTTCTATTATCATTTTAATTATTGCAGCTATTGTATCAGGAGTTGTAGGTGTTGCAGAAGGAGAAGGTATTACAGATACTATCATTATTTTGATTGTTGTTATCTTAAATGCAGTGATTGGTGTGACCCAAGAATCAAAAGCAGAAAAATCATTAGAAGCTTTGCAAAAGCTAACAGATCATGCATCTAAAGTTATCAGAGATGGAAATATAACAGTGGTTCCTGCAAAAGAGCTAGTACCAGGAGACATTGTCGTATTAGATACAGGAGACTATATCCCAGCAGATTTAAGAATTATAGAAGCAGTCAACTTAAAAACACAAGAATCTTCATTAACAGGAGAATCTGTACCAGTTGATAAAACAACAGAAAAAATAGATGGTGAAGATGTAGGAATTGGTGATAGAACCAATATGCTATTCTCATCTAGTTTAGTGACTTATGGTAGAGGAAAAGGAATTGTTGTAGAGACAGGAATGACAACAGAAGTTGGAAAAATTGCAGAAATGATAAATGAAACAGAAGAACAAATTACACCATTGCAACAAAAATTAAATAAATTAGGAAAAACATTAGGAATTACAGCAATTGTCATTTGTGTTGTTATCTTTATCATAGGATTATTTCAACAAAAAGAGCCAATTCATATGTTTATGACAGCTGTATCATTAGCAGTAGCAGCAATCCCAGAAGGATTGGTAGCTGTATCAACTATTGTATTAGCCATTGGTGTACAAAAAATGGTTAAGAAAAATGCGATTGTGAAAAAATTGCCAGCAGTTGAAACATTAGGAAGTGCAACGGTTATCTGTTCAGATAAAACAGGAACCTTGACACAAAACAAAATGACAGTAGAAAAAGTATTCTTAAATGGAGAAATAAAAGACTTAAGTGAAATTGATAGCAAAAATGTGTCAGACGATATGACCACATTGGTATATGCCAATATGTTATGTAATGATACAAAAATTGCAAAAGATGGAACATTAACAGGAGATCCAACAGAAACAGCATTGGTAGATATGGCATTTACATTAAATTTTGACCCATCAATTTATGATAGAATGGTACGTATTGCAGAAGTACCATTTGATTCAGATAGAAAATTAATGACAACGGTTAATAAAGTAAACCAAAGTTATATTGCCTATACCAAAGGTGCCGTAGATGAATTACTAAAAATTTGTAAAGGATATTTATATAATAACGAAATCAAAGAAGATTTAGATAATTATGTAGTAACCATTAGACAAAAAAATGAAGAAATGGCAAAAGAAGCTTTAAGAGTATTAGCATGTGCATATAAAGAATTTGACCATGAACCAACCAAAGAAGAATTAGATAATATAGAAAGTGATTTAATCTTTGTGGGAATGGTTGGAATGATAGATCCACCAAGAGAAGAAGCGAAAAAAGCAGTAGAAAAATGTAAAACAGCAGGAATTAAAACGGTTATGATTACAGGAGACCATAAGATTACAGCAACAGCAATAGCTAAAAAACTAGGTATATTAGAAAATGAAGATGAAGCGATTACTGGTGCAGAATTAGAAAAAATGTCTGATGAAGATCTACAAAAAAATGTAAGACATTATTCTGTTTATGCCAGAGTTTCTCCAGAGCATAAAGTGAGAATTGTAAAAGCATGGCAAAAAAATGGAGAAATCGTAGCCATGACAGGTGATGGCGTCAATGATAGCCCAGCATTAAAGACCTCAGATATTGGTTGTGCAATGGGAATTGTTGGAACAGATGTTGCAAAAGAAGCAGCAGATGTTATCCTAACAGATGATAACTTTGCAACCATTGTATCAGCAGTAGAAGAAGGAAGAAGAATTTATGACAATATATTAAAAGTTATTCAATTCTTATTATCAAGTAACATAGGAGAAGTGGTTGTATTATTCTTAGCAACACTATTAACACCATTATTTGCACAATGGTTCGGAATTACAGATATAACACACTTAGAAATCTTATTACCAATCCATATTTTATGGATCAACTTAGTAACAGACTCATTACCAGCATTAGCCTTAGCTTTTGACCCAGCAAATGCAGATATCATGAATAGAAAACCAAACAAACCAGGAAAAGGTGTATTCACAAAGGGAATGACATGGAGAATTGTATATCAAGGTGTCATGATAGGACTATTAACACTTGGAGCATTTATGATAGGACTTGCAACAACTACAGAACCAATTGATGGATTAACATTAGACGAATCAAAAATAGAAGTAGGTCAAACAATGGCATTTGTTACACTTGCCTTCTCAGAATTAGTACACGTATTCAATGTAAGAAATAACAAAAAATCTATCTTTAAAACAAAAGTATTTAATAACAGTAAACTAATCTGGGCAATACTTGGTTCAGCAGTATTAATGGGAATTATTTTAGCAGTACCAGCTTTAAGAGGAATCTTTAGTATTCCAGTATTACCAACAGAAAATATCTTAGAATTAATTGGTTTAGTTATTTCACCATTAATTATTGTAGAATTGTTTAAATTATTTAAAATTAATAGTTTTAAGGATGAATAAGAAAAAGGGATTTTGGGGACGGACTCAAAAATCCCTTTTTCTGCCGTTTGTCCATTGACAAAAAATTAGCCAATATATATAATTTAGGCAAGGAAAACATATAAAAATATAGGAGATAATGTTGAATAAGATATTAAAATTAGGAGAGATGGCAGTTCTAGCAAAACAAAAGGAAAAAGAGATGAAAAGTCATGCATTAAAATGTTTATTTTGGGAAACAACATTAACATGTAATGCTAGATGTAAACATTGTGGAAGTTATGCAGAAACAAAAAAATACAAAGACCAATTAACAACTGAAGAAATCAAAAAAGTATTTAAAGAAATTGCAGAGGATTTTCCGGTAAAAAACATATATTTAAATGTAACAGGTGGAGAACCACTGGTTAGAAAAGACCTTTTTGAAGTAATGGACTATGTTGCAAATGATTTACATTTTAAATGGGGAATGACTACAAATGGAATATTATTAAATGAACAAAATATAGAAAATCTAAAGAGAACCAATATAGATACGATATCTATTAGTATAGATGGGCTGGAAGAAACACATGATGATTTTAGAGGTGTAAAAGGTTCTTATAAGAAAATTATTGAAAATATAAAGAAACTAAAAGAAGCTAATTTTTTAAATTGTTTAATGGTAACAACTGTTGTTAATAAAGAAAATATGCATGAATTAGAAGATTTATATAAAATATTGGAAAATTTAGGAATAGACTTATGGCGTCTTTTGGATATGGATCCAATAGGTAGAGCAAATGATAATAAAGATTTATTGTTAAGTAAAAAAGAAATGCAATATATGTTAGATTTTATAAAACAAAAGCGAAAAGAAAAAGGACATATGTATGTAAAATATGGTTGTTCTGGCTTTTTGGGACTGGATTATGAAAAAGAAGTCAAACATCAATATAGTTGTTGTTTGACAGGAATTAATATAGGCAGTATTTTGTATAATGGCGATATATTTGTATGTCCGAATGTACCTAGAAATGAAAAAACAATTCAAGGAAATGTAAGAAATAATAGATTTAAAGATATTTGGGACAATAAATTTGAGATTTATAGAAATAAAGAAACAAGAAAATGTCAAGATTGTAAAAATTGGGATATATGTTTAGGTGGAGCATTTCATACATGGAATTTAGAAGAAAATAAACCAAATAGATGTATATATAAAATAATTGAGGGATGATTATGAAAAAAATGTTAAGTAAAATATTAAAAATATTAATGGCTTTTGGAATATTACTTATAAGTATAAGAAATAAGGTTTTTGGGGCTATAGAGTCAATTCCTATTGAACCAGCATACGGAGTAGATTATGTACCTAAAAATGATTTTACAAAAATATTTAGTTATATAGTTATACCCATTATATGGATAATAGGTAGTATTGTGTATTGGAAGAAGTCAAAAGAAAATGGAAAAGAAAAAATAAAAGTATTAGTCATTGTGAGTATTATCATTATTATTTTAATTCTAATTGGAATTGCTGTATTTAAGATTATAGGATAATAATAAAAAAGACAGGTATTGTTGACAGAACAGCCTGTTTTTTTGTGTGATTGTTAATAAAAAATTAATAAATCCTCTATTTATTATTAATAAAAATGTGGTATATTATATATGCTAGAGGATAAATGTAAATATAAAACGAATTAAATTGTAATGAACTTTTAGAACTTAAGTTCAAGAAAGGAAAAAATTATGTACAATATATTAGTAGTTGATGATGATAAAGAAATCGTAAATGCCATTGAAATTTATTTATCACAAGAAGGATATAACATTATAAAAGCCTATGATGGAGAAGATGCTTTAGAAAAGTTAAAAGAAAATGAAATTCATCTAATTATTTTAGATATTATGATGCCAAATAAAGATGGAATTGAAACCTTGCAAGAAATTAGAAAAGATAAAACTATTCCTGTAATTATGTTATCAGCGAAATCGGAAGATTATGATAAGATATCAGGATTAAATACAGGAGCAGATGATTATGTCACAAAACCATTTAATCCATTAGAATTAATTGCAAGAGTAAAATCTAATATTAGAAGATATGTAGATTTTAGTCGTACTACTGTAAAGGATGAAATAAAAACAGAAAAGTTATTAAAAACAGGTTCATTAGAAATGAATGATGAAACCAAGAAAGTCATGGTAGATGGAAAAGAAATCAAGCTAACAGCAACAGAGTATAATATTTTAAAATTTTTATTAAAAAACAAAGGAAAAGTGTATTCCATAGAACAAATTTATGAAAATGTTTGGAATGAAGAAAGCTATGGAGCAGAAAATATTATCGCTGTACATATTAGGCATATTAGAGAGAAAATAGAAATTAATCCAAAAGACCCAAAATACTTAAAGGTTATCTGGGGAATAGGGTACAAAGTAGAAGATATTCCATAATGTAAAAAAGAAGTAGAAAAGGAAGTGAGTAAATGCAAAATATTAAAGAATCGATATTATTAAAATTTTTATGTTATATATTCATTCCAATTATGATTTTTGTTTTAGCCATTAGTATTATAGATGTATCGATTACATCACAATATGGGGAAATGGAAGGACCGGAAGAATATATAGAAACAGAAGAATTTGGAAGAGAATATTTGTTAACATTGATTTATAATGTTCGAGATATTCGTAGAGATAAAAGTCGAATGCAAATAAATGCAGAAAGTGAAAACACTTCAGAAACATATGAAACAGCATCAGAAACAACAGAGGAAACACCATATGATAATTATAATGAAATAGAAGATGAAAGTTATGAATATCCAGTATATTATGAAGTAATCAATTATAATAATACTAGGATAAGCCAATATATTAATTATATTATTATAGACAAAGAAACGGGTAATATGTTTACGAATATTCAATCAAATGATTATCCTGAAGAAATTAATAAATTAAAAACAGAAAAAACAAATTGGAATTATCAAGATGGAAATATCACAACCAATATTGATAGTATTAATCAAGAAAGCACAAAATATATGACTTCATCTACGTATTCAACAGATAATTTTGAAGGATATGAAGTATATTCGAATATTGATCCAAGCACTTTAAATTATTCAAATTCTTTATATGTTCAACAAACTGTATATAACATGTTTAAAGGACATGAGAATTTGCCTGTTTATTTAATACCATTGTCAGCAATTTCAATCATTATCATGATTGTCTATTTGATTTGGGCAACAGGACATGAAAAAGGAAAAGAAGGGATTCAATTAAATAGTATTGATAGAATTTCTTATGAAGTGATATCTATTGTGATTATGACTGTTATTGGCATGATGATGAGTTTTGCAATAGCAAGTATAGAAACACAAATACCACAAAGGATTTTAATGTCTGTATTTTTACTATGTTACTTAATTGGATATGCATGTCTAGCAGTATGGGTTAGTACAACCATTAGAAGATTAAAAGCAAAACAATTTATCCGTTCATTTTTAACATATAAAGTGTGTAGGTGGATAAAAGTAACATTAGAAAAAATCTTTAAAAAGGTAACAGATAAACAAAATACAAATCGAAAAATTACCATTATTTATTGGGGATTTGTTGCTATCAGTATCATATTAGCGTGTTTTGTATGGAGTGGAATAGGATTCCTTATATTAATCGCATTTTGGATATGGGCATATTACAAACTATTACAATATAACAAAAAGTTACAAAAAATTAATGAAGCATTAAGAAATATATATGAAGGAAATCCAAATATAAAACTAAATGAAGAAGAATTAGAAGGCACCTTAAAAATCATGGCAAAATATATCAATGATATTGCAGGTGGATTTACAAATGCCATTGAACAAAGTTTAAAATCAGAAAGACTAAAAACAGAATTAATCACAAATGTATCACATGATATCAAAACACCATTAACATCTATCATAAACTATGTAGATTTATTGAAAAAAGAAGATATTAACAATGCACAGATTGAGCAATATATTGCTGTATTAGATAAAAAATCACAAAGACTAAAAAAATTAATTGAAGATTTAGTAGAAGCCTCAAAAGTATCATCTGGAAATGTAAAACTAAATATGGAAGTGATTAACTTAAAAGAATTATTAAATCAAAGTATTGGCGAATTTGAAGACAAATTAGAAAAGAAAAATCTAAAAGTAGAAATGGATTTACCAAATGAAAATGTATTAATTAAAGCAGACAATCGATACCTATATAGAGTTATTGAAAATGTATTTAGTAACATTTCAAAATATGCATTAGAAGGTTCTAGAGTATATATTAAATTGGAAAAACAAAAAGAAGATGTATACTTAGAATTTAAAAACATATCTAAAGACAAATTAAACATTAGTGCAGAAGAATTAATGCAACGATTTGTAAGAGGTGACAAATCTAGATATACAGAAGGAAGTGGATTAGGTCTTTCAATAGCAGAAAGTTTGACAGAATTACAAGGTGGTAAATTTAAAATTGACATAGATGGAGACCTATTTAAAGTAGAAATTAAATGGAAAGGTGAACATTAGGGACGTGCCAAATCGTACAATTTTTGTACAAAAGGGACAGACCTTTGAATAAGAAAAAATGGAATGTTTAAATATAATTATTAACATTCCATTTTTTTACTAAAAAGATATTTAGTTTTAAGAAAAATACCGTATTAAATAATAGAAAAAGTCCTAGAGTTAGACACTCTAAGACTTTTTTTCTTTTTGAATTATATCAATAAATTATTTAGATATCAATAAAAAAGAAAAAAATGTATAAAAATATTTATGAGGTAAAAAACAAAATTTTTAAGACAGAAAAGCTTATAAATATATGAATATACATATTTGAAGGATATCTACAATTTCTTAGAGTGTCTAACTAAAAGAAAATCTGAAAATTTTGAAATGACCGGAAAACAAAAGAAATTAAAAGAAAAGAGGTATCATATATGAAGCAAACATGCATGAATGAAAAAGAAGCAGGAATTACTTTATTAGCATTAGGCATAACAATTATCATTTTATTAATCTTAGCAGGAATCACTATAAGTGCGATAACAGGAGAGGATGGAATCATAGGAAATGCAGGACAAGCAAAAGAAGAAACAGAGATTGCAAATGAAAAAGAGATAGTAGAAAAGGCAACAGTACAAGCAATGGGAAATAACAAATATGGAAATATAGAAGAAGATGAATTGCAAGAACAATTGGATAAAGAGACAGGAGAAGGAGAAACAAAAGTAATCATTATAAGAAAGAAATATGTTGTACAGTTTGTTGATTCAGAAAGAATGTATCGTGTTGATAATAATGGAAATGTATTTGAATATGTATATACAGATTTACCAATCATGGAAAGTGGAAATGATTTTAATAATAGAATGGCTGATTATAAAAAAAGTATTTTAACAGTAACAGTTCTAGATAATATGGAAATGCCAGAAAATATTTATCAAATTTTTGATGTCTCAAAAGAACAAAATGAAACAGTAAAGGCATGGCTAGTTGAAAATCCTGAAAATATAAATATGTATGACTTATATATAGGTGGAAAAGATGGAGTAGAAATAGAATCATGTCAGGGAATGTTTCGAGAGTTTTCAGAATGTATAAGTATAAATATAGAAAATCTATATACAGAAAAAGTAAAAGACTTTTCTAATATGTTTAATGGCAATAGTAAATTGGTAGAAATAATAGCCCCTAACCTTGTTAATAGTAAAGCAAAAAATTTAATGTATATGTTTTATATGTGTACAAAATTAAAAAGTATAGATACGCGTAATTGGGATACAAGCAATGTCACAAATATGTTTGGAACATTTAGGATGTGTCAGAGCATTGAAAGTTTGGATTTGAGTAATTGGAATACAAGTAATGTTACTGCCACGGATTATTTATTTCAATATTGTCAAAAGTTAAAAACAATATATGTAAGTGATAAATGGAATAATGATAAGGTTTCTAGTTCTGGAAATATGTTTCAAGGTTGCTTATCATTAAAGGGAGCTATTGATTTTGATTCAACTAAAATTACGATTACATATGCAAATTATATTACTGGATATTTTACACTTAAATAACTAAAGTATATTTTTAGATTATAAAAAAATTTAAAAAGTAAACATAAAAATAAATATGTAGAAAAAATCAATTCAAAAAGAAGGCTATCTTATAGAAAACCTTCTTTAATTTTTGGCTTTTTTTAAATTTATAAATCGTTAAGTCAGATACTTAATGACTAAAAAACTAAGAGTATAATATCAATAAAACATACTAAAGTCAATATAAAGAGTTAATAAAAATAAGAATTTAAAAAATTATAAATAAAATGAAAAGTAAAAAACATAAAAGTGTGTAAAGATATCTATAACAAGCGAATTCTGTTTTTTCTTTTATACCTTAAGTATCTGACTAAAAGAAAGAATGAGAACTTATCAAATAATGAAAACGAAAGAAAATAAAAAAGAAAGAGGTATAAAAGATGAAAAAAGAAACAGGAATTACCTTATTAACATTAGTGATTACTATTATTATTTTATTAATCTTAGCAGGAATCACTATAAGTGCGATAACAGGAGAGGATGGAATCATAGGAAATGCAGGACAAGCAAAAGAAGAAACAGAGATTGCAAATGAAAAAGAGATAGTAGAAAAGGCAACAGTACAAGCAATGGGAAATAACAAATATGGAAATATAGAAGAAGATGAATTGCAAGAACAGTTGGATAAAGAGACAGGAGAAGGAGAAACAAAGGCAACATATATCGAAGATGAGTTTGAAGTATTATTTAAAGAAAGTAAGAGATATTATTTGGTAGATAGAAATGGAAATATAGAAGGAGAATATTCTGTCATAGAAGATAAAAATCCGGGAGATATCACAGTAGGAATGAATGGAGAAAAATTAGATGGAAGTGAAGGAAAAGAATATCAAATATGGTGTATTGAAGATTTATGTGCTTTTTCTAAAAGTGTTAGTGAAGGTAAGGACTATGATGGCGATACTATAAAACTGATGACCACATTAAACTTTAATTCTAATTTATCATATAGCGATATAGAAAATACATATAAATATGATGAGATAATAAATGCATATATAGTAGATGAAACTAGTGAAAAAACATTAAAAGAACTTATCACAGATGAAAATGGAATAGGATTTATTCCTATAGGGATGAGTGCTAATGATGTTGAAGCAAGATTTCAAGGAACTTTTGATGGAAATAATAATGAAGTAAAAAATATATATGTAAATACTACCAATAATGCAGGTCTATTTGGAGGAACAAGTCATGCAACGATTAAAAATTTGGGTATAACTGGAGATATCACTTCAACAGAAGGATATGCAGGTGGAATAACTGGAAATGGAGCGTGGGCTAGTTTCTATAATTGCTATAATAAAGCAAATGTAAAAGGAAAATTAATTACAGGTGGAATAATAGGACATGATGGTTGGGCAGAGGCAATTTTAGAAAATTGTTTTAATACAGGAAATATTTATTCAGAAGAAAATACTTTAGGAGGAATAGCAGGTTCTTATGCAGGAAAAATTAGGAATTGTTATAATTTAGGCAATGTGGAAGGAACGGGAAATTCATCCGGAATATTAGGACAGGCAGCAGGAAAAGTTGAAATTACAAATTGTTTTAACCAAGGAGATGTAAAATCAAAATCATGGTCTGCAGGAGGAATTGTTGTAGTAGAAAGCGCTGAAGCAACTGTTAATAATTGCTATAACATAGGAAATATTACAACTGAAGGCACAGTAATATCATATCTGGTTTCAAAGGGAATAGGAGGAACTTATATAAATAATTGCTATAATATTGGTAAATTAGAGTCTACAAGGAAATGTTATGCAATTGGAGATAAAACAATAAACAACTGCTATTATGATTCTACACTTGTAGGAGATGCAGAAGATACAAATAATATTGAGGATATCAGCAAGTTGGATAAAAACGAATTTGTAAATCGATTGAATTCTTATACAAATGAAGAAAATAAAGAATATCCAATAGGCTGGAAAATATGGAAACTAGGAGAAAATGGATATCCTGTATTTCAATAAATAAAAAGATTGTATTCTACAAAATAAAAATGGCAGAATGCAATCTTTTTATATAATATACTTGCGAAATTAAAAAGATTATGATATATTATTAACATAATTATTTATAATTAAATTCAAAAGTTTATTTTAGAAATTCCAAAACAAAAAATATATTATGTAAGGCAATTTGTTTATTTTTTTAAATTTGTTATCTTGTTATCATATTATTTTAATATTTTATTATTATCTTTATTCTCAAAACTTTGCTATATAAATTATAAAGCAATTATTTTAATTCTATATGTTCCAAAATTAAAAAATAATTTTAAATATTTTATATATTTTTACTTTAAATTCTAGAATTTTATTATAAATAGTTATAATCAAAATATAAAAAGTATTTAGTGAAACAAAAAAGTAGTTATTAAAAAATGAGAAGGGGAAATCTTAAAAAAAAATAGGAATGAAAGAATTACAAAAAGTTTTTAGGTTAAATGAGAGAAGAAACAAATGTAAATAGTAGAAAAAGATAATCTTGACAGAATAGATGGAGTTACATATAATAAAGATGCAAAACATATATAGGAAGAAGGAAAGTAAGAAGAAAAAAGAAATAGCCAAAAAGACATAATAAAATCTGGATAATATAACTTAAGGTAGAGGTGAGATATGAAATCTAATATTTTTAAATATATATTTATTATATTTGTTATCATCATTGTTGTTGTTGCATTTTTTGTTATAAGAAGCAATGAAAATGAACAAGAAACAGAGGAAGATACCACAAGTAAAGAAGAAGAAGTGGTAAAACAAATTCGATTAGGGATAGCACAATGTGATACATTAAATCCTTTATTAACAAACAATAAAAATGTTCAAGATATTACCAAACTAATTTATGAACCATTAGTAGATATATCTTCAGATTATAAAGCAACACCAGTACTTGCAACAGAATGGGCAAAACAAGATGCAACCACATATATTATCAAATTAAGAGAAAATGTCAAGTGGTCAAATGGAGAAAGATTCACATCAGCAGATGTACAATTTACTTATGATAAATTAAAAGAAAATTCTTCTATATATTCAAGTAATCTAGAACATGTAACAATGTTAGAAATTGTAGATGATTATACGGTAAGGATGTATTTAGACCAAGAAGTTCCATTTTTCGAATATTATTTAACATTTCCAATATTATCTAAGACATTTTATGATACACAAGATTATTATAATACAGGAATTGTGCCAGTAGGAACGGGAAAATATAAAGTAGACAGTGTACAAGAAAACTACATAACTCTAACACAAAATACTAATTGGTGGGATAGAGATACTGAAATTACACTAGAAGAAATTACCGTAAATGTATATGATTCTGTAGGAGAATTATATAATGCCTTTAAATTAGGAAATGTAGATATGGTTAGCACAAGCAATAGCAATATACAAGATTATATTGGAACAATGGGATATAGTACAAAAGAGATAAAAGGAAGAGAACATGATTTTTTGGTTTTAAATACACAAAATACATTATTAGCAAATCAGGAAGTTAGAAGGGCAATATCTTATTCAATAGATAAAAATAATATTATATCAAATGTTTTTCAAAATAAATACTATACTTCAAGTTTTCCACTAGATTTTGGTTCATGGGTATATCAAGAACAAGATGCAAGTTCTGGATATAATCCTGAACAGGCAAATCAACTTTTAACAGAAAATGGTTGGAGTTATAGAAATAATTATTGGCAAAAAACACAAAATCGTAGAACGCAAAGAATTGAATTAAATCTCATTGTAAAAGCATCAAATACTATACAAGTATCAGTAGCAGAAAACATAAGAGCACAATTAGCAAATCAAGGAATTAGAATTACTATTCAACAATATTCTGATGAGCAGTACAATATAGCTATTCAAAATAAATCTTATGATATGATTTTATGTAGTATGAATTTATCACCAGACCCAGATATGTCATTATTTTTTGGAGATGCTAATTTAGCCAATTACACAAATGAAGAAGTTGTGAATTTAATGAATGAAATAAAAAATACAACAGATGAAGAAACCATAAAAAATGATTATGCAAGACTTGCAGAAATTTATAAAACAGATATACCATATATTAGTTTATATACAAATAAATATACAATTGCATATAACACAGAATTGGTGGGAGAAGTTAATTCTAACTGGTTTAATCCATATTGTGGAATAGAAACATGGTATAAATAGTATAATAAAAAAATTGAAAATAAGTATTGACAAAACAAATTTTTGATATATAATAACAATATCAAACAAAAGTTCAAAAAAATGAGGAGGAAAATTATGAGTGAAAATGCAGAAAAAAAGAAGGCACTAGAAGCAGCAATGAGTCAAATAGAAAAACAATTTGGTAAAGGTTCTGTTATGAAATTAGGAGAATTTAAAGCAATGGAGATAGAGGCAATTCCAACAGGTGCTTTAAGCTTAGACATTGCATTGGGAATAGGTGGCGTTCCTAGAGGAAGAATTATAGAAGTGTTTGGACCAGAATCTTCAGGTAAAACAACATTAGCATTACATATTATTGCAGAAGCACAAAAAATGGGAGGAGAAGCAGCTTTTATTGATGCAGAACATGCATTAGACCCAGTTTATGCAAAAAAATTAGGTGTGGATATAGATAATTTAATTGTATCTCAACCAGATACAGGAGAACAAGCATTAGAAATAACAGAAAGCCTAGTTAGAAGTGGAGCATTAGATGTTATTGTTGTAGACTCTGTGGCAGCATTGGTTCCAAAAGCTGAAATTGATGGTGACATGGGAGATTCACATATGGGATTACAAGCAAGACTTATGTCACAAGCATTAAGAAAATTAGCAGGAGCAATTAATAAATCTAAAACGGTGTTAATCTTTATTAACCAATTAAGAGAAAAAATTGGAGTTATGTTTGGAAATCCAGAAACAACAACAGGTGGTAGAGCATTAAAATTTTATGCATCAGTTAGAATGGATATTAGAAAAATAGAAAATATAAAACAAGATGGAGAAGTAAAAGGAAATAGAGTAAGGGTAAAAGTTATAAAAAATAAGGTAGCTCCACCTTTTAGAGAAGCAGAATTTGACATTATTTATGGTGAAGGAATTTCAAAAGAAGGTAATATTTTAGATATGGCTGTTAACTTAGATATTGTAGAAAAAGCAGGTTCTTGGTTTAGCTATAATGGAGAAAGAATCGGACAAGGAAGAGAAAATGTTAAGAAATACCTAAAAGAAAATCCAAAAATGCTAGAAGAAATAGAAGGGAAAGTAAGACAAGATTTTGAAAAAGTATTTGAAGAAAGTCTAGGAGAAGAATTACCTGAAATTGATATGGATGAAGAAGAATAAGAAATTATGGAAGGGGATACAAAAAGTATCTCCTTTTATTGATATTTTAAAATCTTTATAGTAAAATATAAAAAATAGGGGAGAAAAAAGATGAAAGAAAGATATAGAACTTTGTCGGCAGTTATGCTGTTACTTACTAAAGAAGAAAATGGAAAAGAACAAATTTTATTACAAAAAAGAAAAAATACAGGATATATGGATGGACATTGGGATTGTTCAGTAAGTGGACATGTTGAATATATGGAAAGTATGAAAATGGCCATGCAAAGAGAAACAAAAGAAGAATTGTGTATTGATATTGACATCCAGGATTTAGAATTTGTTTCTTTAATTCATAAAATTAATGGAGTGGATACCATTTACTATAATGGTTATTTTAAGGCAAGTAAATGGAAAGGAGAACCAAGAATTGGAGAACCTAATAAAAATGAAGAAATAAAATGGTTTGATATTCATAACCTTCCAGAAAATTTGGTAGATGATAGAAAAGAAGCTATTAAGAATTATGTACAAAAAATACCATATAGTGAATTTGGTTGGAATGGAAGAAAACAAAGGTAAAGGTGGATATTATGATAAAGCTACTAGCAAGTGATTTGGATGGAACAATTGTATACAATAATGAGATAACAGCAATAGATTTAGAAGCAGTTAAAAAATTAAAACAGACAGATGTAAAATTTGTAATTTGTACAGGAAAAACATATGCAATGACAAAAGATATATGTAATATATTAGAACCAACATATGGGATTTTTGGAAATGGAACACAAGTTATGAATATACAAACAGAGGAAGAAATTATTAGAAATACCATAACAAATACACAAGTACTTGATTGTTTAGAAATTGCTAAAAAATATAATTTACATATACATATTTATACAAATGATAAAATCATTGCACAAGAAAATTTGAAATATATGGCATATAGGAACTATATTTTATACAAAAACAAAATAGAATTTGAAATTGTAGATTCTGTAGAAAGCTATATAAAGGAACAAAATCCGAATATATTAAAATTCATTCTATCAGGAAAAAAAGAGTTATTAGGAGTAAAAAATGAAATTGAAGCAAAAGAAAAAGTAACAGCAATACAAATAAAGAAATATGGAGAATATATAGATAAAATTGTAGGTAAAGAATATGAGTATTTAGACATTGTTCCTAAACATGTAACCAAATATCAAGCTCTAATACAATTAAGTTCATATTTACATATACCAATGGAGCAAATTATGGCCATAGGAGATAATATCAATGATATAGAAATGATAAATCATGCAGGAATCGGAGTAGCAATTGGTGGTAGTTATGAAGAAGTACAAAAAGTAGCTTCTTATGTAACGAAAAATACAGTAAAAACAGGAGGATTTGCAGAAGCTGTATCTAAATTTATAAAAGAAAAAAGGAGTGAAAATGTATACTGTAGAAGAATTTGATAAAGAAAAAACCAAAGTATTAAAATATGTATTATATAAAAAAAGAAGTGAAAATGAAATTAGAAAAAAATTTGAAAAAGAAATAGAAGAAAATTTACTAGAGGATATTATTGCTTATTTAAAGGAAGCAAAATATATAGATGATAAAGAATATATTAGAAAAACAATTAACAATTTTATGGCTTTAAAAAATTTATCAATACGAGAAATAGAATATAAACTATATAGTAAAGGAATCAAAAAAGAAGATATAGAAGATTATATATATGAAAATAAAGAAGAATTAAACCAATATGAAATAAAATCGGCTAGAAATATTGCAAACAAAAAGGTTACTTCATTAGAAATAGAGGAAATTAAACAATATCTAATCAAAAAAGGATATAAAAGAGAAAATATTACAATAGCACTAGAAGATATACAATAAAAAGGAGAGAGAAAATGTCAATATTAACATTAGAAACAAAAAAATATGCCATTAAGATAGAGAACTTTGAAGGTCCTTTAGATTTATTATGTCATCTAATTGAAAAAAATAAAATGGATATTTATGATATTCACTTAAATGAAATTACAGACCAATATATACAATATTTAAATCAAATGGAAAAAATGAACTTAGAAATTGCCAGTGAATTTGTTGTAATGGCATCAACTTTACTATATCTAAAATCAAAGAATTTACTTCCAAAACAAGAAGATGAAGAAGAAGAATTAACAGAAGAAGAATTAATTAGAAGAATCATTGAGTACAAAAAGTTTAAAGAAATTAGTAAAGTATTAAAACAAAATTATACTCAAAATGGAAATCGATATTATAAAAATCAAGAAAATATTAAACTTCCAAAACAAAAATTAGAAAAAGATTATGATAATACGGTTATTCCCAATATATATAGTGAATTAATAGAAAGAAATCGTGTAAAAATCAATCAAAATGCCAAAAATATTGAAAAAATTGCATTAGTAGAAAATTACACAGTTGCTAGTAAAGTAAAAGAAATGTTTAAAGTATTGGTTAAACAAAAACGATTTGTGTTTAATAAATTATTTTCATTAAATAAGCATAATAAACAAGAAGTGGTAACTGCATTTAGTGGTTTATTAGAAATGTCGAGAAGAAAAAAAGTAGAAACCACACAAGAAGAATTATTTGGGGATATTACTGTAGAGAAAACAAAAAGAGCATAAATATGTTTAAAAAAACAAAAAAAGGAAAAACTAATATAAATTGCTTTATAAAAGGAGGCAAATATATTGGTTTTTCTTTTTATTATGTGGATTATCCTTATAGTAACATTGGTAATCATAACAGCAAAAATAGAAGTAAAAATTATCAATCTGTTCATAGATTCACAAAACCAAGAACATATTCCTACTGGATATAAAATTATCATAAAATTAAAAATCTTTGGGAATATACCAATTATAAAGTTTATACTAACCAAGGATAAACTAAAAAAAATACAACAATCATTAAAAATGAAAGAAAAAATACAACAATTTGAAAAAGATATTTTACAAAACAATAATAAAT
This sequence comes from uncultured Clostridia bacterium, assembly GCA_944393375.1. Lineage (GTDB taxonomy): Bacteria > Bacillota > Clostridia > TANB77 > CAG-508 > CAG-269. The sequence goes on along the minus strand of CALXZX010000012.1, from coordinate 3,920 downwards.
TAGATATGCAAATGTTTAAAGGATTAAAAGAATTTACGAAAAGGGTCTATATAGAAAAATTAGATTTAGAAATACAATTGGGAACAGAAAATGCATTTTTTACATCTATAGTGGTGGCTATTCTCTCAAGTATATTATCCATTGGATTTTCAAAAATTCGTGTAAGAGAGAAGAATATTGTATATGAGATAGAACCAGTTTATAGGAATGAAAATACTATAAAAATTGAAATTTTTGGTATATTTCAAATAAAAGTGATACATATTATAAATACCATATATGTATTAAATAAAAAAGGAGGAAGGAAAAATCATGAGCGAACATCCAATAGAGGGTCTTATGACTACGGCTATGAGTAGTATTCAGGATATGATAGATGTTAATACCATTATAGGAGAACCAATTGAAACATCAAATAATATTGTCATTATACCAATATCAAAAGTATCATTTGGATTTGCAGCAGGAGGAAGTGAATTTAAGGGAGAAACTGTTGATGAGTATAGGAAAAGAGAAAAAGAAGAAGAAGTACAATATCGATTACCATTTGGAGGTGGTTCAGGAGCAGGGGTTACGATTAATCCAATAGCATTTCTAGTTATCCAAGGAGAAAATGTAAAACTAATGCCTGTTAATTATAGTTCATCAATAGATAAGCTTTTAGACTATATTCCAGACTTATTAGATAAAACAAATAATATGATTAACAAATGTATACAAAAGTCAAAAGATAAAGAAAAATCAAAAGAAGAAACAAAAGTTAAAGAACAGAAAAAATCAGAAAAAGTAAAAATGGACAAAAATAAAATAGAAGAAGATTTAGATGAAAGTAGACATATAAAAGAAAGAATAGAGAGAACAAAAAAACCAATAGAAGAAGAAATAACTTACGAGTATGAATATGACGAAACATTAGATGATGATGAATAAGGGAACTTTGGGACAATTGGGGACGTTTCTATTTGGACATTTTTTAAATGTCCAAATAGAAACGTCCCCAATTGTCCCAAAATCTTTTATTCAATTGTCGAAAACTTCTTATAAAACGACAAAACTTCTTAAAATTCACTCTTGGAAAATATTGGAAAAAAGAATATAATACAAGAAGAATTTTAAAGGAGGATATGATGGAATCGAAATTTTATGAAAAGGACAAGTTATTAATTTTTAGAATTACAGATGAAATTGATGATTTTAGTGTTCAAAAGATAAGGAGGAGAGCAGATTATGACATTGAAAGATATATGCCTAGAAAAGTTATATTTGATTTTAATAGTGTTACATTCATGGATAGCGCAGGGATAGGATTGATTATTGGAAGATATAAGTTTGCAAAAATGCTGGGAAGTAAAGTAGAACTTGCAAATTTAACAAGTAATATAAAAAAAATATTTGAAATGAGTGGAATTTTAAGATTAATACCAATTGCAAACTTAGAAGATGAAAAATATACAAATAAAATTGGATAATTTTATTTAGAAAAAGGTTATAGGAATACCTTATGAAAAACCTAAATATATATTAAAAGGAAAAGAAGATGAAAAGTGAAATTGAAAATGAAATGAAATTAGAATTTATTAGTAAATCTGCAAATGAAGCATTTGCAAGAATTACAGTAGCAGCCTTTGCATCACAGTTAGATCCAACGATTGAAGAATTAGCAGATATTAAAACAGCTGTATCAGAAGCAGTGACCAATTGTATCATTCATGGATATGATAAAAAACAGGGAATTGTCAAAATATTTGCAAGATTAAAAGAAAATGAGATTTTAATAGAAATATCAGATAAAGGAAAAGGTATTGAAAATATAGATATAGCAAAAGAACCTTTATATACGACAAAACCAAATTTAGAAAGATCTGGCATGGGATTTACCATTATGGAAAGTTTTATGGACGAAGTAGATGTGGAATCTGTTGTAGGTTTAGGAACAAAAGTAACCATGAGAAAAGTCATAAAAAATAAACTAGAAAACGAGGAATCTGATGATGAGTTTGAAATGATTACAAAAGAATAGAGGTAAACTATGTTTGAAAACAGTGTAGAAGCAATCAAAAAAGCACAATCTGGTGATAAGTATGAAATGGAAAGAATGATTAGAGATAATAATGGACTTATATGGAGTATTGTCAAAAGATTTAATGGGAGAGGATATGATTTAGAAGATTTATACCAGATAGGGTGTATGGGATTTATAAAATCCATCAAAAGATTTGATACCAATTATGATGTAAAATTATCTACATATGCAGTTCCCTATATGATAGGAGAAATTAAACGATATATACGTGATGATGGTCCAATAAAAGTTAGTAGAAGTATTAAGGAATTAGGAATCAAGATAAGAGAATTACAAAAAGAGAGCATAAATAAAAAAGGAAAAGAATTGACAGTTGAAGAATTAGAAAAAGAATTAAAAATTTCGAAGGAAGATATCGGTTTAGCATTAGAAGCAAACAATACAGTAGAATCTATAGATGGAAAATGTTATACAGATAATAAAGATGGAAATAGTATCAACTTAATAGAAAGAATTTCATCAGATAAAAACGAAGAAGAATGTATCACAAATAAATTAGCAATTAAACAATTAATAGAAGGATTAGAAGATAGAGATAAAGAAATTATCTTATTGAGATTTTATAAAGATAAAACACAATCACAAGTAGCAAAAATCCTTGGAATTACACAAGTACAAGTATCAAGATTAGAAAGAAAAATTTTGGATAATATGAAAATGAAGCTAATTTCGTAAAGAGGTGATAAGTTGAAAAAAGTTTTTATCTATTTTTTTGCTTTTCTATTTATTTGTTTTATTTTACCAGCATTACTGACAAAATCAGAAATCAGTGCATTATCAGAAGTAAGTGACAAAGAAGAAGTGACAGAAGAAGTTTCAGAACCATATATATATAACCAATACGGAACCATTAGATTATTACATACAGATACCAATGAGGTAGAAGAAGTAGCTTTGGACACATATCTTTGTCATGTGGTATCAGCAGAAATGCCAGTAGACTTTGAAAAAGAAGCTTTAAAGGCGCAAGCGATTGTCGCAAGAACATATACCATTTATAAAATAAATCATAAAAAACATGATAATGCAGATATTTGTGATGAGTCTACTTGCTGTCAGGCTTGGATTTCGAAAGAAGATAGATTAGCAAGATGGGATGGAGATAAAGAAGCAAAGTGGAATAAAATAGAAGAATGTGTAAAAGAAACCCAAGGAAAGATTATTACATATAATAATCAACCAATTAATGCATTTTTTCATTCTAATAGTGGAGGAAAAACAGAACTTCCAGTAGATGTATGGGGAGGACGGTAGCAATATGCCATATCTTCAAGTTGTTGAAACAGCAGGAGAAGATGGATATACACAATATAATTCAGAACTAGAATTAACAAATGAAGAAATATTGGAAAAATTAAAAGAAAAATATGCAGATATTCAAATTGATTTTAATAATGATGAAGATATAAAAATATTAGAATATACAAGTAGTGGAAGAATAAAAACAATTAAATTCGGAAACCATGAAATTTCAGGTACAGAGGCAAGAAGTATATTTGGATTACGTTCTACCAATTTTGAGATATCAAAAGCAGATGGAAAAATTAAATTTATAGTAATTGGATATGGGCATGGAGTAGGTATGAGTCAAACAGGAGCAGATAGTATGGCAAAAAGTGGAAGTACAGCAGAAGAAATTATTACTCATTTTTATGTTGGTGTAGAGATTAAAGATGTTAATTCTCTTTAATTAAAAATTTTTGGAAAATTAATATTTAGAAGATTTAATTTAAAGCACACTAGTATTAGTGTGCTTTAGATTAGTGCGACAGGCATGTCGTCTAGCTAATCGGTGGAAGTCCGTAGTGGAGGTAGATATCGCCAACCACCTAGAGAA
>CALXZX010000011.1 GCA_944393375.1 uncultured Clostridia bacterium | reverse complement strand
TCTAGGTGGTTGGCGATATCTACCTCCACTACGGACTTCCACCGATTAGCTAGACGACATGCCTGTCGCACTAAATAAAACCTATCCAAACTCGGATAGGTTTATGTCATATTATTTCATCTTTTCCTTTATTCTTACCAATGTATTTAAAGCATCAATTGGTGTTAATTCATTTAAGTTAATTTTATCAATTTCATGAGCAATTTCTGCTAATTTGAAATTATACATATCAAATTGTCCTTCTACTTGTTTTTTATCTTTCTTTTCTTCTTTTTTACCTGTTAAAATATTTTTTCTTTCTAAAGATTTTAAAATTTTATTTGCTTCTTCTGTAACCAATTTGGGAACACCTGCTAGTCTTGCTACATGAATACCATAACTTTCATCTGTTCCCCCTCTGACAATCTTTCTTAAAAAGATAATATCTTCTCCTTTTTCTTTAACGGCAATAGAATAATTTTTAACACCTTCAATTTTTTCTTCTAGCTCTGTTAATTCATGATAATGTGTAGCAAATAACGTTTTTGCACCACATTTTTCTTTATTAGCTATATATTCTGCTACTGCCCAAGCAATAGACAATCCATCATATGTAGATGTTCCTCTTCCAATTTCATCTAGGATAACTAAACTGTTTGGTGTTGCTTCTTTTAAAATGGTTGCTACTTCCATCATTTCTACCATAAAGGTACTTTGTCCCATACTTAAATCATCAGATGCACCAACTCTTGTAAAGATTTTATCGACAACACCAATTTTGGCTTCTTCTGCTGGTACAAAACTTCCGACTTGTGCCATTAATGTAATCAATGCCACTTGCCTCATATATGTTGATTTACCAGCCATGTTAGGTCCTGTGATAATAGATAATCTGTTTTCATCTTTATCTAGATACGTATCATTTTCAACAAACTCACCTGTACCTAGCATTTTTTCTATAACAGGATGTCTTCCTCCCTTAATATCAATAATACCTGAATTATCTACTTGTGGCATACAATAATTCATATCTTCTGCTACCTGCGCAAATGATGCTAATACATCTAAAGTAGATACCATTGTTGCTGTTTTTTGTAATCTGATAACATTCTTAGCTATTTCTTCCCTTATTTTTGTAAATAAGTCATATTCTAGGCTAACTACTTTTTCTTCTGCACCTAAAATTTGGTTTTCTAAGTTTTTCAATTCTTCTGTTATATATCTTTCTGCATTTGTTAAAGTTTGTTTTCTAATATATCTTTCAGGAACTTGGTCTAAATTTGATTTTGTTACTTCTATAAAATACCCAAATACTTTATTAAATCCTACTTTTAAATTTTTAATTCCTGTTTTTTCTTTTTCTTCAGCTTCTAATTGAATAATCCAATTTTTTCCTTCTGTTGTTGCTGTTTTTAGTTTATCAACTTCTTCATCATATCCTAATTTGATAATACCACCATCTTTCACAGTCATTGGTGGATCATCTACAATAGATTTTTCAATCAATTCATAGATATCTTGTAACTCATCTGAGTTATCATAAATATCTTTTAACATAGCAGATGTACAATTTTCTAACACTTTTCTAACCTCTGGTAATCTTGCTAAAGAATTTTTTAATGTAATCATATCTCTTGCATTAGCATTACCATAAGCCATTTTTCCTGCTAGTCTTTCAATATCATAGACCTTTTTTAGATTATCTATCACATCACCTCTTAGCATGACATTTTCTTTTAATTCTTTAACAGCTTCTAATCTTCTATTAATTTCTAATGTATCAATTAATGGATCATTTAGCCATCTTCTTAAATGTCTTCCTCCCATAGAAGTGGATGTTTTATCTAATACCCATAATAAAGTTCCTTTTTTAGATTTATCTCTCATTTTTTCTGTAATCTCTAGATTTCTTCTAGCATTGATATCTAATGACATATATTTTGATATTTGATAAACCGTGATTTTATTAATATGGTCTAAGCTAGTCATTTGTGTTTGTTCTATATATTCAATTAAAGCATTAATGCTTGCTACTGCAAAACTTCTTTCTTCTATATTTTCAATTGGTTTTTGATTGGTATCTACTAAGTTAAATCTTAATTTAATTATATCTGGTTTACTATCAAAAAATTTATCCTGAAATCTCGTAATATATGTATTAAAACGTTCTCTAATTTTACTCATTTCTTCTGTGCAGTCTGCTAAATTAGAATTAATGACTAATTCTGATGGAGAATATCTTGCAATTTCATCTAATAATTGTGGAAAATTGTTATTGTCTTTAATTTCTGCTGCATAGAATTCTCCTGTTGATATATCACATACACTAATACCAAAATAGATTCCAGATTTAAAAATAGACATGATATAGTTGTTTTTTCTTTCTTCAAGCATATTGCTCTCTACAATGGTACCTGGTGTAACAACTCTAATAACGCCTCTTTTGACAATTCCTTTTGCTGTTTTAGGATCTTCTAATTGTTCACATATAGCAACTTTGTATCCTTTTGCAATTAATCTGGAAATATACATTTCAGCAGCATGATGTGGTACACCTGCCATTGGTGCTCTTTCTTCTTGTCCGCAATCTTTTCCTGTTAGTGTAATTTCTAATTCTCTTGCTGCAGTAATGGCATCATCAAAGAACATTTCATAAAAGTCACCTAATCTGTAAAACAAGATACAATCTTTGTATTGTTCTTTGGTTTCAAGATATCTCTGCATCATAGGTGAAAATTCTTTGTTTTTATTTTCTGACATTTATATTTCTTCTCCTTTTCCTTCTTTTTCTCTTTGCTTTTTTTCTCTGGCTAATTCTTTTTTTATTTTTTGGTAATGTTTCATATTTTTTTCTACTCCAGTATGTGAAATTGTTACATTTCCCAATAAAGTCGTTCCTGAGTTAATAATTCTAGCTGCTTCAGCATAACTTCCATTAGCCTGTTCCACAATTTTCTCTATAATACTTAACTTTCTTAGCAAGTCTTCTAATTCTGGTTTTGTGACAACAGGTCTACTAGGTAAGTCATCTATCTTCTGCTGCAATTTCTCAGGTAATTCCTCTTTTTGTATATTCGGTACATACTGTTTTTCATACAAATCTATGATAGATAAATCTCCTCCACTTTCTTTTATCTTTCTAATATTTCTAATTACGGTAGATCTTGCAATTTTTAGGCTATTTCTTGCTAAACATTCTTCAATTGAGCATCTTTCTTTCATAGCTTGTATCAATAATGCTTCATAATCTATGTGTGTGTATTGCTTTGGTTTTATTCTACCTTGCTTATTATTATTTTTATTTTTTTCCTCCATTACATACACTTCCTTTTAAATACCACATATGTTCTGATACAATCTTTAAATCAATCATCTTATTAATTAAGCCTTTATCTCCTTCAAAAATAACGACTTTATTACTATCTGTTCTTCCTGTTAACATCTTTTCATTATTCTTACTTGTTCCTTCAACCAATACTTTTTGAATCGTTCCTACATATTTTTGATTATTTTCTTCGATTTGACTTTCTACCAATGCTTTTAATCTATCAAAACGTTTATGTTTGATTTCTTCTGGAATTTGATTTTCCATTTTATCTCCAGGTGTTCCCACACGTCTTGAATAAATAAACATATATACTTGTTCAAATCTTACTTTTCTTACTACGTCTAATGTATCTTCAAATTCTTCCTCTGTCTCTCCTGGGAATCCCACAATAATATCTGTTGATAATGTTAGATTTGGTATTTTTGCCTTCATTTTCTCTACCAAGTTCAAATATTGTTCTTTTGTATATTTACGATTCATTTCTTTTAATACGTTTTTATTTCCAGATTGTAATGGTAAATGTATTAATTTACATACTTTATCACAATTGGCAATTGCTTCAATTACATCATCTGTAAAATCTTTAGGATGTGGTGATACAAATCGAATTCTCTCAATTCCTTCTATTTTATTAATTGCTTTTAATAATGTAGCAAAAGAATGAACCCCTTCATATTCTTCAAAAGGTTTTCCTTTTTCTTTTTCTACCCTCAAATATGAGTTTACATTTTGCCCTAATAAAGTAATTTCCTTATATCCTTGTTTTGCTAATTTTTCTACTTCTTTGATAATTTCTTTTGGTTCTCTACTTCTTTCTCTCCCTCTTACATAAGGCACAATACAATAGGTGCAAAAATTATTACAACCATTCATAATCGTAACAGATGCTTTTATATTGCTATCTCTTTTGATAGGTAATCCTTCATATATCTCTCCATCAATATCTAAAATATCTTCTTGTTTTTTCTTTTCGATTAATGCTTTATATAAATCTTCTGGAAAACGATATAATGTATGTGTTCCAAATAAGATATCGACAAAAGGATAGCTTTCTTTGATTTTATCTGTTATATGTTTTTCTTGCATCATACAACCACCAATCGCAATAATAGTTCCTTTTTCTTCTTTCACATGTTTTAATTCTCCCAATTTTCCAAATAACTTATCTTCTGCATTTTCTCTTACACAACAGGTATTAAATAAGTTTAAATCAGCATCTTGAAAGTCATTTGTTCTTGTATATCCCATTTCTTCTAACATACCACAAAGTTTTTCTGAATCATTTTCATTTAATTGACAACCCATTGTTAAAATATGATATCTTAATGTTTTTCCTTGATGTAATTGTTTTACTTTTTCTATATATTCTTCTTGTTTTTTTACTTCTTTTATTGTATCCACACTTATACCTCCATCATCTGCATATTTTATTATATTTTCGCGATTTTTGCAAGAAATTTATCATTAAAATCTTTTTTTATCTTGTTTTTAATGGTATAATATAGGAAAAGGTTTACGAAGGAGGATTTTAGGAATATGAGAGATTTTGATTCTTTATTAAAAACAAAAACTTCTAAAAGAATTGGTCATTCTAATGTGATTGAAATATATAGACAAGCAAGAAGTGAAAATAAGAATTGTTCCTTAGAAGATTTACAATTATTAAATACAAATGATTTATTTGAGAAAGATATAAAACATAAAATAGATAAAAACTTATTATCTTTATGGGGAATGCTAGACATGAAATCTTTTGTTGATGCTATATCAGGAAACACTATAAATCCTTACTTTTTAACTACAAAAGATTTACAACCTATAAAAGATTTACCAGAATATACTTATCTTTCTGATGAAGCAAGAATCTTAAATTTATTAGATATTAAATATATTAAAAAGTTTGAATTAGAAGGTGTTTTATTTAGTAAAGTATTTTTAGTAACTTATGAAATTGTAGATAAAAATAATGATTTTAGACCGTATGTAAAATTTCTAACATTAAATCAAAATAACCAATTTGTTGAATTTGGATATGGATATGATACAAATGATAATGGAAATGTAGAATTATTCCTATCTTCTTATAATTATTTGGTTTATTTAACACCAAAAGGAGCTATTCATTCTCCATTATCTGGTAAAATGACAAAATTGAAAATTCAAGATATTTTAACTTCTGAAGAAGTTTCAAAATTATATAAATAGTAAAAACCACTTTTCTTAAAGTGGTTTTTATGTTTCTTATTCTATAAATATCTTTTATTGCAAAAAAATAAAAGTAGAGTTTTTCTACTTTCATTTTTATGCAAGTCCATATTTTTTCTTGAATCTATCTGCTCTACCTCCGGCTGTTTCTTGTCTTAAGTTTCCTGTCCAGAATGGATGACATTTAGAGCATATATCTACTTTGATATCTTTTTTTGTTGAACCAACTTCTATAACATTTCCACATGCACATGTAATTGTTGTTTGGTTATAGTTTGGATGTATTCCTTCTTTCATTGATTGTTCACCTCTTTCTTAATTTGAAATAATCTGACTGTTTTTTATCATAACATATTTTTTTATATTTTTCAAGACCTAATTTGTGTTATTTTCATTATTATTTGTTTCATTTTGTTGTTGGTCATATATATATTGTGCAGATGACAACATTTCACTGTTTAGTGAAAGTTTATGCACTAATTTATTCATTATATTAAACACACAAGCTACTATTAAAATAACCATTCCAATTTTTTTCCAATATTTAGCAAGCATATGTTTTCTTCCTTTCATTAATATACATATATAATTATATATATTTTTTCATGAATTGTCAATAATTTTTAAAGTTTTGGTTACAATAAAATTGGTGATTTGAATGAATAAAAAATTAGGAATCTTTATCATCATTGGATTACTTGCATTAATTGGAATTGGTATCTATTTTTATGTACAAAATACTAGCACAGATGAAGGAGAAACAAATTATGAAGCAAATAGAACCTCAACAGAAAGCAATATGTCTGATGAAGAAAATACATCTAATAATGAATCTACTAATGAAATGACAAATACAACTTCTGAAAATACTTCCAATACAGATAATACACCTAAAACAGTAGAACAACAACTTTCTGCCTTTTCTACAAAAATTTATTCTAATGATACTAATAGAACAAAAAATATGGAAATTACAACTTCTACTTTAGATGGAACCATTGTAAAAAAAGGTGAAACATTTTCTTTTTGTAATACAGTAGGTCCTGCTACTAGTAGTAAAGGCTATTTAGAAGCGGATATCTATGACCATAACGGAAACAAGAAAAAAGGTTATGGTGGTGGTAATTGTCAAGTTAGTAGTACTTTATATAATGCCGTGTTGGAAGTGTCAGGTTTAACAATTATTGAAAGACATCCTCACAGTAATCATGTTCCTTATGTGCCAGAGGGCAAAGATGCTGCCGTTGCTTATGGCAGTTATGATTTTCAATTTCGAAATGATACAGGTAATGATATAAAAATTTTATCATCTGTTACAGAAGGTTTAGTTAATGTAACCTTAATGAGCTTAAAAACGCAATAAGGGATTTTTGGGGACGGACTCATTTTTCCCTTTTTTCTTTTCCAAACAGAAACGTTCTCAAAAGGACATAATTTTTGTTTTTCTTAATATCATTTAAAAAGGTGATATTTTTTGAGAAAGACAAAACTATTTTTTATTAATGGCATTATTTTAACCATAACTGCACTTAGCATGCGTGGTATTGGACTAATTTTTAATATATATGTAGCAAATAAAGTAGGTTCTGAAGCAATTGGTATCTTTAGCTTAATTATGTCTGTTTATAATTTTGCAATAACAGTTGCTACCTCTGGAATTGGTATTGCTTGTACTTGCATTGTTTCTGAAGAATTTGCAAAAGGAAATTATATTAATGGTATAAAAGCTGTAAAAACCTCTATTATTTTTGCTGTATTATTAGGGGTTCTTTCTTCTGTTCTTGTTATTCTATTTGCTCCTATCATTTCTGCTACTTGGTTAAAAAATATGGTATCAAAAGTTCCTCTTTTGTTGATTTCACTTGGCTTACCTCTCATTTCAGTTTCTTCTGTAATTGGTGGGTATTTTTCTTCTGTCGAAAAGCCATATAAAAGTGCGATTTCTCAAATTCTAGAAACCAGTGTAAAGATTATCGCTACTATATGTTTACTATATTTTAACCCTTCAAAAGATGTAGAATCCATTTGTATTTCTCTTATCTTAGCTGATGTCATTTCTGAAATATTTTCCTTTAGTTTAAACATTATCTTTTATTTGATTGATAGAAGAAAATACATATCTAAAAGAACTTTACCGGTGCAGATGAAGAAAAAGATTTTTACAATTGCTTTTCCGATTAGTATCACTTCTTGTATCCGTTCTGGGCTTTCTTCTTTAAAACAATTTTTGATTCCGATTCGATTAGAATTATCTGGTATTTCTTATTCTTTAGCTGTTTCTAACTATGGTTTAATTAGTCGGAATGGTTATGCCCGTGATTATGTTTGCAAATGTTCTTATTGGTTCTTTTAGTGGATTATTGGTTCCAGAATTTTCACGATTATTGGCTGGTGGGAATTATAACAGACTAAAAACTGTTTGTGATACCATTTTTAAAGTTACCTTTATCTTTTCCATTTGTGTAACAGGTATTTTTATTGTATTTGCTAATGAAATTAGTCTTATGGTTTATCAATCTATTGAGGCAGGTAAATGGATAAAAATATTGGCACCTCTTATCTTTTTTATGTATATTGACAATATTATTGACAATATGTTAAAAGGCATTAATGAACAAGTAAGTGTCATGGTTTGCAATATTATTGATTTATTAGTTACGATTTCGATTATCTTTTTTATCGTTCCAATTATGGGAATGTATGGATACATTTTGAGTATTTTTGTGAGTGAACTTTTAAATTTTACGATTAGTAGTATTCAATTAAAGAAAAAAATTAATTATTCTGTGAACTTTAAAAAATTTATTATAAGACCTATTTTTGCTTGTCTAGTGTCTTATTTAGTAATTAAACTATTACCTATCACTTTTTCAAATTTTTCATTAAACACTATTATGCAAATTGCCTTATTCATCTTGTTTTATTTGATTTTTATGATTGCATTTGATAGAAAACGTGTTTATAGAAAATTGAAAGAGTTTTATTAAGAATATTCTATATTTTTGAATATTTTATGTAATTTAAAAACTTCAACAGGATAGCCCTAGAAAAGGGTTATCCTGTTTTGAAATTAGTAATTATTGAATTATTATATAAATTACATCTTCTACTCTACACCAGTCGCAATCACTGTAACCACAATTTTGTCATCTAAAGATTCATCTGTAATCGTTCCAAATACAACATTGGCATCTTCACTAATTAAATCATTAATTTTTCCAATACCATCATTAATTTCACTTAATGCTAATTCAGAGTTTCCTCTAACATTAAAGATAACACCTTTTGCATTATTAATTTTATTTTCTGTAAGGGCATTATCAATAGCTTGATTAACAGCATCTGTCATTCTGCCTTCTCCTTTAGCTTCTCCAATTCCCATATATGCCATTCCTTTATATGTCAACATAGTAGTAATATCTGCAAAATCCACATTAATATCTCCTACTGATGTAATTAAATCTGTGATACTTTTAATTCCTTGTTCTAATACATTATCAGCCATTTTAAATGCATTAATGACACTCATCTTTTGGCTTCCTGCTAGTTTTAATAATTTATCATTTGAAATTAGTATTAAACTATTAACATGTTGTCTTAATTTTTCAATTCCTACATCTGCTCTACTTGATCTCAATCTTCCTTCAAAAAGAAATGGTTTTGTAACAATCGCAATCGTTTGGATTCCCATCTCTTGTGCAATTTCTGCAACTACTGGGATTGCTCCTGTTCCAGTTCCTCCTCCCATTCCTGCTGTTAGGAATAATAATTGTGTACCTTCTAATAGTTTCTTAATATCTTCTTTACTTTCAATTGCTGCTTTTTCTCCCATATCGGGATTTGCACCAGCACCTAATCCTTTAGTGGTTTCTTTTCCGATTTGTAATACATTTTCCATTTTTGTTTTATTTAACATGGCAAGTTCTGTATTAATAAAATAAAATTCAACATCTTTTACTTGATCTTCCACCATTTGTCTAACGGCATTATTGCCTCCACCACCAATTCCAATAACTTTTATTTTTGGAATTGATGTTTTTATTTCCCCATATATATTTCCATAATTGTTTCCATATTTGTTTTCTATTTGTATCATTTTTGTAACCTTCCTTTTCTAATTTACTTTTGTATGTATCGCTTAGTATTATATAGTTATCTTTTAAAATTTTCAATACCAATTTGGACTTTTTTAAATTATAATAAAAAATTTGCTTAAAAGCGAAAATTTGTTTTTAAAAGTATTGCATTTTCATTTTTTGAATGATATAATCGTACATATGTTTGGAGGTGTGCTATGGATATTTTTGATAAATTAAAAATACTTGCTGATTCTGCTAAATATGATGCTTCTTGTAGTTCTAGTGGTAGTAATCGAAAAAATACAAGCAATGGAATTGGAAATGGTCATGTTTCTGGTATTTGTCATAGTTGGGGTGCAGATGGTAGATGTATTTCTCTTTTAAAAATTTTATTTACAAATGCCTGTATGTATGATTGTAAATATTGTATTAATCGTTGTTCCAATTCTGTGCCTAGAGCTACTTTTACGCCTCGTGAAGTTGCAGATTTAACCATTCATTTTTATAAACGAAATTACATTGAAGGTTTATTTTTAAGTTCAGCAGTTATCAAATCTCCTGATTATACAATGGAAAGATTAGTTGAAACGGCTTCTATTTTGAGAAATGAATATCATTTTAATGGATATATTCACTGTAAAACTATTCCTGGTTGTAGTCAAGAATTAATTGATAAATTAGGTGTTTTAGTAGATAGGATGAGTATTAATATAGAACTTCCTTCAAATGATAGTTTGAAATTATTAGCACCTCAAAAGGAAAAGGACGGAATTTTAAAACCAATGACCTATATTTCCAATACATTAAAATTAAATAAAATGGATAAATCAAAATATAAAGAGAAATTTGTTCCAGCAGGTCAAACTACACAATTAATGGTTGGTGCTACACCTGAAACAGATTTAAAGATATTAAAACTTTCTGAAGGCATGTATAAATCTTTAAAACTAAAAAGAGTTTACTATTCTGCTTATGTTTCTATCAATAATGATAAAAACCTACCTACTTTAGAGAAACCACCACTTTTAAGAGAAAATCGATTATACCAAGCAGATTGGTTACTTCGCTTTTATGGATTTCAAGCAGATGAATTATTAAATGAAGAACATCCAAATTTTAATACTTTGTTAGATCCAAAATGTGATTGGGCTTTAAGAAATTTAGATAAATTTCCAATAGAGATCAACACAGCCAATTATCACACTTTACTTAGAATTCCTGGTATTGGTGTCATTAGTGCCAAGAAAATTATTACTGCTAGGAGAGAATTTTTACTAGATTTTGAAAGTTTAAAAAAATTAGGTGTTGTCTTAAAAAGAGCACAATATTTTATAACTTGCAAAGGAAAATATTTTTATGAAGTCAATAAATTTAACAAAAATTTTATTGAAACCAATTTATTGTATTCTGAAAGAAATACGATACCACAAAAGAAATATGAACAATTATCTATGTTTGATACATTGTTACCTACAAAGGAGGATAAAATAAAATGTCTAACTGGAAGCTTGTAAACACAACCTATTTATATGATGGTACATTTGATGGATTATTAACCATTGTTTTTGAGAGCTATTCTCATAAAACATTACCACAAAAAATTGTTTCAGAGGAGGAATATATACAAAATTTTTTAGATAAAACACAATATATAAATACCAATTATGAAAAGGCAAAACGTGTTTTTGAAGGAATTAATAAAAATATTTGCTATGAAGCTCTATATAACAGTTTCTATGCCTTTTTATCAGATGGAAAAGACAAAGAAATCAAAATTTTAAAATATTTATGTGATGGATTTGACATCGGTCCTAAAATTAACACCATGCTTACTATTTCCTATGTCTTTTCTGTTATCAATATGAGAAAAAGAGCTTTATCAGAATGCCATAAGTTAAAAGGATTGCTTCGATTTATGGAAATTGGAGAAAATCTATATTATGCTTCTATTCATCCAGATAATAACATCATAGAACCTTTAGGACATCACTTTATTAGAAGACTACCTACACAAAATTTTATCATACATGATAAAAATAAAAATATTTGTTTTTTATACAATACACAAGAATACAAAATCATTGATAGTACTAATTTAACAATTCCTGATATTACTGAAGAAGAACAAAAATATCAAGAACTTTGGAAACTATTTTTCAAGACTATTGCTATACAAGAAAGAAAAAATGCAAGATGCCAAATGCAATTTATGCCTAAGAAGTATTGGCAAGATTTGATTGAAGAACCATAATGTCCATTTGGGACGTTTCTGTTTGGACATTTTTTCAAGAAAATATATAATCTTTTTTCTTGCACACAAGTTCATAAGGACACACCAAATTAAACATTTCTATTTTTCGGTATGTCCTTATCAATTTTTTATTTTGTTTGTCTATATATTCTGAATCCATAACAATTATAATAATTTGTATATTCAATAATTTCTTCATAAGGAAATGTAAATTCTTTTCCCCTAGAAGTATTAACCGTATATGTTCTTGTATCATCAAAGATATGCTCATGACTGTCAAACTTATAAACAGGAAGTCCAATCATAAGTAAAAAATAAATGATTATCATACCATTCATTATCTTTTTCTTTATCAATAATTTTTTATTAAATACCAAAATAATAGCAACAATATTTATAAATATTGATATATAAAACCATATGGTAGGAGCTGAATATTTTGCATTTCCTGGGAAGATAAATTTAAAAAAGCAAATGACACATATATTTATAATAATAAGAATTTTTCTCCAATTACCTTTTCTTACACTTTCTTCTTGCTCTTTCATATCTTTTTCTCTCTTATTATGATTATAGATTAAAAATATTACTATTCCTATGATTGCTACTATTGCTACAAATATTATCATTTTTTATATCCCCTTTGTATATTTATCTTTTTTATTAATTAATTACATAAAATTTTTATTTAAACATATAGTCTGTTGGTACATTCAAGTTTATCATGAAATATTTATAAGTTATAGAATTTAAACTGAGCATATCAACATAAAAATCAGATTTGTAATCTCTGATTTTTATATAATTATCACTATCTTCTTCATACTTTTCTAAGATATTGATTTCATTTACAAATTGGCCACATTTTTCATAGGACCATTTTTCTTTTTTTATAGGTTCTAATCTAGCATTTTCATCAATTAAGCATACTACTACTTGTATTGGAGTTTTTGAAAAATTAACGGCATTATTATATTCGGTATCTTTTAGAAAAATACAATAATTTGACTTACTAACATCTTTATCTACATTTATTATTATCGTACCTCCATAGTTTTCTGTTTTTGATAACTCTTTCTCGAAATCAGAAATATAAGAAAAGGAATTTTTTATATAATATTCTTTAAAAAATACTGTTAGCACAATTATCAAACCCAAAATTATTATTCCTATTATAAATATATTTTTTCTTGTTTTCATATTTTCCCTCTACTATCTTTTCATTTCAACTAATATAGTTGTACCATAAAACAATTTTTTCTACAATAGCAAATCTCATTTTTGACACTTATTTTAAAAGAATTGCCAAAAAAGGACATACCATTTTGGTACATCCCTTTTGTCAATTTTTAAATATTTTCTTTTCTAATGGTTTCAATAATATTTTGATTCTTTGTTTTCTTAACAGCATATCGCATTGTCATAAAGATAATGGCAAATACAAATATGATAGAAATCAAAATTGGTATTATAGGAAGTTCATAATCTGTTGTATAGACATCTGCTGTAACTGTATAGATTAGATAAGATAATGCGACACCTACTGGCAATCCAAATATAAGTGCTTTTAAGCCATATATAAAACTTTCATAATGAATCATTCTCTTAAATTCTTTGTTTGTCATACCTATAGATTTTAATATAGCAAATTCTCTATTTCTAAGTGCCATATTAGTGGTTATCGTATTAAATATATTGGTTACACCAATAATGCTAATCACAGCTATAAATCCATATACAAATATTGATACAATTAGATTCATATTTTGGGCCGCTCTTACATCTTCTTCCATATTATAAATTTTGTCTTTATTTGTTCTATCAATTTCTATGATTTCTTCTTGCAATTTATATGGATCTTCTGCATTAATAGCCATAGAAACCAAACTATGTTCAAAATTTCCCATCATTTCATCTGAAATAATAATAATTGGATTTGTGTCATTACTAAATAAAGAACCTAATGGATATTTGTCTGCTCTTTTGGCAATTTTGATACTTCCTTTTTCTGATAGATTTCCTTCTTCATCTTGCATATTATAATATTCTAATGTATCACCTTCATTTAAGTTAAATAAATTTGTTTCTACTCGTTTTACACCATCTTTTCCATCTTCATATTCATACAAAAGTCTTGTGTCACAAAGAATGGCTTCATCTTTTACTTCTTCATAATTTAATCCTAATTCTGCTACATAATTTCTATAAGCTTCATCACCTATCGCATAGATTAATAAAGTATCCATTTCCGAATAATATTCTAGTGCTTTTTTAGTATATATTTTTTGATTATCTATATAAGCATGTGCATTTTTTAAAATGGCATATTCTTTGATTCCATCTAAATTTTTAATCTTATCAAAATAGGCTTCTGTATCTTCTTCATCTTGATTACTATATACTGTTAAATTAATCCTAGATTCTTGATACTCTAAAGAAGATACTCCAAATACACTTTCTGCAAAGGCATTCATAGAGATAAATAAGACAATACTTAGAAATATGGAAAATATAGTTGTTCTATATCTTTTTCTACTTCTTCTAAAATTCTTTCTGGCAATCACACCTTCTATTCCAAATAATTTTTTCGTTAGTTTATATTCCTTATGTTTATGCTTATTCTTTTTTACTTTTACATCTGAACTTTCTCTTATGGCATCAATTGGTGAAATTTTTCCTGCTCGATAACTTGGTCTAATTAGTGAGATGATAATCATAACAATGGATACAATGATTGCAACGATAATTGCTCCCCATGATATGGTTAACTGTAATTCAAAATTATCAATTAATGGTGTACTTCCTGAATTGATAATTCCATTAACAATTGCTAACACGATTCCTATTGCTACAATGCCTATTACAATTCCTAATGGTATAGAAATTAGACCTAATACAACACCTTCAAAAAAGATACTTTTTCTAATTTGTTTTGCCGTTGCTCCTACACTTGCTATCATTCCTAATTCTCTTGTTTTTTCTGTAAGAGATATACTAAAACTATTCTTGATAACAAAGGCAGAAGTGAAAACAATAATGCCAATTACAATCACTAACATAGTTATCACAAAAGTTTCTACTCTATCACTTTTGAAAATTCCCATGTAATATAATAAATCTTGGTTTTCAGAAATATTTGTCTCGTCAATTTGTAAATCATTTTTCAAATAATCTTCAAAGTCATATACTTCTGTTGGATCTTTTAATATAATAGACATATTTACATTTTTGGTATCATCAATCTTGTTTAATTTTGTTATCATGGTATACCCCGGAGCAGAATAACTCTCACTATTTAATCGTTCCATGATACCTACAATTGTATATGTTTTTTTGGTACTTGCAACAAATGTTTCTTGTTCTAAATCATCTTCAATTCCACTTTCTTTTCTATCTAATCTATCTTGGTCTGTATAATATGGATTGGTTTGATTTAATATATATTCTCCTTTATATCGATTACCAATATCAAATTCTATGGTATCACCAACATTCCACTCTACTTTTCCATTTTGAATAACATGTTCTGGTATCACAATCTCATTTTCATTTTCTGGTAATCTTCCTTCTACTAAGACAATTCCTCCATTTTGCAAAAGTTTTTCATCATATCCTTCAATATAGGCATAAGGTTTGTTTTCATTTTGAGATTCTTCTAATGGTGCATATCCAATCTCTTGTGATATTTGTAATTCCTCTATTTTTGCATTATTCTCCAAATATTTTTCATTTTCTTTTGATACATCTTGTACACGAATATGATAATTTCCATTTGTTTTGATTTCTCTTTCTACCATTGTTTTCTGAATACTAACTGTAAATGTAGTGATTGCACATATTAAAGCAACAGAAAGAGAAATTCCAATAATAGTAACAATGGTTCTTTTTTTATTTAATTTTAAATTTTTGAGTGTCAATGTATTTAAAATTTTCATTCTTTTCTCCCCTTTACTTTATTTTCTCATCACTAATTAACTTTCCATCTTGTATTGTAATAATTCTATCTGCTTCTAGAGCAATATTTTCATCATGTGTAATCACAATTAAAGTTTGATTATATTTCTGATTCGATACTTTTAATAAATCAATAATTTCTCTTGAAACTTTACTATCCAAATTTCCAGTTGGTTCATCTGCTAATACAATACTTGGATGATTAATCATAGCCCTTCCAATGGAAACTCTTTGTTGTTGTCCTCCTGATAACTCATTTGGTAAGTGATTAATTCTTTTTTCTAGTCCAAGGATATATAACAATTCATTTAATCGCTTTTCATCTACCTTTTGCCCATCTAAATCACATGGTAAGGTGATATTTTCTTTTACATTTAGTATAGGGATTAAATTATAAAATTGATATATAAGTCCCACTTGTCTTCTTCTAAAAATTGCTAAATTATCATTATTTAAAGAATAGATATCTGTCCCATTAATATATACTTTTCCACTGGTTGGTTTATCTACGCCTCCGATTAGATGTAGCAACGTAGATTTTCCACTTCCAGAAGCACCTACAATGGCCACAAATTCTCCTTTGTTTACACTAAAAGATACATTGTCTAATGCAACTACCTCTGTATCTTTTTTACCGTATTTTTTCGTTAGATTTTCTACTTTTAATATTTCCATAAACAATCTCCTTTCTTATATAAAAAGCGTCACTTTTATTGTTAGTATTATATTACTACATAAAAGTGACTCTAAAATGACTTTTAAGAATTTATTAAAAATTCTTCTTCCAGTTTTATTTTATAGAAAAATTTAAGAACAGAAATCTTGATTTCATTTTTTCTTATACTTTATATAAAAATTAATTAATAAAATATCATTTACGATTCTGTCATATTTTTATATCTAATCATATTCATTACTGTGACAACAATTATTATCATATCCATTATAAACATGGGATATGCTTTTACTAAAAAATCAAAAATCGCCCATTGTATTAAATTGATTACAAGTGCAATCCTCATTTGTTGTACAGATTTTAATACATATACACAAATTGTATATGTCACTGAAGCTAATATTGGTAATAGCCCTAACCATTCTCTATTATTAAATATGATTCCTACAATAGCCATAAGTAAACATATGATAATGGTAATATGTTTATTTAATTTATCTTTTACTTGTAATGTATTTCTAAATAATGTTAATATATTTGTCACTACTGCTGAATAAGCTCCCAAAAACAAATTTGAAAGTCCATAAAATATTGCATTTATTGCTTGCCACCATATCATTTTATTTTTTTTATGACTAAATGTTGAATAAGCTAAACACAAAGCAGCCAGTAATGAGAATATTTCCCCTAATATAATCATTTTTACTCCTTATTTATTCTTTTTTATTACTCACTTAATTATATAATTTTATTGTAAATTCTGTCCAAGTATCTTCTTCCTTTTTAGAACTCTTTACACGGATATCTCCATCTTGGTTTCTAATAATACTTTTACAAAAGGCAAGTCCAATACCCAAACTACTTTCTTTACTATTTTGGGCTTTATAAAATCTGTCAAAAATATGTCCTAAATCTTCTTTGTCAATCCCTTCTCCATTATCCCTTATTGTGATTTTTGTATACATAGTATTTTCCTCTAATTTTATAGTTATTGTTTTTGCTCCATGCTCGATTGCATTTTTTACAATATTATTCATGGCTTCTATTGTCCATTTTTTATCACAATTAATGGTTTCTTCTTTATTGGATATAATTTCTATATTTGCATAATTTACCTCACACATAGCTTTAAAATTATTTTTCACTTCTAAGCATAAATAATATGCATTTTCATTCTTTTTGTCTAAAATCAGCGTTTTTGAGTCTAATTTGGCTATATTTAAAACTGTTTTTATTAACCAATTAATTTTTTCTAGTTCTTTCTGACTACTATCTAAAAATTCTTTTTTCTTTTCTTCTGGTAAATCTGTATATAAAATATCATTGATTAGATTTAAAGAAGTCAATGGTGTTTTTAATTGATGAGAAATATCTGCTATCAATTTTTCAATATCTTTATTATTCTTTTCTAGTAAACTATTTTTTTCTTTTAACATAATGGTCATATCATAAATATCATTTTTTAATTTACTAAAGTCACTTTCATCCTGTTCTTTTAAATCTATGATATAATTTCCTTTTAATATTTCTTTACAATAAGCATCCAAATCTTTTAACTTCTGATTTTGTTTTCGGATATATATAGCATATATACATATAACACCTAAAGTCGCTATAATAAAGAAAATAGAAAATAGGATAATTACTTTTTGAATAATTTCAAACTGTGTATTTTCTATATCAATATTCTCAGTGCTAAATCCATATTTACTTAAAATATCTTTTACATTCTCATGATTTTCCTGATTATTTAAAAATATATTTTGTACAATCTCATCCTCTTGTTCCGGATATTCTTCTACAATTTTTGCTATTACTTGGTTTGTATAATTATATAGGCTTTCTTTGTAGTTTTTTTGAATACAATAAATAGTAAATATAGTTAACAATATGATAGCCATTAATAGCATAGTAATATAGATAAATAAATTTCTTTTTTGTTTTGTATTCATATTTCTCCTTTTTTAAGGTCTGTCCCTTTCGTTCATTTTTTAAACATTAGGGACAGGTCAAATCGTTCAATTTTTGAACGATTTGACACGTCCCTAATGTTCAATTTTATATCCTAATCCCCTAACTGTTTTAATGATTTCTGGTTTATTCGGATCTTTTTCTATTTTTTCTCTAATTCTTTTGATGTATACGGTTAAGGTATTGTCATTGACAAAGTTTTCTTCATTATCCCAGATATAGGATAATATTTGCTCCCTTGTTATAATTTTTCCTTTGTTTTCAAATAGCATAACTAAAATTTTGTATTCTAATGCTGTTAGTTCTACTTCTTGTTTATCCTTTAATACTTTCCCGTGTTGTATAATTGATTTCTACATTTTTGATTTTTATGGTTTCTTCTTTTTCCTTTCTTACATTATGTCTTAATACATTTTTTATCCTAGATAATAATTCTCCTGCGTGGAATGGTTTTGTAATATAGTCATCTGCTCCTAAATCAAAGCCTTTTACGATATCTTTTTCTTCATCTAATGCTGTTAAAAATATGGTTGGAATTTCTTGTATGGTTTTCATTTTTTGATATAAGTCATATCCTGTACCATCTGGTAAATTAATATCTAACAACATCAAATCATAATTATTGTTTTCTATTTTTTCAATACCTTCTTCTACGGTTTTGGCTGTATGGATTGTAAATCCTTTTGATTGTAAATAATAAGAAATCGTATTTGATATGTTTTTGTCATCTTCTACTAGTAATATATGAATCATGATTTTATCCTCTTTTATTATTTTTTGTTTCTTTTTGTTTTCTTTTTATATTTTTCTTACTTTCTCATTTCATCATCTTCATCATTTTTTAATACATCATTTGCATGTTTTTTAATCATTTTTAAAATAAATATAACAGATGCATCCATTAATTCTAACATCTCTTTTTCATTATATATTTTATACACTGTACTTTCTCCATCTTCTAAGACTTGTGCCTTTCCTGTATATCTATCACCTATATATTCTATTGTTTTTTCTATATCTGATTTTTCCAATGTAATCCAATCAATTTCTTTTAAGTATTCTTTTATCTCCTCTTGATATTCTGGTTTATCTGCTAAATGATGTTCATAAATATATTTCGAAAATATTCTAAAATCTTGTGTTTTAATTTGCCTTGCTTTTTCTTTACTACATAAAATTCTTTCTCCATCATTTAAGATTAATCCTATTCTATTTTTTTCTTCATCATAAATTCCACGCTCTCCATATGTTTTATCATTCCAGAAATAATCTGTTAATAGATGTACATAGTATCCTAACATTAAGGGATTAGAAAATTTAGATTTATATTTTTCTGCAAAGTTTCTTAAATCATATCTTTTTTCAATATGTTCTACTACTAAAATATCTGTTTCAAAATGTGTTCTTGCATGTGATACATGATGTGTAATTTCTTTTATAACATATTCATTTGGTATATCTGGCAATATATTTCCAAATGTAAATATATTTTTGTTTATATTTATCTTTTCACTTACTTTTTTTGCTGTTGCTAAATGAATGGCCCATGTTGGCATGTTGATTCCTCCTTTGTTTCTTTTATCTTATCTTTATTCCAAAATATTGTCAAGAAAAAGAAAGGAAGAAAAAATAAGTTCTTTTTTATTTTTTCTTTCATATATTTTAATAAAACATTTTGACTATATTTCTAGCAGTTATCTGCTATTTTGGAGGTTTTTATGATTTACAAATATATGAATAAAACAAATGTGAAACGTTTCCTTAGTATTCTTCTTGTACTTTGCATTTTCATTTCTTATTCTTCTTTTGTATTTGCTTCAGATGATTCTTTATATGTTTGGTCTAGCAATGCCAATACATTAAATGTTGTTAACAATTCAACAAATTCTTCTAACACCATAAATATTACAAATTCAACTACAAATACCAATCGCTCTAATACTATATCCACAAACAGTACTACCAACACAAATATGAATACAGTCACTAATACTTCTGCAGGTGTTTCTAATTTAGAAGATGATAATTCTTTACTTACAAATGCAACAAGTGAAGTAACAGATGATAATTCTTTAAATCTAGAATCTGCATCTTCTATTTTAATCGAACAATCTTCTGGCAGAATTCTATATGTCCATAACATTCATGAAAAATTAAGACCTGCTTCTGTTACCAAGGTCATGAGTATTCTTCTCATTATGGAAGCAATTGATTCTGGAAAAATATCTCTAACAGATTCTGTTCCTTGTAGTGAAAATGCGGCTTCTATGGGTGGTTCTCAAATATGGCTAGATACAACAGAAACATTAACAGTTGATGAAATGTTAAAAGCAATCTGTGTAAATTCTGCTAATGATTGTGTGGTTGCAATGGCTGAGTATATTGCTGGTTCAGAAGAAGCGTTTGTTCAGATGATGAATGATAAAGCTCATGAATTAGGCATGAGTGATACTACATTTAAAAATTGTCATGGTTTAGATGAAGATGGTCATGTAACTTCTAGTTATGATATTGCTATTATGTCTAGAGAATTACTAAACAAATATCCTGAAATTAAAAATTATACAACTATTTGGATGGATACTTTACGAGATGGTGAAACTCGGGCTTTCTAATACTAATCGATTAATAAAAAACTATCCTGGTGCTACTGGTTTAAAAACTGGCTCTACCTCTCTTGCCTTATATAATTTATCTGCTAGTGCTACACGTGATGACTTGTCTTTGATTGCTGTCATTATGAAAGCACCTTCTACAAAGGTTAGATTTTCAGAAGCACAAAAATTATTAGATTATGGTTTTAATAATTTTTCTTATCAAAGTTTTGGAAAGGCAGGAGACTTGATTCAAACAGTTAGTATTGATAAAGGTGTGCAAGCAACAATTCCTGTTGTATTAGAAAATGATGCTGGTATATTGTTAGCAAAAGGTAGTGAAAAAAACATAGAACAAACTGTAACGATTGATGAAAATATTTCTGCTCCTATTTCTATTGGGCAAAAAGTAGGTGAAATTTCTTTTTCTCTAGATGGTGAAGTACTTAGCACTGTTAATTTAGTTTCTCAAGTTGCTGTTAATAAAATGGATATTGCTACCATGAGTACAAAGGTATTTTCGAGTTGGTTTAATTTATTAAGATAAAATATATTATAGTAAAATAAACACTCCTTCATATAAATAAAAGGAGTGTTTTACTACTTCATTATCCTAATGATTCTATTACTTTTGCTAACATATCTTTATATTTCTCTAATTTTGCTTTTTCTTCATCAATTTTACTTTGTGGTGCTTTATTCATAAATCCTGGATTAGATAGCATTTTTTCGCATCTTGCCACTTCACCTTCTAATCTTTTCTTTTCTTCGTTTAAACGATTTCTTTCTTCCTCTAAATCTATCAAACCTTCTAATGGAATAAATACTTCTATTCCTTCAGCAATTATTTTGATAGAATCTTTTGGAATATTTGTGTAAGTATTTTGTATAACTACTTCATTTGCAAATCCAAGTTTTAGTAAAATATCTTCTGCTTCTTTTAATTGTTTCTCATATTCTTGACTTACAACAATTAACTTAGATTTTTTACTTGGATGAATGTTTTTGGTATTTCTAACATTTCTAATTTCTACAATAATTTCTTTAATTTTTTCGAGCATTGCTTCTTCTTTTTCAAAAACAAAACTTTCTCTTATAGTTGGCCATTTGGCCACAATGATATCTTTTGTTCCAAAACAAATTAAATTTTTATAAATTTCTGCTGTTACAAATGGCATAAATGGATGTAATAATTTTAGGCAAGAACCAAATACATGATTTAATATATCACTAACAGCAATTTTTGTATTTTCATCATCACTATATATTCTTGGTTTTACCATTTCAATATACCAATCACAAAATTCATTCCAGATAAAACTATAAATTTTATCGATAGCAACGCCTAAATCATAATTTTCCATATTTCTGGTTACATCTAATACCAATTTGTCAAACTTATTTAATATCCATTTATCTTCTATTCTAAGTAAATCTGGATTATATGTTTTGTTTTTTTCATAAACTTCATAACAAAATTCTCTTACTTTTTCTTCGTCTGCTAATGTATTGATAATGAATTTTGCAGCATTCCATATTTTATTTGCAAAGTTTGATGCTTGTTCCAATTTTTCTGGCATGTATCGAATGTCATTTCCCATTGTTGTTCCTGATATGACAGCAAATCTTAAACTATCTGCTCCATATTCATCAATAATCTCAATTGGGTCTATACCATTTCCTAATGTTTTAGACATCTTTCTTCCTTGACTATCACGAACCATTCCATGAATTAAAATATCTTTAAATGGTGCTTGGCCAGTAAATTCTAATCCTTGTGACATCATTCTAGATACCCAGAAAGTAATAATATCAAATCCTGTAACCAATACATTTGTTGGATAAAATGTTTTATAATCTTCTGTTTCCATGTTTGGCCAACCTAAAGTTGAGAATGGCCATAATGCAGAACTAAACCATGTATCTAATGTATCTTCATCTTGATGTAATTTTGTGCTACCACATTTTTCACATGTTTCTGGCGCTGTTTTTGCAACATTAATATGTCCACATTCTTCACAATAATATGCTGGTATTTGATGTCCCCACCATAATTGTCTTGATATACACCAATCTTGTATATTATCTAGCCAATTAAAATATTGTTTTTCATATTTTTTAGGAATAAATCTAGCTTCATTATTTCTAACAGAATCTGCTGCTCTTTTTGCTAATTCTTTCATAGAAACAAACCATTGCTCAGATATTTTTGGTTCTATCGTTGTTTTACATCTTTCACATTTTGCTACATTATGGGTATAGTCTTCTGTTTTTACTAATGCTCCAATTTCTTCTAGTTTTTTTACAATTGCTTTTCTAGCTTCTAATAAATCCATTCCTTTATATTCTGGAACTAAATCACCCATTTTGTAATCTTCATCAAATACTTCTACAATTTCTAAGTTATGTCTTAAACCTGCTTGATAGTCATTCATATCATGAGCTGGTGTGATTTTAACGCATCCTGTTCCAAATTCTTTATCAACAAAATCATCTGCAATAATTGGAATTTCTTTATTCATGATTGGTAAAATACATGTTTTTCCAACTAAATCTTTATATCTTTCATCTTCTGGATGTACGGCAACTGCTGTATCTCCTAACATGGTTTCCGGTCTTGTTGTAGCAACAATAATATATCTATCTTTTTCACCTGTTATTTGATAACGAATATGCCATAAATGAGAAGCTTCTTCTTTATATTCTACCTCTGCATCTGATATAGATGTCTTACAGCTTGGACAATAGTTAATCATTCTTTTTCCTTTATAGATTAACCCTTTGTTATATAAATCAACAAATTGCTCTAAAACGGCATCTGACAATCCTTCATCCATTGTAAAACGTTTTCTATCCCAATCACAAGAACAACCTAATTTCTTTTGTTGCATTTCGATGGTTCCCCCATAGATTCTTGTCCATTCCCATGCTTCATCTAAGAATTTTTCTCTGCCTAATTCTTGTTTTGTTTTTCCTTCATTTCTTAGTTTTTCAACTACCTTCATTTCTGTTGAAATAGCTGCATGGTCTGTTCCTGGAAGCCATAAGGTATTATATCCTTGCATTCTTTTAAAACGGATTAAAATATCTTGTATGGTATCATCTAAAGCATGCCCCATGTGTAATTTTCCAGTTACATTTGGAGGTGGCATCATAATACAATAACTTTCTTTGGTTTTATCCATACTTGGTTTAAAATACCCTTTTTCCTCCCATTCTTGATATAGTTTTTCTTCAAAATCTTTTGGATTATACTTATCTTGCATATTTATCTTCCTCCTTTTTTGAATATTGAGAACATTTTAAACTGTTCAATTTTATTCTTTTTAATATTTCTTCTTTATGTTCTATTAAAAATTTTTGTGTTTCTTCTGCAATGACAATTGTTTTCATATTTATCTTTGTTTTTCTGAGTGCTTTTATATCTAAACTTAGATATTCTTCAATTTCTTTCCTGGTTAATCTCCTAAGTCAATTTTCTTCATATGGCTTAAAAATTAATTCTTCTGTAGGACTTAATTTATGTTTTTCGTATAATTTAACAAATTTTTTCTTTTGCTTACTTTCTTGTACATCAGCCATTTTTTCTCTCCTTCCTTTCTTTTACATTCATTAAATTTTCTTTTACAATTGGTAAGATTGGTAAAATAGTTGTTAGTACAACAGCAATAATACTCGTTTGTAATAAAAATATATATGGATTATTACTTAAAACCTTCATACTTTCAATTGTTTTTACAATAAAATTATGAAGTAAATAAATAACAAGGGTATACTTACCAATATATGTAAATTTATATTTTTTGTTTGGTATAAACCATAAAAAACTAATAATACATAAAATTGCAACTATATACTGTATCAATCTTTCTAGCGAACCATATCCACCGGCTTTATATGATATGCTTCCATAAAGCCATTCATAATCCCATTGTTTATAATTTTGCCATATATAAAATAATATACCTACTATCATAATCATGAGTAATGTGGAAATTACTTTTTTACTATTATTAGGCAATTTTTCTTTCCATAGCAATGTAATATCATTCTTTTTTAGATAATATCCCATTAAAAAGAACGGCAAATATACAAAAATACGTGATATACTAAAAATCTTTAAAGATGGATATGAAATATATCCAATTAATAATCCAAAGATTATAGATGATAAAATCATTAAAATCTGTTTTTTATGATTATTCGTATCGAAAAATATTAATAAAATATTCCATGCAAATAGTGCAAGTAGAAACCACAAACTCCTGTATGGTGTATAATATGTTAATGTTTTATCTTCTCCTATACAATAGTTACAAAATAAGTAATATATTGTTTGCATGCCTATATAAAGTATTAAATATTTTACTATTGCCTTTTTGTTTTTAGGTCTACTGAAATACCCTGAACAAAATACAAAAGCTGGCATATGGAAAAAATAAATCACTATAAATAAAAAATTTATAAATCCTTGATTATGCAAGTCAAATAAATGTCCTAATACTACAAGAAAAATTAATATTGCTTTGATATTATCTAATTTCCAGATTCTTATTTTTTCCATGTTCTTTTATAATCTCCTTTACAAGAAGTATTTAAATTTTTCTGTGCAACATTATTTTTTGTGGTATAGGAAAAAGTAATTTTTCCTATACCACAAAAAAAATCTTGTCCCATATATAAGGGCAAGATTTTTCTCACGGTACCACCTTACTTATATAACAATCTATTTTTTATTTGTACACTTCTAACTTTAAATTATAAATACACTATTGCTATATATCTCTTTAGCCTTTAACGTTGCTTAAACGGATATTCTTACTACTATTTCAGAATATCAACAAAAAAGCTACCTTCCATTTATCATGATTTAAGAAGTTTCCAGCCAATGACTTCTATTCTCTATAAATATGTGTAAATGTACTCCTCTTTTTTATTGTCTTTTTCTTTTATGTTAATATTATTACACATTTTTTTAATTTTTACAAGTATTTTTTTTAATTCTTAAAATAAAATTGTGACAATTCAGCCCTATATACAAGTGGTAGGTTTTTATAGGGCTAAAAAATTGTTTATTGTGCTGCCCTTCTATATAATTCTATGAAATCCTCTTTTGTAACCTCTCTTGGATTTCCTGGTTTACATGGATCATTCATTGCTTTTTCAGCAAGCATTTCAAAATCTTCTTCTTTTGCTCCATAATCTGTAATTTTTGTATCAATTCCTACTGTTTTACTTAATTCTGAAATCATCCATACAAATGTATTAATAACATCTTGGTCATTTAATGCTTGAGCATCTGGTCTTCCAATATTCATTAAGATTTCTCTAAATCTTTGTGCAGTTGCTGGATCCTCTCCGTTAAATCTCATTACAGTTGGTAATAACATAGCATTTGCAATTCCATGTGGTGTATCATATACAGCACCTAATTGGTGTGCCATTGAGTGAACAATTCCAAGTCCTACATTTGAGAATCCCATTCCAGCAATATATTGTGCCATTCCCATCATTTCAACAGCTTTTTCATCTTTCTCATTAACTGCTGCTGGTAAATATTTGAATATCATTTGAATAGCCTTCATATGAAACATATCTGACATTTCATTATGCGCTTTTGTAATATATCCTTCTACTGCATGTGTTAATGCATCCATTCCTGTTGCTGCTGCTAAACTTTTTGGCATTGATGCCATTAATTCTGAATCAATAATTGCTAATATTGGAATATCATTAGGGTCTACACATACCATTTTTACTTCTGCATCTTCATCTGTAATAACATAATTGATAGTTACTTCTGCTGCTGTTCCTGCTGTTGTAGGTAAAGCAATAACAGGCATTCCTCTATTTACTGTATCAGATGCTCCATTTAAAGATTTGATATCTGCTCTATCTGGGTTTGTCATAACAATTGAAATTCCTTTTGCTGTATCAATGCTTGAACCTCCACCAACAGCTACAATTAAATCTGCTTCTGATTTTTTACAAGCTTCAACACCATCTGTTACATTTTTAATTGTTGGATTTGGTTTTATCTCATCATATAAATCATAAGGAACATTTGCTTTCTTTAATACTTCCTCAACTTTAGCTGTTACTCCAGCTTCTACTAGAGACTTATCACTTACTAAAAATACTTTTTTGAATCCTCTTTTTTGAATTTCTCCTGCAAGTTCTTCTCTTGCTCCTTTTCCAAAATATGATGTTTCATTTAAAACAAATTTTACTGACATTTTCTAATTCCTCCTTAAATAATATTTTTGTTTAATAAAATATATATTTTATTAATTTTTAACCTTCTTGAAAATCTGATGGTATTTCAAATATACTATCATTAACATCATAAGATACATCTACACTGATTAGTTCAGATTTATCTCCCATAATTGTTCTAATATATTTTAAATCATCACCATCAAAATAAAACCTAGTATTGGTATCTTCTTCTGAAATGTTTTCATCTGTATTCATTAAAAATTCTGATACTCCTTTATATTCTTCATAACGATAATTATCACCATCTATTTTTTCTTTTCCCTTTTCAGGTTCTTGACTCTGAATAATTTCATTTAATTCGTTTGATAATTCTCCAAGACCTGTTACATTATTTTGATAAATATAATATCTTTTTGTATTATACATTAATAAATACGTATTTCCATCTTTGATAATATTGGTCGTATGACTTCCATCATTATACGTATCAATATTTGCTACATCATCTTTCCTTGATACTGTATATTTATTATTATCATTTAATTGGAATGTTATGCTATATGTTTGATTTTGTATCATTTTTTCATACATATTTGCTAACCTATTTTTACTAACATTTTCTTGTTCATTTTTGGTCACTACATATACAATAAGTCCTACTATAATAATTGCTACAATAATACAAACTGAAATAATAAATATTTTTTGTTTCTTATCCATTTTTTCCTCCATTTTTTGTTAATATATTTTATTTTGCTAATAATTTTTGAAAACCCAAAATTCTCCTTATATTTATTATAACCAAATTATACCAATAATATTTTGTTATCTCAATAAAAAGAATTAAAATGTAATATAAATGTAATAAAAAAAATAGGCCTCAAATAATAAACTATATAAAGGTTTATTATTTGAGGTCTGTCCCTTTTGTTCAATTTTTGAACATTGGGGACAGGTCAAATCGTTCAATTTTTGAACGATTTGACACGTCCCTATCGTTTAATCTCCTAAACAAATTCCAATGTCTCTAGCTGTTTTTACTAAATCATCATCCATTGTTACATATCTTACATTACTTTCTGCTGTACCACCTTGAACTGCTCCAATTTCTTTGTTTTCTCCTACAACAATTTCTAATGGTACACAGTCTAATTTTCCGTTTTTAATAACGGTTAAAACTCCAAATTTTCCTTCCATTGCTAATTCCATTGCTTTTGCACCATATTTTGTAGATAATACTCTATCATATGCTGTTGGTGTTCCTCCTCTTTGCATATATCCTAAAATGGTACATCTTGATTCTAGTCCTGTTAACTCTTGAAGTTCTTTAGCAACTCGGTTTCCTTCACCACCAAATTTAACACTAATTCCTGCTTTATTATCAATACCTTCAGCTTCATGTGTTGTTTGTTCAGCATTTATTGGATGTGCTCCTTCTGAAACAACAACAACACTAAATCTCTTTCCTTGCTCTTTTCTTTTATTAATTGCTTCTGCTGCTTTATGAATATCATATGGTATTTCTGGAATCAAAGCAACATCTGCTCCTCCTGAGATAGCTGATTCCAAAGCAATCCAACCTGCAAATCTTCCCATAACTTCTAATACCATGATTCTGTCATGTGTTTCTGCTGTTGTATGTAATCTATCTAATGCTTCAGTTGCTACATGAACAGCAGTATTGTATCCAAATGTAATATCTGTACATGCAACATCATTATCAATTGTTTTTGGCACTCCGATTGTATTAATTCCTTTTAAGAATAAGTCTCTTGCTGATTTTTGTGTACTATCTCCTCCTAATGTGAACACACAATCAAATCCTGCTTCTTTTACATTTTTTACGCATTGGTCTGATAAGTCTTCATATGTAACTGTTCCATCTTCATGTTCTACTTTATAATGGAAAACAATAGCATTTGTTGAAGAACCAATAATTGAGCCACCTTTTGGTAAAATTCCTGAAGCAATTTCTGTTCCATCTAATCTAACATAATTATTTTTTACAAGGCCTCTGTATCCATCGATATAACCGTAACATTCTATTCCGTTTGTTTCACACGTTTTTTTAATCGCTCTGATTACTGCATTAAATCCTGATACATCTCCACCATTTGCTAGTATCGCTACTTTCTTTAACATAAAAATCCTCCCTTTCTCTTGTTTATGTCCATATATTATTATAACAATATTATGAAAAATTACAAGTTTTTGGAAGGATTTTTTTATTTTAATATAAAATTTCATTTGTATATTCTTATAGCATCTATATAAACTATATCTTTATCAGTTGCTTCTTTTTTGGCTCTTAATTCTATTGTTCTGGTATCATTTCTTATATCCATACTTGATATTGCTTGAAATTCTGAATCACCATTTATGTTTTCATCACGAATTGAATTTAAACCTAATACCATCATATCTTCACTATATTGGTAAACTGATATCACACCTATATTTTGAATTTTTCTTGATAATATATCAATTTTACTTCCAGTAAAATTATCTATTCTTATTGAACTTCTGTTACTACTATTATCTATAACTTGCACATATTTTGCTTTACCATTACTATAATTTTCATTTGTATCATCTTGCCAACTTCCTGTATATTGAAATCCTGCAAAATCTTCTTCATATGTTATAACATCACCTTGAATAACATTTATTTCTTTGTAATAATCTTCTCCATCTATACTAATTTTGCAATAGAATGTTTCATCTCCTTGCATAACAGTTTTTAATGTATACTTAAATGTAGCATCACTAATATCTCCTACAACTTCTAAAATTCCACTCTTTCCTTCTACTGGTTCTGATATTTTTGCTTCTTCTTCTTTTGTTAGCATAATTCCTTCTATTCTATAACTTGTATATCCTGGTTTTTCTATCGCTATATCTCCTTCTGTAATAATTTTATTGAAATTCACTTCATCTAAACTACTTGTTATTGTATAGCTTGCTTCTGTTAGTCCATCTGAAAAACTTATATCTTTACTTCCAATCACTACATGTCCTGTTTCTTCTATTTTTGTTCTTTCTTCTGCTGTAATCAAATCTTCTGTTTCTAAATCGTCTAATAAATCTTCCAATGTTTGTGCTGTATTTTCTCCTATATAATTATCTGCTTGTTTCTCTGTTTTCCATAAGTTTTTTCTTTCTTCTACTGTTGCTGCTCTTGTTTCTACATCTGCATCACTTGCTCTTGTTAGGATTCCATTTTCTCCCGTTAAGGTTGCAATACTTACTCCCGCTAAAATTAATAAGACAATAATCGTAATTACTAATGCTATTAGTGTAATTCCCCTGTTATTTATTCTTTTCATTTGTTCCTCCTTGTATATATAAAAACTTATACTACATCCTGTAATTTTCTTATTTTTAATATACCACATCCTGTAGCTTGGTTTCAATAATTTTTTTAAAATGTATCTTATTTGTAATCAATTGGAAATATTTTTGTAATATTTACAGTTTCATCCTGTAATGTAATGGTAAATTTTGCTATAAAATATATTTTAAATTAATCAATTTTACAGGAGAGATACTTATGAAAGTGAAAACATTAAACGGAAATCTAAATATTATTGGTAAAAATTTAAGAAAATATAGGAAATTAAAAAAAATTTCTCAACCAGAAATTTGTAGAAAATTAGATTTAATTGGTGTTACTATGTACATTTGTGATATTTATGAAATTGAATATGGTAAGAAAACTGTAAAAGATTTTGAAGCATTAGCTTTTTGCAAGGTCTTAGGTATTTCTTTAGAAGATTTATATAATGATACAGATCAGTATTATGAAGCATAAAAAAGATTATAGAATAAAATAAACTTTATACTATAATCTTTTTTATTTTGTATAACTATTACTATACTGTAAAAATTTTATATTTTATTATCATAGAATTTTATAAATTAAAATTTATTTTAAACAATTGCAAATGTTAATTCACCTTTTACTGCTACTTTTCCATCAACAGTTGCTAATGCTTCTCCAATCCCAATAGGACCTTTTCTTTTTATGATTTTCACTTCTAATTTTAATCTATCTCCTGGAACTACTTGTCTTTTAAATCTTAATTTATCAATTCCTCCAAAAAGTGCGTTTCTTCCTTTGTTTTCTTCCATAGAAAGAATGGCTACTGCACCAGTTTGTGCTAATGATTCTACAATTAAAACACCTGGCATAATTGGATTTCCAGGAAAATGTCCTTTGAAATAGTATTCATCTTCACTAACATTTTTATATGCTACTGCACTTTCTCCTGGTATATATTCTTCCACTTCATCAATCATTAAAAATGGTTCTCTTTGTGGTATAATTTCTTTTATTTGTTCTTTGTTTAACATCTTTATTATCCTTTCCTTCCATTATTATTTATCTTTAACTTTGCAATCAATACCTATCATTTAAAATGTCCAAACAGAAACGTCCCTAATTGCCCCAAACGGATATTATTTAATTTTGAATAATGGTGTACCATATTCTACAACATCTTCATTTTTTACACAAATTTCTACAATTTCACCATCAAATTCTGATTCAATTTCATTCATTAATTTCATAGCTTCTACGATACATACCACTTGTCCTTTTGAAATTTTATCTCCTACTTTGACATATGGGTCTTTATCTGGTGCTGAACTTGCATAAAATGTACCTACCATTGGTGATTTAATTACTTTGTAGTTTTCTTCTTTTTTATCTTCTACTGCAACCATTCCTTTTTCTTCTTGTGGTTTTACAGCAGGAACAGATATTGGTGCACTTGCTTCTATTACATGTGGTTCTACAATGACTTCCCTTTTTTCACTTTTTTTCATACTAATTTTTACACCATCTGGAAATTCAATTTCTAATTCCTCTAATTTTGAATTTCCCATATCATCCATTAATTTTTTAATTTCCTTATAATCCATATTTCTACCTCCCAAACCAATACATTTTATTTTTTCTATCTATTGGTATTTTAACATTTTATTTTTTCTTTTTCAATAATAGAATAAATATCAGTATGCTTTTGTTTGTCTCTACTGATATTTATTCATTTATAAATTTTTATCCTTCATATTTTTTTAATAAGATACTGCTGTTGTGTCCACCAAATCCTAATGAATTAGATATTGCATATTTGACATCTACTTTTCTTCCTTCATTTGGAACCACATCTAAATCACATTCTTCATCTGGAACTTTGTAATTAATGGTTGCTGGAACAAATCCTTCTTCAATTGCTTTTGCACATACAATTGCTTCTACTCCACCTGCTGCTCCTAATAAATGTCCTGTATGTCCTTTTGTTGAGCTCACCATTACTTTTTTAGCAGCTTCTTCTCCTAATGCTGTTTTGATTGCTTGTGTCTCATATGAATCATTTAAATGTGTTGATGTACCATGTGCATTAATATATGTAATTTCCTCTGGATTTACATGTGCTTCTTCCATAGCAATTTTCATAGCTCTTGCACCACCTTCTCCTCCTGGAGCAGGTGATGTAATATGATATGCATCAGATGTTGCACCATATCCAACAATTTCTGCATAAATTTTAGCGCCTCTTTTTTTCGCATGTTCTAATTCTTCTAAAACAATAACTCCAGCACCTTCTCCCATAACAAATCCACTTCTTTCTTTGTCAAACGGAATACTTGCTCTTGTTTTATCTTCTGCTTTTGATAATGCTTTAATGTTTGTAAATCCTGCTATGCCAAGTGGTGTAATACCAGCCTCTGTTCCTCCTGCTAACACAACATCTTGATATCCATGTTTTATCATTCTAAAACTTTCTCCGATACTATGTGTACCTGAAGCACAAGCTGTTACCATAGAAATAGATTCTCCTTTTGCTCCAATATCAATTGCCACATTTCCTGTTGCCATATTTGGAATTCCCATTGGAATATACATTGGAGAAACTCTATCTGGTCCTTTTGTCATATATTTTTCATGTTCTTCTTCTGTTGTTCCAATTCCACCGATTCCAGAACCAATAATAATACCAACTCTTTCCATATTTTCTGTTTCTTTGTCTAATCCACTATCCTTCCAAGCTTCTCTAGCAGCTACCATTGCATATTGAGAAAATCTATCTAATCTTTTTGCTTCTCTCCTATCAAAATAGTCTTCTGCATTAAAGTCTTTTAATTCTGCTGCTAACTTTACTTTAAAATTTGTGATATCAAATCTTGTAATTTCATCAATTCCACATTTTCCTTCTTTGATTCCTTCCCAAAAATCATTTGTATTATTTCCTATTGGAGTTACAGCTCCTAATCCTGTAATAACAACTCTTTTTTCCATTTTTATCTTCCTTTCATTTTTTAATACTTCGCATATACTGTTTTAAAACAAATTCAAAGTAGTATATTGTGTATTGCTTTCAATTTGTTTTACATAACCATTCCACCATCTACATTAATCACTTGGCCTGTTATATATGCACTCTCATCTGATCCCAAGAAATAGATTAAATTTGCCACTTCTTTTGCTGTTCCCATTCTTTTTAATGGTATTTGATTATGTATATTTTCTTTTACTTCATCTGATAGAACAGCAGTCATATCTGTTTCTATAAATCCTGGTGCTACTGCATTTGCTCTAATATTTCTTGAAGCTAACTCTTTTGCTAC
The DNA here is from genome assembly GCA_944393375.1 of uncultured Clostridia bacterium. Taxonomy (GTDB): domain Bacteria; phylum Bacillota; class Clostridia; order TANB77; family CAG-508; genus CAG-269. Next base: position 13,052 of record CALXZX010000011.1, on the reverse strand, counting down.
ACTTTTTGTAAATCCAATAATTCCAGCCTTTGATGCTGCATAATTACATTGTCCTGCATTTCCTGCAACCCCTACAACTGATGATAAATTGATAATACTTCCTTTTCTTTTTTTCATCATATATTTTGTAACTGCTTTTGTGACAATATATGTTCCTTTTAAGTTTACTTCTATTACTTTATCAAATTCTTCTTCACTCATTCTCATTAATAAATTGTCTTTTGTGATACCTGCATTATTAACTAATACATCTATACTTCCGAATTCTTCTATTGCTTTTTTTACTAGTTCTTCAATTGCTTCTTTATTTGTTACATCTGCTTGCATAATAAGTGTTTTTACACCTTTACTTTCAAATTCAGCTTTTAATTCTTCAACATTTGTTTTACTTGAAACATAGTTAATAACAACATTGTATCCATTGTCTGCAAATTTTAAGGCAACTTCTTTTCCAATTCCTCTTGAAGCTCCTGTTACAAATACAGTTTTATTTTCTTCCATCTTTCTTTTCTTCCTTTCTTTGTTTTAGTGTCAGGGGACACACCTTACCTTTAGGTTACTTTCATTTAGGATAACGAATGTTCCCTCCCTTATGATTTACTGTTAACTATCATTAAAGTTTTTTCCTCTACATTATATTTGTTCTTCTAAATATTTTTCTAAACTATCTACACTATTTATATTAAATGTTTTTGCTTCTTTATTATCTTTCTTTACAAATCCTGTTAACGTTCTTCCTGGTCCAATTTCTAAATATTCTTCTACTTGCTCTTGTTCCATTAATTTGATTGCTTTATCAAATCTTACTGGGCTAATAATATGATTTGCTAGAATTTCTTTTATATTGTCATTTTCAGCATAATATATACCATCAATATTTTTTATTACCTTAACCTTTGTATCAAGATGAAAATCAATATTTATCAATTCTTTTTCATATGCTTCTTTTGCCTTTTCTAATTTTATGGTATGGAATGGTCCACTTGTATTTAATTTTATTGCTCTTTTAGCCCCTTGTGCTTTTAATGCTTCCATTGCTTCATTTATAGCATCTTCTTGCCCTGATATAACAGTTTGTACACTGCAATTATAGTTTGCAACAACAATAAATTTATTTTCTTTAGCAATTTCTTTACAAATTTCTTCTATTTTCCCTGAATCTAATCCAATAATGGCTGCCATAGAAAATTTCTCATCAGGTAAAAGATTCCCCATATAATATCCTCTTTTTTGAATCAATTTAATTCCATCTTCAAAACTGATGATTCCTGCATAAATTAAAGCTCCATATTCACCTAAACTTAACCCAGTTGCAATATCTGCTTCTATTCCTTTTGTTTTTAGAACTTCTAATATTGCTAAACTAGTTGTTAATATGGCAATTTGTGTGTTTTCTGTTTTATTTAATTCTTCTTCTGGGCCCTCAAAGCAAAGTTTTTTTACATCAATTCCAGATATTCTTGAAGCCTCATCATAGATTTTTTTTGCTTCATCATATTTTTCATAAATATCTTTTCCCATTCCTACGACTTGTGCGCCTTGACCAGGAAATAAAAATGCTCTTTTCATTCTTTCTTCATCCTTTCTTTTTTGTCCATTAGGGACGTTTTTATAAATAAATATAATTTTTAAATAAAATATAAAAATACTTATATAAAATTTTAAGTTTGCAATTTTGTATAAATGTCCAAAAAGAAACATCTATAATGAACAATTATATTTCTATCAAAATACTTCCTGTATTTAAACCTCCACCATATCCTAATAGAATGATTTTATCACCTGTTCTTAAAAGTCCACCTTTTTGCATATCATACAAAGCAATTGGTATACTAGCACAAAAAGTATTTCCTCTTTCTTGTATGTTTGTATACATCTTTTCCATATTTATATGTAATCTTGATGCAATTGCTTTCATAATTTTTAGATTTGATTGATGTGCTACTATATATTTCACATCATCTAATGATATATTGGCCTTTTCAAGTAATTCATTTATATTCTCAACTGTTTTGGTTACTGCATATTTATATACTTCTTTTCCATTCATATACAAGTTTTTCCCATATTGATAAGTCAAAATATTCTCTTTATCTTCTTCTGCTTTAATATGTGCTACATACATTTTTGGATGAGTATCTGTTTCTTCTTTTTCTATTAATGTTGCTCCTGCACCATCAGATAAAACAACTACTGTTCCTACATCTTCTTTATCAATAATTTCGGATAATTTATCTACCCCAATAATTAAAGCTTTTTTTATATTTCGAGAATCCATATATACTTTGGCAATATCAAATGCATTTATGTATCCTCCACATCCAGCTAGTATGTCTAAACATATACATGGAAAAAGTCCTAATTTTTTTTGTACATAATTTGATATTCCTGGCATTAACATTTTTGTACTTGTTGTTGCTGTTATAATAAGGTCAATGCCTTGTCTATCTTTTTCTGAAGCCAAAAGTGTTTTTGTAGCTTCTAATGCCATATCTTGTATGGTTTCATTGATTGCATAATACCTATTTCTTATTCCTGTTCTTTTTTCGATATATCCATTTTCTAATTTTAATACTTTTTCTAGTTCACTGTTTTGAATTTGTTTTTTAGGAAAATATATTCCATTTGCAACTATATGTATATTACTCACTTCATACCTCTTTCTTGTTTTCAATATAAAACTAGACCTTATATATTTATATACTATTTTTATATTTTTTTCTATTAGTATGACTGGTCAAAAATAAGAACTTGAACACTAAATATAGTTAAATATTGCAAATATATACTCCAGAACCTTGTTACTTACGCAATAGAGAATATTCACTTAAAATTTAAGCAAATATTCTCTACTTTTATATTTTTCTACTCATTTCCTTGTTGTTCTTCTTCATTATTTTGTAATTCTTGCTCACTTTGTTGCCCATTATTTACTTGATTATTACTATTTTCATTATTGGTTGTCGTTTGGGTTGTATTAGATGATGTACTATCACTGTTACTTGCAGGTTGTACTCCCAATCTATCTAAATATTCTTCTACATCATATACTTTATCATTAGCAGTCATCTGATAATATTTTTCTCCTCCAGTAATTGTCATATATATATCATCTACAAATGCTCTAATTGGTTGTTCTCCTGATGAATTTAATAATGTATATCGATTATTTAGACAAGCAACAATTACATTATATGTTGGTATTACTAATAAATTCATTGCCTCTCTATTGCTACTTGCAATATATCCAAAACTATCATATTCAAAATCAACTACTTGATTTCCTTTAGTATCAAACAATCCCCATTTATTATTTTTCATAACAGGTATTAAATTATCTACCAAAATATATCCTGTTTTTAAATCATTTTCTTCAAATCTAGATATATCTACCCCTATTTGGTCATTTTCTACATATATAACATTGTTTCCATTTAAATCTACAACTCCATATCGACCGTTTCTTCCTACTAGATATAATCCTGCATCATAATCCATTAATTCTATACTATCATAATTGATATCCACTTTGATTCTTTTATCTGTTCCCATAATTCCAAATTTACCATCACTACATACAATAAAGTCTCCTGTAATTTCTTGATATCGTATATCATCATATTTACATTCTAAAATTTCCGTTCCATCTGATGCATTAATTACACCCCAATATCTATCATTTGTTACAATAAGAATATTTTTTAAAATAGCTTTTTCATTTTCAAAAACTTCACTCAAGTTTGTATACCCATAGTCTAAAATGGCATTAGAATAACTACTAATTAAATATGGTACTGTATAAATAGTAATTCTATTATTTTCTTGGTCATAAACAAATGTAGTATTAAATACTTTTTGCATTCCATCAGTAGTTATATATAATTCTCCATTAATTGCTTTTACCGGCTTGTCCATATACATATATGTATAATTATTTCTATTTTCTGCTAGATTTAACTTGTATATTTTATTAGAATTTAATGTAAGATTTGCAACTTCTTGTTCGCTTTCTACATAACATTTACTAGTAATCTCTGAACGATTACTATATTCTCCATTATAGCTACTATATCCTAAATAACTAGATATTGCTCTTACTGGTACATATATTGTTCCATCTTCTTCAAACACTAATAAATTTTTAATATCTGCATTTTCTTTGTCATCTAAAAACACACGCAAAGTTGTTCCTTCTAAATAAATCATATATGAAAGAATCCCTATTATTGCTATTACAATTAATACTATAAATATAATGATTATTTTTATAATATTTTTTGTTTTATTTTCTTTATTGTTTGAAAAATCTTCATCTAATAAATTCATATACACCCTCCTACTTTTCGGCATCATAGCCATATTTTTTATAAAACTCGTCTCTAAAAGTTGCTAAATCATCTCTCTCTATTTCTATTCTAACCTTTTCCATCAAATTAGTCAAGAACCTTAAGTTATGTATTGATAATAATCTAACACCTAAAATTTCATTTGCCTTGATAAGATGCCTTATATAGGCTCTAGTATAATTTTTACAAGTATAACAATCACATTCAGCATCTAATGGATTCCAATCTCTTTCATAACTTGCATTTCTAACAACAACCTTTCCGTGAGAAGTTAATGCTGTTCCGTTTCTGGCTATTCTGGTAGGCAATACACAATCACACATATCAATGCCACTAATTGCTGCTTCTATTAGATAATCTGGTGTTCCGACTCCCATTAAATATCTTGGTTTATTTTTTGGCATTAATGGTGTTGTAAAGCGAAGCATTTTCAAAAATTCTTCTTTTGGTTCTCCTACACTAATACCACCAATTGCATATCCTGGTAAATCTAATTCAATTAACTCTTTTGCACTTTGCTGTCTTAAATCCTCATAAAATCCACCTTGTATTATACCAAATAAAGCCTGATTTTCTGTTTTATGTGCCTCTTTGCATCTTTTAGCCCATCTAGTCGTTCTTTCCATAGATTGTTTTGTATATTCATAACTTGCTGGATATTCTACACATTCATCAAAAGCCATAATAATATCTGCACCCAAATCTTCTTCTGTTTTCATAACACTTTCTGGTGAGAAGAAATGTTTACTTCCATCTAAATGAGATTTAAATTCTACACCTTCTTCTGAAATAGTTCTCAAATCTCCTAAACTAAATACTTGAAATCCACCACTGTCTGTAAGAATTGGTCTGTCCCACTTCATAAACTTATGCAGCCCACCTGCTTCTTTTACAATGTCTTGTCCTGGTCTTAAGTATAAATGATATGTATTAGATAATATAATTTGTGCACCTACCATTTCTTTTAATTCTTCTGGTGTCATTGATTTTACAGTTGCTTGTGTTCCAACTGGCATAAATACAGGTGTCTGTATATCTCCATGTGGCGTATGAATAACACCTCTCCTTGCTCCTGTTTGTTTACATTCATGTAATAGCTCATATGTTACTGCTGGTTTCATACTTCCTCCATTCTTCCTTCTACAATATTTTTTAAATTTTTCTTCTATGTTTTTACCTTGCACTATGATTCAATATTTTTTCAATTAAACTCATAGTATAATTTCCATAATCTGTTCTCATATCTTCTCTTTCTCCAGCTATTGTAATTTGATTCTCATAATTATTTTCTACAAATATTGGGGTCAAAAAGGCCAAAACCAAAATAAATACTAATATTTTCAATTTAAATTTATCTTTATGGTCTATCACATATCCATATATTGAAAATATAATAGAAAGCAATAGAATTATCAGATTAACTACTAATAATTTTGTTTCAGAATGAGAAATAGTTCCTGTATCACTTGGTTCTAAAGGTCCACCATTATCTATAACTGTTTTATCATTAATCGTAACACCTACTTGTATTCCATCAGTAAGTATTATACCAATTAAAATAAGAATACATATAATAATAATTGCATAATATACTTTATCATTTTGAAAAAACTTCTTCATCTTTATTTCTCCTTTGCTATTTTATAAACATTGCATCTCCAAAACTAAAAAATCTATATTTTTCTTTTACTGCTTCATTATATGCTTTCAAAATATAGTCTTTTCCAGCTAAGGCAGATACTAGCATTAATAAAGTAGATTGTGGTAAATGGAAATTTGTAATTAATCCATCTAAACATTTAAATTGATAGCCTGGATAGATAAAGATACTCGTATCTGCTTCTGTTTCTTTCACAAATCCGTTTTCATCTGCAATCGTTTCTAATACTCTGCAAGAAGTTGTTCCGACAGCAATAACTCTTTTTCCTTGTTTTTTGGTTTCATTGATTTTTTCGACATCTTCTTGCTTGATATAGAAATGTTCTGTATGCATTTCATGATTTTCTACATTTTCTTCTTTTACAGGTCTAAAAGTTCCAATACCAACATGCAAAGTCACATTAGCAATCTTTATACCTTTTTCTTCTATTTTCTTTAACAATTCTGGTGTAAAATGTAATCCAGCTGTTGGTGCTGCGGCTGAACCGTTGTATTTTGCATAAACTGTTTGATATCTGTCATTATCCTTTAATTCTTCGTGAATATATGGTGGTAATGGCATCAATCCTATTTTATCTAGTATTTCATTGAATATGCCTTTATAGGAAAATTGGACTTTTCTTGTTCCTCCTGGCATAATCTCTAAGATTTCAGCAGTTAATAATCCATCACCAAAAATAACTTTTGTTCCTATATGAAGCTTATTACCTGGTCTTACAATGGTTTCCCATATATCCCCTTCTATATTTTTTAGTAATAAAAACTCTACTTTTGCCCCGGTTTCTTTTTTTCCATAGATTCTGGCAGGAATAACTTTTGTATTATTTCTTACTAAGCAATCCCCTGGTTCTAAATAATCAATAATATCTTTAAATGTTTTATGTTCAATGGTTTGTTTATTTCTGTCTAAAACCATTAATCTAGATTCATCTCTTTTTTCTATTGGTGTTTGTGCAATTAATTCTTGTGGTAAATCATAATTAAATTCTGATACTTTCACTTTTTATGCTCCTTACTATATTATTTATATTTTTTTATGCTTTTCCCATTATAATTTTTATATTCCTAAATAAATTATCAAATATTCCTCTAATTTCCTCAATAATATTTTGTGGTTCTGTATAAACATCTAATTCATAAGGATATTCAAAGTTTGATTTCTTAGCAGGCTTTAATGTATATATCTCATTTGGTAATCCTATATATCCATTTGATGTATATATTTCTTGATTCATATAATCTTTATACCATTTTCTTTGTCCTACTAAATACTCATTTTCATATCCATACTCTTTATAATCATGTAATGCAGGTATATCATAACCATATTCTTTTGCAGTTCTTTCTAGAGAATGTAAAAATTCATGTAAAAATACTTCTTCTGGAAATTGATTAACTCTTGTATCATATTTATAAATATAACTTTTTGAACTATTTGGTAATCGGATATTTGAAAATCCAATTCCATAATAGTCCATAGACCCTAAGCCAATCCAATCTTTAATCTCAATATCATCTTCATATTCTTCATTTCCTAATCTTACAACAACAAAAATATGGTCATAATTGTTTTGTTCAATAACCTCTTTTATTTGTTCTTCTATATCTTCTGGTGCGACATAATAACCAAATTCCTCATCATAAGATAAAGATGTAATTGGGTCTTGTATTTCATATATATCACAATCTGCTGTCATTTTTCCTTTTGACAACTGGTTGCAAGAAGATTCAAATCGTTCGATTGTATTTTTGATATCTGTAATATCTGTGTTTGTTACTTGTATATTAATCTCTTTATTGTCTATTGTCACATTTGTATTTTCAAAAATAAAGCAAGCAAATTTCCAGTCACTATCTTCTTCAACTTGCCCTTCTTCTATTTTAAAATCAGAAAACCACGCTTCTCCTTTTGCATATCCTCCCGTTCCACCTAATCGAAAAGCAATATCAACTGTATCTCTGTTTTTGGAATTAAATATAAATTCTACTTTTTGCCAATCACTATCTCCACTAATTGCGACAGACCTTTCTACTGTATCTGATATAGAAATTTGTGCTCCTATACTAGAAGCGTTTTTTTCTGCCTCTACACCGTTTGTTTTTATCATACAAGTCACTTTATATGGTGTATTTTTTTCTACTTGTACTTCTTTTGAAAACATTGCATCATTAAATTCATTTGATGTTATTTTATAACTATTCATATCAGAATATTTTACTTTTTTATCTCTTGCAAATTCTGAAATACCTAAATTTGCTTCACTTCGTATAAACTCATTAAAATTATTACTTTGATAAAATTGATATGCCAAATATACAGCAATCATTAAAATAACAAATGTAATTATATTTATAATTAGTGCTTTTGCACTTCTACTTTTCCTCATCTTTTATTTTCCTTTTTCATTATTCTTTTTCTAATAATACAAATGTATATACATAATTTTGATATTTGGTTCTAAATTGTGTTGGTTCCACAATTGTTTGTATTCCTTCTTTTGGAAATGCATTATATAATTCACAATTTTCTGAATCAATTAGCCAAATTCTTCCATGATAATCATTTAATATATCGTCATAATTATAGATAATTTCCATTCCTGGTCCATAAGCTTTATATGCTTCTTCTACATCCCAAAATTCGCCATTATAAAAATATTGTTTATTATCTGGGAAAAAGGCTGCAATGACACCACCATTTCCTATATTAGAATAAATTAAGATATCATCTTCCTTTACATTTTCTCTTAAATATTCTATTTGTTTCATATTACTATTATCATAATTGATTGTCATATTGGTTACATTACTAGCAATTCCTAAAATGAAAATAATGGCACATATTATTCCTGTAACACATTTTCTCTTTTCTTTTGCCATAAAAAATGCTAAACCAAAAATATATAGTCCTGTAATAACAATTAAATATCTGGCATATAAAATTGGCGTCATAAAAGAAATAATAAGTACTGCCAAAATGACCAATATATATGTTACAATAGACAATACTCCTGGAAGTGAAATTTCTTTTTCTTTTTTTGTCCTATAAATTCTATATCCTATATAAATATACATAGCTAAAGAAGCAACCAATGCAATAATTGTATGTACATCAAAAACAAATTCTGTATCTAATTGTCTTCTAAATTGGAAACTTAAAACTTCTATCAATGTACTATATTCTAACGTTATCCAAAAGCCTGATTCTACATGAGCTACTTGTCCTTTTAAATATATCAACCATGGAATATATAAAACAATTTGTATTACTGCTAAAATAATAAAATTTCGTAATAGTTTTGTATTTTCTTTTCTATTTTTGATTAAATATACAAGTAGCATAAAATTGATTAATCCTGCTGCTGCTAATGCATAATAATGTATATAACATGCTGCTATACTAAAAATGCCAAAAATGATTAAATTTTTATTCTGTACTTTTAAAGTTGTTTTTTCTTTTATATTTTTATATAGTCTATATCCATAGATTGCTAATATGGTAACAATTAAACATGACCATGAATACATTCTAATTTCTTGACTATATGTACACATAACTGGTAAAAAGTAGACCAAAAATGAAAATAGCATTCCTACTTTTTCTCCAAAATCTTTTCGTATATGGGTATAACCTAATATACCTAAGATGGCAATTGCTAAAACAGAAAATAATCGGAAAGCAATATTTTGATTTCCAAAAATCATCCATACAATATGTAACATCCAATAATATAAAGGTGGATGAACATCATTTCCTGTTATATTCCATATTTCACTAAAACTATGTTTTGCAATTGCTACTGAATAGCTCTCATCAAACCATATATCTTCATGAAATGCTGCTAAACAGATAAATACAATTCCTAATAAGATAATTCCTATATGTATATATTTATTTTTTTTGTCAATCTTTTTTAGTTGTTCCATATTTTTCTCCTATATTTTTCTTCAATAATAATAAGTGGAACATTATTTATTGTCATCATTAAACAACATTTAAAACGTCCACTTATATTTTTTATTTATTCTATTTATTTTAAACTAATTCTTTTTCAGTTTGTGCTTTACTATTATTAGAAACATCTGCTATTTTTATACTTCTTACATGGTTTATTTTCTCCCAAGAAGTATTTCTAATAAATAAGCATTTAAAGTTTATACATATCCATGTTAATAAAAATAGTGGATAACAAAGTAATCCTTTTGCCATTGGCTTTATCTTTCTTCCATCTAGCCACATTGCAAACATTCCTATAAATATTGGTAACACAAATGTTGGAACTAAATACATAATTAAGTTTTTGATTAATTCTGCTGTTGTAATAGATGCTGAATTATACATAATAAAGTTTGTTAATAATAAAGCAATGGTTATAATAAACATTGGAATACTTCCCACAATATAAAATAATCCGTCAAGGTTCATCATTTTTTTGTTTTCCTTAGCAGCTATTGCCAATTCCTTTGTATATCTTTTTATACATTGAATATGACCAACTGTCCATCTACTTCTTTGTGACCAACTTTGTCTAAATCCTGTAGGTTGTTCATCATATACAATAGCATCTGTTGCCCAACCTAATTTTTTACCTTTTATAATTCTTTTTAAAGAAAATTCGATATCTTCTGTTAAGGTTTCTGTATCCCAACCTTGTGGTTTGATAACATCAAATTTTACCATAAAACCTGTACCATTTAATAATGGTGATAATCCTAAATTGTATCTAGCTAAATGATAAAATCTATGCATTTGCCAATAGAAAATAGCATATCCTGCTGTTATCCAGTTATCAGATGGATTTTTAATATCTCTGTAACCTTGTACAACATCTTCTCCTTGACATAGTTTTTTATTCATATTTTTTATAAAATTCTTATCAACAATGTTATCAGCATCAAATACAAAGAAAGCATCATATGGTGCATCTTCTGCGATTTTTTGTTGTAAAAACCAATTTAGAGCATATCCTTTTGTTTTTTTAGTCTCATCAAATCTTTCATAAACAATTGCACCAGTTTCTTTTGCAATTTTTGCTGTGTTATCTGTACAGTTATCTGCAATAACATATATGTCATATAAGTCTTTGTTATATGTTTGATTTTTTAAACTTTCAATTAAATTTCCTACAACTGCTTCTTCATTATGTGCTGGTATAATTGCCATAAAACGATGATCTTTGTTTACTTTTAAAGGTTTATCCTTTAATTTTACTAAAGAGCATAAACTTACAACAACTTGATATAGCCAAAATATTGTTACTGTCCATACTAAAGCTTCTCTTAGTATATATAAATAATCCATTTTTATACCTCTCTTTTAATATACTTTCTATATATTATTATACTACCTTTTATATTATACTATTATTGGCAAAATATTGCAACTTTTTTATTAAAATTTAATACAATTTTAATAAATTTCACAAATCTCTTTCTCCATGCATGTTTTCAGCATCTTGTTCTATGTCTTCTTCTATATTTTTTTGAAATTCTATTGCGCTCATATCTTCTTCTTTATTATTCCATGCTTTTTCCACTCTTTCTCTTATTTCTCTTTCTGTAAACTTGTTACTAATTTCTTCATTTCCCATTAGTTTCGCAACTATGTCATCTGTATGACTATGTGATACAGTATTAAGTTTTCCATCTATATCTTCTACTTCTAGTTCTTCACATGGTTCTTCTCTTGAATTTTCATGTTGCTTTGCTTCTTGATAAGAATCCTCTACTGATCTATATCCATCTTGATATTTCTGTGCCAGTTTTTGAGTAGCTTCATCTGTTCCTTCTATTGGATTTTTAGAATCTGTAGTTTCTAATTGTCTATCTAAACTTTTATTACCCTCAATGTCTTTTCCTCCTATTGTTTTATCATGAGAATGATATACTTCTACTTCTCCATATTGTCCTTTTTCTATTCCTATGGTTTCTTCGCCTTGAATTTGTAATCTTGTTAAAACATCTCCTTTACGTATATTTTGATTTTTATTTTGTTTTATTTGATAATTTCTTTCCAATGGATTTGTTCCCTCTTGTGTATCATTCTCCAAATTTAAAGCTTTAACATTTCCTCTTTTATCTATACTTACTGCTTCATATCTTGATGAATGTCCTTGTAATTTTTTTCCATTTTCGTCTCTTAAATTTTTCAAGTCATCTGATTCAACAAATCCTAATTTCCCTTCTTTTTCTTCTCCTTTAATTTTACCTGCATCTTCTAATCGCTTTCCTATTGTATCCATATCTGTTGCCATTGTATTCATGTCAACTTCTTGCTTGATATTAATATCTTTAACTGTGTTTTGTATTTTGGGTTTTGCTTTACTTTGTTTTTCTTTATTTTTAGTCTTTAAATCCTGTTCTTCTTTTGAGGTTTCTTCAACTTCTTCTTTTTCTTCTTGTCCTATACTCTTTTCATACCCCATTTTTTGTTCATAAACATTTTTATTCTTTGTTTTTGAGTTTATGGATTCTAATCCTCTTTCCTGTTCTTTTCTATTTTGACTTTTTTCAATTACTTGCGTAATTTGGTCTTTTATCTGGTCTGAAAGTTGGTTTTCCAGCGTGTTTTGTCTAAACACAATTAAATTATCTCCCATAATATCAGGGTTATATCCCCCAATGACTCTATCTCCTAAATAATATATATATCCTTTTTCATCTTTCTTCGCTGATAATTTTTCTTCTTTTCCATTCACATATATGCTTCCTATAATGCTTCTATCTTGATTAACAATATGAATAGATTTCTTAAAATCTTCATATCTTTTATATTTATTAGTATTTGTATCAATTGTAGTTTGATGTTGCTTATTTTTCTCATTTCTTTTTACATATATGTATATTATTATTCCTAACAAAATAATTAATATCACCAATAATGCTAGTTTCATTTATATACCTCCAAATTTTTATTAAAATGATTATAATATAAATTACTTTTTCCTTCAATAATTTAAGAAAATTTTCATGTCAATCATTTTTGAAAATGTCTCAAAATTTTTTAAACATTAGCACTAATTTTTAAAGAAATTAGTGCTAAAATTT
>CALXZX010000010.1 GCA_944393375.1 uncultured Clostridia bacterium | reverse complement strand
ATTTTGAAGGTAGCAAAAACAGATAAATTCCATGATAGATTTATTATTATAGATAATAAAGAATTATATCATTGTGGTGCTTCGATAAAGGATTTAGGTAAAAAATGTTTTGGAATAAATAGAATAGATGATATAGAAATCATAAATAAATTTGTAAAGATGTGTAGAATAGCTAATTGAAGTGGTATAGTGATGGAACACAAAAAACTCAGAAGTTTTAATACTTCTGAGTTTTGATATTTTCTATCTTTTACTGAATTGTGGAGCTTTACGAGCTTTTTTAAGACCGTATTTTTTTCTTTCTTTCATACGAGGATCTCTTGTTAAGAATCCGTTTGATTTTAGAGCTGGTCTGTATTCTTGATTTGCTTCATTTAAAGCTCTAGCAATACCATGTCTGATTGCTCCAGCTTGACCTGTGAATCCTCCACCTTTAACTGTACAAATAACATCATATTTAGAAGTTGTATTTGTAACTGTTAATGGTTGTCTAACGATAACTTTTAAAGTTTCTAATCCGAAGAATTCATCAATATCTTTACCGTTGATTGTTATTTTTCCATTACCTTCAACAAGTCTAACTCTTGCTACTGAAGATTTTCTTCTACCTGTACCATAAAAAACTACATTTTCTTTCTTAGCCATATTATTTTACCTCCCATACTTCTGGTTTTTGTGCTTGGTTTTCATGCTCACTACCAGCATAAACTCTTAATTTTTTAACCATTTTTCTACCTAAAGATGTATGTGGTAACATTCCTTTGATAGCTAATGTCATAGCTTTTTCTGGATTTTTTTCAAGCATTACTTTTGCAGGAACTTCTTTCATTCCTCCAATATAACCAGAATGATGTCTATAAACTTTTTGATTTAATTTGTTACCTGTTAAGATAACATCTTTACAATTAAGGATAATAACATGATCACCCATATCAATATTAGGTGTGTATGTTGGTTTGTGTTTTCCTCTTAATAATTTTGCAGCTTCTGTAGCAACTCTACCAAGTGGTTTGTTGGCTGCATCAATAATATACCATTTACTTTCTACTTCATTTGCTTTTGCGCTATATGTTGTATTATTCATGATGATAATACCCTCCTATTATTATAAATTTTATATATGAAATTTAAATCTAAAACCACCGGGGAGAGATTTTATATTTAAATCATATCTAACTAATAAATATATAATTGCTAAATAATTTTAATACAAAAAAGCGAAAATGTCAATAATTTTAAGAAAAAAATTCAAAAGTATTGAATAATTTAGTAATTAAATTTATAATTAATTCGTACAATTAAAAAGAAACATATATAAAATAACCAAAAAGAAGCCATAAAAAAGAAAAAATAATATGATAGTTTGTACATAAGTAAATGATATATAACCAAGAATCATGTATGAAAACAGGAGGGATTAAATGGCAGATACAGCAGAAAAAAAAGTTTCTAAAGGAAAAAAAGAAACTTTTATGCAGGGGATTATTACATTGATATTCTCACAATTGCTAATAAAACTGCTTGGACTTGTATATAATTTATATTTAACAAATAGAGAAGGATTTGGAGATCAAGGAAATGGAATTGTTTCAGCAAGTTATCAAATTTATGCAGTATTATTAACCATTTCTTCTACAGGTGTACCAAATGCTATATCAAAATTAGTATCAGAAAGAGTAGCAGTAGGTGACCATAAAGGAGCTTATCGAATTTTTAAAATTGCATTTGCTACTTTTGCGGTTATTGGTTTAATTGGAAGTTTAATGCTATTTTTTGGAGCAGGTTTAATTGCTAATCAATGGTTACAAATTCCAGATGCAGAGATGACAATGGTAGCATTATCACCAGCTGTATTTTTTGTAGCAATTTCATCAGTTATGAGAGGATATTTTAATGGAAGACAAAACCTAAAAGTAACAGCAAGGTCACAAACATTGGAGCAAATTTTTAAAACAACACTTACCATTATATTAGTAGAAATTGTTGCTATTATTTCTAATACATCAACTGTATGGATGGCAGGAGGAGCAACACTTGCTACAACACTTGCAACATTTGTAGGATTTGGATATTTATATTTATTCTATAAAACCAGAAGAAAAGAAATCGCTTCAGAAATAAGAGAAACGGTTAATTATAAATATGAAAGAGTTAGAAACATTGTAAAAAAGATTTTATTAGTTTCTATTCCAATCGCATTAACAGCTATTATGTCTTCATTAAATAAAAACATAGACTCTTTTACAGTTGTAAGAAGTCTGAAAGAGTTTATGAGTGAAGATATGGCTGTTACACAATATGGAATCTTAGGAGGAAAGGTAGATACTTTAACAAGTTTACCATTATCATTTAATGTCGCTTTTGCGACAGCATTAGTTCCAGCGATTTCAGCAGCTAAGGCAATAAAGGATTATAAATCTATAAAGCAAAAATCAACATTTACATTATTAATGTCTATGCTAATAGGACTTCCATGTACAGTGGGAATGTGTATATTTGCTGGACCAATATTAAATTTATTATATCCAAATGCAAGTTCAGGAACACTTGTCTTACAAATTAGTGCATTAACAATTATTTTTACGATATTAGATCAAACAATCAACTCTATTTTACAAGGATATGGAAAATTAAGAGTACCAGCGATTGCTTTAGGATGCCGGTGTGATTGTCAAATTGATTTTAAACTTAATTTTAGTTCCAATACCTTCAATAGGTGTTAACGGAGCAGCTATCGCATCAGTAGCATGTCATTTAGTGGCATTTATGATATCTATTACAGCTTTGAAAAGAACAATAAAATTAAAATTAGGAGTAAGAAGATTTGTTATAAAACCAATACTTGCAACAATCATTATGGGAATTTGCTCATATTTTATATATTCTTCACTTTTAGGAATAATTACAGAAACTTTGGCTACAATAATAGCAATAATATCTGCAATTATTATTTATGCATTGGCAGTTGTTGTACTACATGTGTTCTCAAAACAAGAAATAAAAATGCTACCTGCAGGAAATAAAATTTGTATGATATTAGAAAAGTTAAAAATATATTAAAATTTCAGAAAAAAAGAAGGATTTTATATATTTTTGGCGAATAAATTTATATAGTAGTACATTTATTGCCGTTCTAAGCAATAAAAGTACATAACATTATACTTATAGGAGGTAATTTAAATGAACAAAGCTGAATTAATCGCAGCAGTAGCTGCAAAAACAGGAGACACAAAAAAAGCAGCTGAAGAATCAGTAAACGCATTCGTAGAAGTTGTAACAAATGCTTTAAAAGAAGGAGATAAAGTTCAATTAGTTGGATTTGGATCTTTCGAAGTAAGAAAAAGAGCAGCTAGAAAAGGTAGAAACCCACAAACTAAAGAAGAAATCAAAATACCTGCATCAAAAGCTCCAGTATTCAAAGCTGGTAAAGCATTAAAAGATTTAGTAAACAAAAAATAATTAGATTAATGTATATATAAATATATGAATATATGAAAAAGAGACTTCATTACGAAGTCTCTTTTACGTATATAAAATTATTTCTTATCAACGATAATATGAACATCTCGTAATTGGTCGCGTCTTACATTACCTGGTGCACCCATCATTAAGTCTTGAGCTTTACTATTTAATGGGAATGCAATTACCTCTCTAATGGTATCAGAATCAGATAATAACATAAGCATTCTATCAATTCCAGGTGCAATACCAGCATGTGGTGGAGCACCAAATTGAAAGGCTTTATATAAAGCGCCAAATTTATTTTTTACTTCTTCTTCTGTATAGCCAGCCATTGTAAAGGCTTTTAACATGATATCAATATCATGGTTTCTAACTGCTCCAGAAGAAAGTTCAATTCCATTACATACAATATCATATTGATAAGCTAAAATATCTAATGGATTTTCATTTTCTAGTGTTTTTAAACCACCTTGTGGCATAGAAAATGGGTTATGACTAAAGCTAATTTTTCCATGTTCATCAAGTTCAAACATTGGAAAATCAATAATCCAACAAAATTTGAAAATATTGTTATCAATTAGGCCAAGTCTTTTTCCAAGTTCATCTCTAATTTGTCCAGATAAAGTTTCAACAACACCAGGAACTTCAGCAATAAAGAATAGACAATCTCCTGGCTTTGAATTGGTTCTTTTGCACATTTCGATTCTAGCATCATCAGGTATGAATTTGGCAATAGGTCCTTGGAAACTTCCATCATCTAAAATTCTTAACCATGCTAATCCTTTAGCTTTTAAATCTTTTATGGCATAGTCTGTCATACCTTCGAAAAAGCTTCTTGGTTGATCAGCTACATCATGTGTAGAAATAATTCTAACAATTTTGCCTTGGAAAGCACGTAAATCTACATGTTCAAAGACATCTGTAACATCAACAATTTCCAAAGGATTTCTTAAATCAGGTTTATCTGTTCCGTATTTTAACATAGCTTCTTTATATGGAATTCTTGGGAATGGATATTCTGCAATTTCTTTATCAGAAAATTTTTTAAATGTGTTGTAAATCACAGGTTCTATTGCTTGAAATACATCTTCTTGTGTTGCAAAACTCATTTCCATATCTAATTGATAGAATTCACCAGGAGCTCTATCAGCTCTTGCATCTTCATCTCTAAAACATGGTGCAATTTGAAAATATTTATCAATACCAGAAACCATCAATAATTGTTTGAATTGTTGAGGAGCTTGTGGTAGAGCATAAAATTTTCCAGGGTGTAATCTACTTGGAACCAAATAATCTCTAGCACCTTCTGGTGAAGAACTTGTAAGGATTGGAGTTTGCACTTCTAAAAATCCTTGTTCAATCATTTGTGTTCTTAAAAATTGAATGACATTAGCTCTTAATATTAAATTGTTTTTTAATCGATCATTTCGTAAATCTAAGAAACGATATTGTAATCTTAAATCCTCTCTAATTTCTTGATTTGTATTAATTTCAAAAGGAAGATTTTGTGTTCTTTTACCTAAAATTTTAATATCTTCAATTCGAATTTCTACCAAACCTGTTTTTAGTTTAGGGTTAATTGTTTCTTCATCACGTTTTTTTACTGTACCATATACAGTTACTGTAGATTCAATTGGAATATGTGAAGCAAAATCCACATCTTCAGCTTTTCCTGAAGTGACAACTTGTGTAATCCCATACATGTCACGAATATCTAAGAAAACCAAACCTCCTAAATCTCTAATGGTTTGAACCCATCCACTAATTCTAACTTGTTTTCCCACATCTTCTAATGTGATTTCGTTACAGTTGTGTGTTCTGTACTCATTCATATTTCTTACCTCCTCTAAATTTGTGAGAGCATAGTTTGTATCCGAAAAAGGGTACAAAAAAACGCCCTTTGCAAAATTGCAGGGACGAAATAAATCCGCGGTACCACCCAGCTTGAAAATTAAATAAATGTATATATCTATTTAATTTTCCACTTTATTAAAAATTGCTCCAATGTGTTTCACAAGTTTAGGTTGACCTTAAAGGGCTTTCAGCCGGTGACCCTTATTCTCTAAAAGTAACTTCTAACTGCTTTCATTGTACAAACGCAAATATATTTTTGAAATGTCAAATACTATTTTACACAGTTTGTGTAATTTTGTCAAGAAATATACATAAAAAAATCCTAGAGTTTTTTACTCTAAGACTTAAAAACTATTCAAATTATATCAATAAATGATTTAAATATCAATAAAATTTGTAAAAAATATGAAAGTGAATTTATGAAGAAAATAAGTAAAAAAAGAAAATCCAAAAGAGAAGAAATCTAAGAATAACAATGCTTTTAAGAATTTAAAAATTTCTTTAAGTAAAAAACTAAAAGAAATAACCTAAAGTGGATAAATTGTGTAAAACAAAGGAAAAGGAGAGGTATCATGAAAAGAAAAAATGATAAGGGAATTACATTATTAGCATTAGTCATTACAATAATCGTGTTATTAATCTTAGTAGGAGTGACGATAAGTACTATTACAGGAGATGATGGAACAATTGTAAACGCATCAAAGGCAAAATTTAGAACAGAAATAAAAGATATAGAAGAAAAAATAGAATTAGAGGAGATTAATCATAATAATGGAGAAGATTTTCAGTTTGGAACATTAAAAGATTTAATAGGAAGGGAAGATGCATATAATGAAATTCTATATATGGAAGATGGAAAATTAGTATATATAGAGGATAAGGTAAGTGATAAACAAGCTAAATGGTTAGAAGAAATGGGAATCAGTGCAAAGCAAAATATAATTCCTATCTATACAGGAGAGCAATTTAAGAAAATAGGAACAGGAGAAGAAATCAAAATAGAAGAAGCAGGAGGAGAAATCTATCAATTTAACATAGATAGTCATTATGTATTACAAAATGATATAAATCTAAATTGTAGTGAAGAAAATCAATGGGTACCTATTGGTGGAGAAGGCGCATCAAGTGCATCAAATCCATTTAAGGGAATACTAGATGGAAAGAATTATAGAATAAAAGGAATATATATAAATAGTGAAGAACAATATAAAGCATTATTTAATTATAACAGTGGAACAATTCAAAATCTTATTTTAGATGATGGATATATTAAAGGAATAAATTTTATTGCCGGAATAACAACTGTAAATAATACTAGTGGAAGAATTATAAATTGTATTAATCAAGTAGAGATATATACTACAGGAAATTATAATGGGGGAATTGTTGCCAATAATAGTGGAATAATAGAAAGTTGTCAGAACAAAGCGTATTTAGAATTAAATGCTAATTCTGGTGGGATATGTGGAAGAAATCAAAGTAATGGAATAGTAAGAAAATGTTTTAATACAAGTGAAATATTATTAAAAGATTTTACTATAGGTGGAATTGTAGGTGAGAATGGTGGAACAGTAGAAAAATGCTATAATTTAGCAAATATATTGGCACCTAATGGATATGCAAGATATAGTAAAGGAGGAATTGTTGGATCAAATAAAGGAACAATAAAAAGATGTTATAACCTAGGAACAGTAACAGGAAGTAACAACTGGGCACTAGGAGGAATTGCAGGTAGCAATGGAGGAATAATTGAATTTTCATATAATGCTGGAAAAGTGGTTGGACGGTAGTTCCAGTATAGGAGGAATTGTAGGAAATAATGGGGGAAATATTAGATATAGTTATACAATTGATACAAATGAAATGATGGGTAGCAATACAGGAACAATAGATAATTGCATGCAATTATCAGAAAAGCAAATGAAAAATCAAGAAAATATAACATTAGAAGATGGAGGTACAACAAGTTTTCTAGCATTATTGAATAAAGAAGAAGAAGGTTTTATAGAAGATACAAAAAATGATAATAAAGGATATCCTATTCTGAAATAAAAATACATATAAAAAGAA
The DNA here is from genome assembly GCA_944393375.1 of uncultured Clostridia bacterium. Taxonomy (GTDB): domain Bacteria; phylum Bacillota; class Clostridia; order TANB77; family CAG-508; genus CAG-269. Next base: position 44,136 of record CALXZX010000010.1, on the reverse strand, counting down.
AATAGTCTTAGAGTCTAGTACTCTAGGACTATTTTTCTTTTTTATTATAGCAATAAACATGGTATATAGCAATAAAAGGTACAAAAAAATTTAAAAAATTTTAGAAAAGGAAAAATTGTAAATTGAAAGAATGAAAATCAAAAAAGGTAGATATATCAATGTTTAAGTAATATTTGTAATTTCTTAGAGTACTAGACTGAAAGAAAATGTAAAAATTGCTAAAAGACTAGAAACAAAGGAAAAGTAGGAGGAAAAAATAAATATGAAAAGAAAATTAGCATTGAAAATTAAAGAAAAAACGGGAATAACTTTAATAGCATTAATTATTACAATAATCATATTATTAATCTTAGCAGGAATTACGATAAGTGCAATAACAGGAGATAATGGCATTATCAAAAATGCAGGACAAGCAAAAGAAGAAACAGAAATAGCTAATGAGAAAGAGATAGTAGAAAAAGCAACAGTACAAGCCATGGGAAATAATAAGTATGGAAATATTGAAGAAAATGAATTACAAAGTGAGTTAGATAAAGAAACCGGAGAAGGAAAAACAAAGGCAACAGATATAGGAGATGAATTTGAAGTTGTATTTAATGAGTCTAATCGATATTATATGGTGGATAAAGATGGAAATGTAGGAGAAGCACAAGATATCATAAAAGATAAAAATCCAGGGGATATCACGACTGGAAAAGATGGAGAAACATTGGATGGAAGTGAAGAACATCCATATGAGATATGGTGTGTTGAGGATTTAGTAACTTTTTCAAACATGGTAAATGGAGAAGGAATTAGGTTAGAAAATGGAAATCCAGTAGAAATAACGACAGCAAATAGTTTTAGTGGAAAATATGTGGTACTAAAAACTAGTTTGAATTTTAGATCAAAATTATCTTATCAAGATAGTGAAAGAACAGATTTTGGGGATATTAATGGAGTTGAAAATGATGGAAATACATTAATGAATGAAATGATGACAGGAACAGGTTTTAATCCCATAGGAAAAGAAAGCTACATTGAATTTCGTGGTATCTTTGATGGTAAAGAAAATATAATAAAAAATATATATGAAAAAAATACTAAAAATGCTGGATTATTTGGATATATTAGTTATGCCACAGTACAAAATGTAATACTTACGGGAAACATAGAAACGACTGATGGCTTTGGAGGAGGAATAATAGGTATAGGGGATAACAAGAATAAAGTTATTAATTGTGTGAATCTTTCAACAATTGTATCAAATAATAGTTATGCAGGAGGAATTATAGGGGACACTCATTACTCAGAAATTTATTTAGTAAATTGTTGCAATCTAGGGACAGTAAAAGGAAAAACAGCAGGTGGAATAATAGGAAGGGGTTATGGGAATACGGGAAATGATAATATTCTAAATTGTTATAATAAAGGAACGATTGATGGAGGCTTAGTAGGTGGAATCATAGGAGAAACACAAGAAGGTTCACAATCACCTGTTAATATATATAATTCATTTAATATAGGTGAATTAAAGGGAAACAGAAAAGGAGGCATTGCAGGAACTTGGACAAAAGAAGAAATAGTAAATGCTTTTTTCTTAGGAAAAACAGCAGATTATGGAATATATGGAAATCAAACATATACCATAGGAATTGAAAAGATACAAAGTGAATATTTAAAAAGTGAGGAATTTTTAAAAAAGTTAAATACCTATGTAGATAGTTATAACGAAAAAAATAAAGAGGAAAATGATTTTATAAAATTAAAAAAATGGAAATTAGGAGAAGAAGGGTATCCTATATTTGAATAAAAGAGGCAATAAAATATGAAAAAAGTCTTAGAGTAATTCACTCTAAGATTTTTTCTTTTCTTCATTATAACAGTAAATTATATAGATATCAACAAAATTTTAAAAAATATCTTAATAAATCTTTTAATGTAAAACCCAAAATAAGTAAATAGAAAAAATATAAAACATAGTCATTTCAATAACTTGGAGGATTTAATATTTTCTTAGAGTGAATTACTCTAAGAAACGGTAAGAAAGCAAGGAACAAAGGAAAAGAGGAGGAAAGAAAGAAAAAATGAAAAAAAGAGTAAAAGAACAAGGAGTCACATTGTTAGTGTTAGTCATTACTATTATCATATTATTGATTTTAGCAGGAGTGACGATAAGTGCTATTACAGGAGATGATGGAACAATTGTAAATGCATCAAAGGCAAAATTTAGAACAGAAATAAAAGATATAGAAGAAAAAATAGAATTAGAGGAGATTAATCATAATAATGGAGAAGATTTTCAGTTTGGAACATTAAAAGATTTAATAGGAAGGGAAGATGCATATAATGAAATTCTATATATGGAAGATGGAAAATTAGTATATATAGAGGATAAGGTAAGTGATAAACAAGCTAAATGGTTAGAAGAAATGGGAATCAGTGCAAAGCAAAATATAATTCCTATCTATACAGGAGAGCAATTTAAGAAAATAGGAACAGGAGAAGAAATCAAAATAGAAGAAGCAGGAGGAGAAATCTATCAATTTAACATAGATAGTCATTATGTATTACAAAATGATATAAATCTAAATTGTAGTGAAGAAAATCAATGGGTACCTATTGGTGGAGAAGGCGCATCAAGTGCATCAAATCCATTTAAGGGAATACTAGATGGAAAGAATTATAGAATAAAAGGAATATATATAAATGGAGGAGAATATAAAGCATTATTTAATTATAACAGTGGAACAATTCAAAACCTTATTTTAGATGATGGTTATATAAATGCGACACAGTTTATTGCTGGAATAGTGGCAGTAAATAATGCTAGTGGAAAAATTATAAATTGTATCAACCAAATAGAAATACATGCATCATATATAGTGGGTGGAATTGTTGGTAGAAATTCAGGAGTAATAGAAAATTGTGAAAACAGAGAGTATTTAGCTATAGTTTCAGCAGGAGGAGGAATTGTTGGGGAGAATAGAGAGGGAGCAATAGTAAAAAGATGTTTTAACAAAAATGAAATGTTATTATCAGATAATACAATAGGTGGAATTGTGGGTTCTAATTCTGGTACAGTGGAAGAATGTTATAACTTAGGAAACATATTAGCAAGTACAAGCTATGCCAGATATAGCAAAGGAGGAATCGTTGGAAGAAACTATGGAACAATTAGAAAATGCTATAATTTGGCAACTGTAACAGGAAATAGATATAATTGGAATGTAGGAGGAATTGCCGGAAGCAATGAAGAAAGTGGAATTATAGAATTTTCGTATAATACGGGCGAAATAATTGGAAGTAGCAATGTAGGAGGAATTGTAGGAAATAATATAGGAACAATTCAATATGGTTATACAATTAATATAAATGAAATCACAGGGACTAATGCAGGAACATTAGATAATTGTATGCAATTATCAGAAAAGCAAATGAAAAATTTAGAAAGTATAATATTAGAAGATGGAAGTACAATTCATTTTCTAGATTTATTAAATAAAGAAGAAAGTTGTTTTGCTGAGGATACAGAAAATGATAATAAAGGATATCCTATTTTGAAATAAACTGTATATAAAAATAAAAAAGTCGTAGAGTCTAATACTCTAGGACTTTTTTCTGTTTCCATTATAGCAATAAATACTATATATAGCAATAAAAGGTACAAAAAAATCTTAAAAATTTCAGAAAAGAAAAAACTACAAGTCAAAAGAATGAAGGTGAGAAAAGATAGATATATCAATGTTTAAGTAATGTTTGTGATTTCTTAGAGTATTAGACTGAAAGAAAATATAAAATTGTTAAAAAGATTAGAAACAAAGGAAAAGTAGGAGGAAAAAATAAATATGAAAAGAAAATTAACATTGAAAATTAGAGAAAAAGCAGGAATAACTTTAATAGCATTAGTTATTACAATAATCTTATTATTAATCCTAGCAGGAATTACCATAAGTGCTATAACAGGAAATAATGGAATTATAGGAAATGCCGGAAAAGCAAAAAAAGAAGCAGAGATTGCTAATGAAAAAGAGATTGTAGAAAAAGCAACAGTACAAGCCATGGGGAATAATAAGTATGGGAATATAGAAGAAGATGAATTACAAAAACAATTAAATAAAGAAACAGGAGAAGGAAAAACTGAGGCAACAGATATAGGAGATGAATTTGAAGTTATATTTACAGATAGCAACCGATATTATATGGTAGATAAAGATGGAAATGTAGGATCAGCACAAGATATCATAAAAGATAAAAATCCAGGAAATATTACAGTAGGAAAAGATGGGGAAGAATTAGATGGAAGTGAAGAACATCCATATGAGATATGGTGTATAGAAGATTTGATAGAATGGTCGCAAAATTATTCGAATTATATGAATGCATATATAAATTTAGGGAGAACTTTAAATTTTGATTCGAATTTATCCTACAGTGATGGGAAAATGCTAGATTGCAATTCAGTAGAAGAATTAAAAGATTTGCTAACAAATACATCAGGTAGTGGATTTACACCAATAGCTAATTTTTCTAGCACATTTAATGGGAAAGGGTATGAAATTCAAAATATTTATATTAATACAGCAGGAAATGCAGGACTCTTTAATATTGCTAGTGGAAAAGTACAAAATTTAAAGGTTTCAGGAAATATAACATCAACAGAAAATAATGCAGCAGGAATAGTAGCTGGTATAGCGACAGTTGGAGTAAATCTTGAATTAGATAACTGTGAAAATATGGCAAAAGTAGTGTCTGTAAAAAAGGCGGCAGGAGGTATAACAGGAGGTGGACAAGGAATAAAGATAACAAACTGTTACAATTACGGAGAAATATATTCATATGGTACAGATAGAGCATATAATGATTATGAAACAGGAAGTGCCGGTGGAATTGTAGGTACAAATTGTTCTGACGTTCAAGATTGTGGGAATGAAGGATATGTATCAAGTACTATATCAGCAGGAGGGATAATAGGATATAAATATATGGATTTTAATATTGTGAATTGCTATAATACTGGAAAAATTACAGGAACAACTTATTCTGGAGGAATTATCGGAGAAACAAAAGCAGGAACAGGAAACATTTATAATTGCTATAATACAGGAAGTATCTATTCAGATACGAATAGTGGAGGAATTGCTGGATTTATATATTATAATACAACAGCATACATATATAATTGTTGTAATATAGGAACAATAACTGGAAAGCAAAATATAGGTGGAATTATAGGGCGTTCTGGTGCAGGTACAGGTTCTTATACACAATATATGCCGATTATAAAAAATGTATATTCAATGCCTTCTACCTTAAAGGGAATAGGAAATTTTTCTACAAGTGAAGTCATTATTACTGAAACAAATATTGGAAATATAATAGATAATTTAAATATGTATATAAATAATACAGAAGATAATATAGATAAAAGCAATTGGAAACAGTGGAATAAAGATGACAATGACAAAATATGTTTTATAACTGCGATAAATTAATATACATATATAAAAAGTCTTAGAGCATATATTCTAAGACTTTTATATATTTTCTTTTTTTACATCATCAATAATTGTAGCTGAAATAATAAAACTCATGGCAAAATTTAATCCCAATACAATACCTAAAATTCCTATGTAATAAATAATTGGATATGTAAAAAATAGCATATATGTAAGTAAAATCATTGCTGAAAGTAAACAAATGATGAAAGAAAAAGAAAGACCAATTTTCAAAATATGTGATATTTTTTTATCCAAATTCTTATAATTTTGTATCAATATTTTAATCATAAATGAAACACCTCTATTCATAAAATATATATTTATCGTAACATGAAAGCATAGGAAAAACAATGGAAGTTTTAGCCATTTATTTTAGGAATGATTGAACGATAAGAAAAAGAATGGTATAATAAAATAGAAGTGAAAATAAAAAATGGGGAAGAAATATGTATATAGGAAATAATAATCGATTAAAAGAATTAGTAGAATACATAGAAAAAAACTTAACAGAAGAAATAGAATATAAAGATTTGGCAAAGATATTAGCAGTAAATGAATATACACTTCATAGGATTTTTAGTTTTGTTACAAATATAACATTGGCAGAATATATAAGAAAAAGAAGACTAAGCATGGCTGCAATTGATTTGCTAGAAAATAATGAAAAAGTGTTAGATGTAGCAATAAAATATCAATATGACTCAGGTGAAGCATTTGCTAGAGCATTTAAAAAAATGATGGGATTTTTGCCAAAAGATATTCATAAAAATAAAGATAATATAAAATATTTTCCGATATTAACATTTGAAGAATTAAGTGAAGAACCTAAAGAGTTAAAGTTTGAAAAATTAGAAAATGTTAGTTTTGATTTTTACACAATTAGTCAAAAAGCAAAATTATACAATTTAGCAGAAAAAACACCAGACTTTTGGAAAAGTGTATATATAAAGGGAGATATTTTTAAGGGAAATGCATATGGACTTGTAAAATACAATGTATATGATTATGATGAAAATAGTGATGTTACATATTATATTGCAAGTAAGGAAGAATTTGAAGGAAGTGAAAAATATAGTATTAAAAACAAAAATTTTCTTGTTTTTGAATTAGAAATAGAAAAAGATATAACAGTAAAGAAGGCTAAAGATATAGGTGTTTTTACACATTACATATATGCAAATGTTATTCCTGGGTCAGGCTATAATTTAGATGATGTGCCAGACATAGAAGAATATATTGATTTTAAGAAAGTAAGAATTTATATAGCTGTCATATAACCAACTATTTTTACAAATAGTTGGTTTTTTAGCAAACAAAAAAACAACTTTCTATTAATAAAAAGTTGCTTTCAATAAAAACTATGCATAATCTTTATTTAGCCTTAAGCCATAGCTGCATTTAATTTTTTTGATAAATTAGATTTTTTTCTAGCTGCAGTGTTTTTTACAATAACACCTTTTGTACAAGCTTGATCTATTTTTTTAGTTGCTTCAGAAAATAGAACTTTAGCTTCTTCTACATTTCCAGCTTCAATAGCTTCTTCAAATTTTCTAACAGCTGATTTATATCCAGATTTTATCATATTATTTCTTAAAGTTTTTTTCTCAATTACTTTAACTCTTTTCTTAGCTGATTTAATATTTGGCATCTATAAGCACCTCCTCTTAGTCAATTATTCATTATAACATCTGATATTCTAACATATTTTTTTATGAAATGCAAGCGAATTTTATAATTTATTATTGTATTATAAAAAAACTTATGATATATTTTTATATAGAGAATAAAAATAAAATCTATGGGTCTGTCCCTTTCGTTCAATTTTTGAACGATTTGACACGTCCCTATTGTTCAAAAAAGGAGGAATAAATATGATAGCCATTGGTTGTGATCATGGAGGATTTAAACTAAAAGAGGAAATAAGAAAATACTTAGATGAGAAAGATATAAAATATATAGATTGTGGATGTATGAGTGAAGAAAGAGTAGATTATCCAAATATTGCAAAAGAAGTTGCACTTGCTGTTCAAAAAGGAAAAGCAGAAAAAGGGATATTAATTTGTCGTTCTGGACTAGGAATGAGTATTGTTGCAAATAAATTTAAAGGAATCAGAAGTACACCATGTTATAATGAAGAAACAGCAAAATTTTCAAGATTGCATAATGATAGCAATGTATTAGCATTAGGTGCGGATTATGTAACTGTAAATGAAGCTATATGTATATTAAGAATGTGGCTTGCAACCGAGTTTGAAGGTGGAAGACATATGGAAAGAATCAAAATTATTGAAGAAATTGAAAATGAAAATATGAAATAATATGGAGGAATGAATATGTGGGGAGATATTGCAATTGCATTTTTGCTTGCATTTATCGTAACATTTATGGCAACACCATATACTATAAGAATTGCACATAAAGTAGGTGCTGTGGATGTTCCGAGAGATCAAAGAAGGATGCATAAAAAGGCAATGCCCAAATTTGGTGGACCAGCAGTCATATTAGGTTTCTTAGTTTCTGTCATTTATCTATTAATTGTTATGAGCATAGAAAATTCAATTAACCTATTTCGGAATAGAACGATATGGGGAAAAACTATTGGGAATGTTTTTTGGAATATTGATTATTTCGGTTGTATGTATCATTGATGATATAAAGACAATAAAACCAATAACAAAATTGATAGGACAAGTATTGGCAGCAATTGTAGCAGTAGCATTTGGTGTAAGAATAGAAGATATTACATTGCCATTTTTGAATACAATAGAAATGCAAGAAATGTTTTCTATTATTATAACGGTTATTTGGATTGTAGGAGTAACCAATGCCATCAATTTGATAGATGGATTAGATGGACTATCTTCAGGAATTTCTGTTATATCTGCCATTTCATTATTAATTATATTTGTATTAAATGATTCACCAATGGTAGCAATATTACTAGTAACAGCGCTTGCAGGGGCATTGGTTGGATTTTTACCATTTAATTTTGCTCCAGCAAAAACATTTATAGGAGATACAGGTTCAAACTTTTTAGGATTTTCTCTATCTATTATTTCTATTTTAGGAGTAGCGAAAACCTATACAGCAGCTGTTATTGTATTACCATTAATTGTTTTAGGATTACCACTATTTGATACATTTTGGGCAATTATTAGAAGATTAATAAAAGGAAAATCTATTAAAGCTATATTTAAAGCAGATAAAGGGCATTTACATCATAGAATTGTGGCAAAAGGATTTAGCCAAAAACAAGCGGTTCTAATATTATATGGAATTAGTGCAACATTTGGAATATTTGCGGTAATTATGTTAGAAAGTGGAATATGGAAAGCACTATCATTCTTACTTATGGTAATTGTAGCGATTAGTTTAGGATACAGGAATTTTAAAACAGAAAAAACAGATAACCAGAGATATGAATGTATAGAATGTAAATATATATATAATCCTAAGTTTGGAAATGAAAAAGCAGGAATACCACCAGGAACACCTTTTGAAGATTTACCAGATGATTGGGTTTGTCCAGTTTGTGGAGAAGGAAAAGACATGTTTGAAATACATCAATAAAAGAGCAGTTGAAAAGCTACTGCTCTTTTTGTTGTATATAATAACTTGAAAAAAGTAAATATTTATGTTATAAATAAATGAAAACAAAATTTACAAAGAAATGAGGGAAAGACTAAATGTCAGATAAAATAATCAAGTTTTTAGCACATGGAGGAAGAGTTTCAGTAGTATGTGCCAATACAACTGAAATGGTAGAAGAAGCAAGAAAAATACATGATATGAGTCCAGTTGTAACTGCTGCATTTGGAAGACTATTAACAATAACAGCTATCATGGCAACAGAAATGAAAGGAAGTAAAGATAAATTAACGATTCAATTAAAAGGAAATGGACCAATTGGTGTTATGATTGCAACAGCAAATAATAAACCAATTGTAAAAGGATATGCGACAAATCCAGTTGTAGAATTACCATTAAATGAAGATGGAAAATTAGATGTTAGTGGAGCAGTAGGATATGAGGGATATATTAATGTAGTAAAAGATATTGGATTAAAAGATCCATATATTGGAATATCTCCACTAGTATCAGGTGAGATTGCAGAAGATTTTGCAAATTATTTTGTAAATTCAGAGCAAAGAAATTCAGCAGTAGCACTAGGTGTGCTAGTAGATAAAAATGGTGTGAGAGCAAGTGGCGGATATTTAATTAATCCAATGCCAGATGCAACAGAGGAAGATATATCAACAGTAGAACAATCCATTTTTAAAGCAGGAGCTATGTCAAAAATGTTAGACCAAAATTTAACATTAGAAGAAATTGCTAAGAAAATAACGGGAGATGACAATGTAGAAATCATAGAAGATAGTATTGTACCAGAATTTAAATGTGATTGTTCAAAAGAACATATGCAAGATGCTTTAATGACAATTGGTAAGGAAGAATTAGAAGATATTATTAAAAAAGAAGGAAAAGCAGAATTAGTTTGTCATTTCTGTAACAAGAAATATCAATTTAATAAAGAAGAATTAGAAAATATCTTAAAAAATATAGAAAAAAGTGAAACCAAATAGCAAAAAATGGTAAAGAATAGATGAAGGAATCTTCTATTCTTTTTTGTTACATAAAAGAAAGATTTTATAAAAACTTAATAATCTTTTAAGATATCTAATTATTGACAAATTCCGTAAATGAAAATATAATAGATAAGATAAGAAAAACATAAAAAGGAGAAATGAATATGGAAAATCAAGTATTTATATTTGGACATAAAAATCCAGACACAGATTCAATTTGTTCTAGTATTGTAATGGCTGATTTAGAAAATAAATTGGGAAATCATTGCATACCAACAAGAATAGGAAAAGTTAACAAAGAAACACAATTTGTATTAGATTATTTAAAATTAGAAGCACCAAAAATGATAGATAAGGCTGAAGATGGACAAGAAGTTATATTAGTAGATCACAATGAAGCAACACAATCAATAGATAATATAGAAAATGCAAAAATAGTAAAAGTAATTGACCATCACACAATGAATTTTAAAGCACCATATCAATTATATTACAGAACAGAACCTGTTGGATGTACAGCAACAGTATTATATAAATTATACAAAGAAAATAATATAGAAATGACAAGAGAAATAGCAATATTATGTTTGAGTGCCATTATATCTGATACATTATTATTCAAATCACCTACATGTACAGAAGATGATGTTAAAGCAGCAAATGCATTACAAAAAATAGCAAATATTGATATGCAAGAATATGGATTAGAAATGTTAAAAGCAGGAACAGATTTAGGAGATTTTTCAGAAGAAGAATTAGTAAATTTAGATGCAAAAGCATTTGAAAAAGGAGATACAAAATTTGTAATAGCACAAGTAAATACAGTAAGTATTGAAGATGTTTTAAAAAGACAAAAAGACTTAGAAAGTGCTATTAATAGTGAAATAGAAAAAAGAGGGATCCAATTATTTGTATTTGCTATTACAGATATCTTAAATAGCAATTCAGAAATCATTGCTTTAGGAAATAGAACAGATGCAGTAGAAAAAGCATTTGATGTAAAACTAGAAAATCATAGAGCCTTTTTACCAGGTGTTGTTTCAAGAAAGAAACAATTATTACCTGATATAGATAAAAATATGTAAAGAAAACATTAAATGATAAACTTAAAATCCTATAATTGGGAGGAGCCAAATGTACAACATAACAATTATAATACCAATATATAATGCAGAAAAATATTTAAAAGAATTATTAGAATCCATTGTTCATCAGACAATGGATTTTAGGACTATACAAGTTATTATGGTAGATGATCATTCAAAAGATAATTCTACCAAAATTATGGATGAATATGCAAATAAATATGATAATTTTATTAGTATAAAACTAGAAAAAAATCATAAGGTTGCAGGAACATCTAGAAATGAAGGATTAAAAAGAGCAGAAGGAAAATATATCATGTTTGCAGATTCAGATGACTTTTTTACGGAAGATGCCTGTGAAATTATGTTTAATACCATAGAAAAGAAAAAAGCAGATTTCATTACTGCAAATTACGTAAATGCTGATTTTGATGGAACAATTTGGGAAAAATCAATATTTGATCAAGAAAAATACAAAGATTTTAAATTAAGTATTACAGATTATACAAAATCTTTCTTTATATTAAATTCATCAGCTTGTAATAAAATTTTTAGAAGATCTTTTATAGAAGAAAATAATATACAGTTTTTAGAAGAAGTACCAGCAGAAGATGCATATTTTACAACTTCATGCTTTATAAAATCCACAAAAGTATATTATATAAATAAAATTGTGTATTGTTATAGACAAAGAAATGAAGGAAATAGAAGAAAAAAATCTGTATCTTTTAATTGTTCAAGAGATTATTTTTCAAGAATTAATAAAGCATATAAAATTATCTATGAAAATTTTAAAAATAGTGGACATATTGGCTTTTATCGATATACTTATGCGAAAAATATGGCATATATGTTATACAAATTTATTGATTCAAATTTACTTACATATGAACAAAGAGTGGATATATTAAAAGAAATGAGATGGTTTTATGAATTAAGTATAACTTTAAAAGTACCTGCGGCACAAATGTCATTAAGAATGGTAATTGATAAAATTTTAAAAGAAGATTATGAAGAAGCAATAAATTATTGCAAAATTATTGCTGAGATTAGACTTCATTTACCAAAAGAAATTAGGGAAAATATGTCAAGACCAGATGCTAAAATGTATAAAGAAATATCTAAATATGATGATGAATTTAGAGAGGAAAAGATTGATGTTTAAATTAAAATTTGCAAAGATGTATGATAATAAAATTTTTGAAAAATATAATTTAAAACCAGTGGCAGAGGATTATTATGTTGCAAAAGAAGATATGTTTTGTGTAGCTGATGGTGTTACAAGAGATTCTATAAAAGGAGAAGCAGTACCATATCCTAAAAATGAAGAAGAAGCAAAGGAATGGGTAAAAACATATCCTAATCCAAGTGGAGCATATGAATCTGCTAAAATATGTGCAAGTCAATTTATAAAGTATTTGCAAGAAAGTGATTTGCAAAATATATCTAGAGAAACAATTTTAGAGATTGTAAAAAAGGTGAATAAAGATATTTTTAAAATAAATCAAAATAGAGAAATTGATTATCTAGCCAATGACTATTATGGTTGTGTAGCAGTAGGAGGATATATTTCTTCTAATATGTTATATTGTTTTTCAATAGGAGATTCACACATTATGGCATTAGATGAAAATGGTAATATTCAATTTGAAACTATTAACAATCATAAACCTTTTGAAAATTATTTAGAAAATGTATATAGTAAACAAAATCAGTATGATTGGAACAATCCAAAAGATAGAATAATGGTAAGAAGAGATTATAGAAATAAACCAGAAATGAAATATCAAGGAAAAGATATATCTTTTGGTGTATTAACAGGAGAAAAAGAGGCAGAATATTATATAGATACATATGCAATTGATTTAACCAATATTAAATATATATGTGCTTATTCAGATGGATGTGAACCATATTTTAGAGAAAAAAGTATCATCAATAAGATACTAAAAGAACCAGAAATAATTGAGAGAGAAGGAAAAGAGAGAACATTAATTATATATGAAAGATAGGAGAATATAATGAAAAAAGAAATTGTATTGATTACAGGAGGAGATGGCAATATTGCCCAAGAAATTGTAAAAAAATATTTAGAAAATGAAAGTGTAGTTATTGCGACAGACATCCATGAAAATACATCTAATAGTGAATTTTTAAAAAATGAAAATTATGAATATTATCAAGCAGATGTGACCAATATAGAAGATTTAAAGAATGTATATAATAAAATACAAGAAAAATATGGAAGGATAACCCATTTAATTAGTGCAGCAGGAAGACCAATGCCAACAGAAATAGATGAAATACAATCTGTAACATTTGAAGAAATAGAAAAATCTGTAAATTTAAATTTAACAAGTCATATTTATATAGTAAAAATATTTTTAGACTTATTGGAAAACGAAAAGAAGAATAATAAAACAATCACATTAATATCTTCTGTAAATGCATTAAAAACATTTAATTTACCAGTATATAGTGCTGCTAAATCAGGAATATATGGGATTATGAAAGCTTTGACAAAAGAATTAGGGAGAAAAAACATTAGAATCAATGTTATTTCTCCAGGGACAGTACCATCTAAAGAAGAATTAGAAAGTAATGGTAACTTTTATAATTACCGATATAAAGATATGCTTGCATTAAATGAATTTACCAAACAAAGTGATATAGCAGATGCTGTATATGCTTTGACCAATATTACAAAAGCAATTACTGGACAAAATATAGTGGTAGATTCTGGTCAAATTTCATAAGGAATCATACAGGCAGGATTATCAATATGATAACTATTATTATATTGAAGTAATCCTGTTTTTTGGTTTCTATTAAAAATAGAAATATTTCCTGAGTTTTGGTTGGCACAAAGTAAATAATTTTCAAGAATATCAAACTGAATATCTCTAGGTGTTTTTCCAAAACAAGAAATTGTCTGAATTAAATTTAGTTCAGGAGTGGTTGAAAATACATAAATACAATCCTTTCCTCTAATGCTTATATAAATAAATTTTCCGTCTTGACTAATTCTAATTCCACATCCAGTATCATTTTCTCTTCTATCATTTCCAAGAATAGAAATAGAATGTACAAAATGAAAACCAGTATTTTTTGAAAATGTAAAATGATATAGTTCACAAGAATCCTCAGTTATGACATATATATGGTTTTGATGAATACCTAAATGCCTAGGAGAAGTACCATTTGGAAAAGCATAATAGCTTAATTCTTTTAATTCTAATGTTTGATTTTTAAATATTATTTGATAAGCATATATTTTGTTATCACCTAAATCACTAACAAATAATATGTTTTTGTCTTCTGAAAATGCAAGATGATGGATACGAGAATGAGAAGTATATGGTCTATGATAAATGGAAGAAATAATATTGCCGTTTTTATCTAATGAAAAAACATCAAGTGTGCCATCTCCATAATTAGCAATATAGAGTAAGTTTCGTATATCATCTAATAGGATAAAACAAGGACCTTTTCCTGAAATAGGAAAAGCATACTGATTTGAAAGAGTAGATGTCATAGAAATTAAAGCACCATCTTTATAAATGTCTCTTTCAGAATATTCTATAATTCCATAAATATGGTTAGAAGAATAAGAAAGATATGAGCAATTCTCAAATGTATCAGATGTATTTAATAAAGAAAGAGAACCATCACGAAATTGCAAAGTATAAATTCCATTTTGAGAATATGTTCCAATAAGCATGTTTTGCATCATAAAACCTCCAATAATAAAGGATTGTTATAAATACTATAATAAAACATAGAAGAAAAATCAATCATCTTTTAAAAATTTGTAAATGGAAAAGAAAAACAATTCATTTAAATATGAAATAAAAAGATTACGGTTAGTATTTTCAAGAATTTGAATCTAAACTGTAGCAGAAAAAGTAAAAAGATTTGCTTGTTTTTTAGGTAAAAATAGTATATAGTATAAAAGTAAAAGTGTTAGAAAAATAAATATATAAATAGAAACATAAGTAAAAATAAACATAATAAAGAGGAGATATACATGTATTTAAAAAGATTAGAATTACAAGGATTTAAGTCATTTGCGGATAAAACTGTATTAGAATTTATGCCAGGGATTACAAGTGTTATTGGACCAAACGGTTCTGGAAAAAGTAACATATCAGATGCTATCAGATGGGTACTTGGGGAACAAAGTATGAAATCATTAAGAGGTTCTAAATCACTAGATATTATCTTTGCAGGTACACAAAATAGAAAATCATTAGGTTTTGCAGAAGCATCATTGGTATTTGATAATGCAGATGGAAGTTTGCCAATCGAATATACAGAAGTAACGGTTACAAGAAAAATATATAGAAGTGGAGAAACAGGTTACTATATCAATAAAGTACCATGTAGATTAAAAGATGTATTAGAATTATTCATGGATACAGGTATTGGAAAAGATGGATATTCCATTATTGGACAAGGAAAAATAGATGAGATTTTAAGTAATAAATCAGAAGACAGAAGACATATTTTTGAAGAAGCAGCAGGTATTGTAAAATATAGAGTAAGAAAAGCAGAAAGTGAGAAAAAATTAGAACATACCAAATTAAATCTTCTTAGAATTAATGATATATTGGCAGAAATTGAAACCAATATAGAACCATTAAAAATACAAGCAGAAAAGGCAAAAAAATATTTAAATTTAAGAGAAGAATTAAAAAATATTGAGATTGGTTTGTTTTTATACAATATAGAAAAATATAAAAAAGAATTAGAAGATATTGTCAAAGATGAAGAAATTTATAAAACACAATGTAATGATGAAGAAGGTAGACTAGAAAGAATCAAAGCATTAAAAGAAGAATTAAAATCAGAAATTGATCATATTACAGAATCAATAGAAGAAATGTCTAATTTAGGATTTGAAAGTAAAAAAGAAATCGAAATGCTAAATTCAGATATCAATGTGTCTAATACAAGAATTGAAAATAATAAGCAAAATAGAGAAAGATTTGAAAAAGAAATTGAAGAATTAACAGAAAGAATAAAAGAATTAGAAGATGAGAAAAAACAAAAAGAAGAAAAGAAAGAAAATTTAAAGCAAAATAGAGAAAAATTTGCAAAAGAGTTAGAAGAAAAAGAAAAAGAATTGGCGGAAATTACAAAAAAATTGTCTAGTAAAGAATTAGAAATGGAAGAACATAAGAAAACAGTAGAAGAAAATACAGATAAAAAATATGAATTGCAAGCAAGTATTAGTGAGCAAGATATTAATTATCAAAACTATCAAAAAAGACAAACACAAATCAAAAATGAAATGACTGGAAATATTTCTGAACTAGATAATACCAGAATGAAAAAAGAAGAAATTGCAAACGAATTTTATGAAATAGAAAGTAAACGAAATAAAATTTTAACAGATTTAGAAGAAGTAAATAAAGAAAAACAAGAAGCTGACAGAAAAATCAAAGATTTTGATAGTAAGATAAATATGCTTTCAGGAGAAAAGAGAATCAAAGAATCAAAATTAAAATTTTTAATAGAAACAGAAAAAGAAAAAGAAGGATATATCAAAAGTGTCAAAACATTGTTAAAAGATTGTGAAACAACAAAAGAACTAGGAAAAGGAATGTATGGTGTTTTAGCAAATATTATAGAAGTACCTGAAGAATATCAAACAGCGATTGAAATGTGTCTAGGAAGCAGTTTGCAAAATATTGTAACAGAAAATGAGGAAGATGCCAAAAGATTAATTGAACATTTAAGAAAGAACAATTTAGGTAGAGCATCATTTTTACCAATTACATCAGTAAAGGGAAAAAAATTAGATAGAATAAAAGGTAAAAATACAGGAATTATTGGAATTGCATCAGATTTAATTCGATATAGTAAAAAATATGAAAATATTATTTTAAATCTATTAGGAAGAACTGTGATTGTACAAGATATGGATACAGCAATTAGAGTTGCCAAAGACAATGGATATAGCTTTAGAATTATTACAGTAGAAGGAGATGTCATTAATCCATCAGGAGCTATCACAGGAGGTTCTGTTGCGAAAAAGACAGTCAATATCCTAGGCAGAGGAAAGGAAATTGAAAAGCTACAAAAGGAAATTAAGAAATTAGAAGAACAAATACAAAAACTTGAAAAAGAAAAAGAAACCTATCAAGAGTCTATTGAACATGTATTAGAAAAGGCTTCATCTTTTGAAAAAGAATTACAAGAAATTGAAATTACATATGCTACAGGAAAAGAGAAAATTAATAGCATAGAGGAAAATATTACTAGACTAGAAACTAGACTAAATAAACTAAAAGAAGAAAATAAAAAAATAGAAGAGCAAAAAGAAGAAAGTATAAAGAATAAAACAGAATTTCAAGAACAAATACAAGAAATTAATGAAGAAAATGAAAAATTAAAGAAAATTATTACAGAATTTGCGGAATTAAATAAAGATAATCAAAAATATGTAGATGATTTGAATTTTGATATTACCAATTTAAAAATTTCTGTATCTTCATTTGATGAAAGTGAAAGTTCAATAGAAGAAATTCAAGAAAGAATTCATTCTGAAATCGAAAGTACGAATAAGAGTATTGAAAATAAAAAGACACAAATTGAACAAATCAAACAAGACAATTTTGATTTAGAAAAAGCAATAGAAGAAATTAAAGAAAAGATAGAAAAGATTAAAGAAGAAGTAAAAAATAGCGGTTCTAAAATAGAGGAACTAAAAGAGAAAAGAACTCAGAAGAATGAAAAATTAGCAGAACAAGAACAAGAAATTAATAGTAAATTAAAAATTATTGAAGACTTGAAATCACAAATGGTAAAAGTAGAAGTTAAGAAAACAAAATTAGAAGAAGACATCAATGAAATTATCAATAAAATGTGGGAAGAATATGAATTAACGCCAAATAATGTTGTAGATTACAGAAAACCAGAGAATGTACAATTGACTCGAGAAAAGGTAAAAGATTTACGAAATGAAATTAAGGAATTAGGAAGTGTTAATGTTGACTCAATAGAGG
Organism: uncultured Clostridia bacterium; assembly: GCA_944393375.1. Taxonomy (GTDB): domain Bacteria; phylum Bacillota; class Clostridia; order TANB77; family CAG-508; genus CAG-269. The sequence continues at coordinate 25,975 of CALXZX010000010.1, read as the reverse complement.
AATATAAGAACTTAAAAGACAGATATGACTTTATGTGTGAACAAAGAGTAGATTTAGAAAGTACAATGGCAAAATTAAGAAAGATCATTTCTGATATGACAAGTATTATGAAAGAACAATTCAAAGAAAAATTTGAATTAATCAATAAAAATTTTGCAGAAGTATTTAAAGAATTATTTGGTGGAGGAACTGCAAGTTTACGATTAGAAGATAAAGACAATATTTTAGAATGTGGAATAGAGATAACGGTACAACCACCAGGAAAAAAATTACAAAACATGATGTTATTATCAGGAGGAGAAAAAGCATTTACAGCCATTGCTTTACTATTTGCTATTTTAAAAATCAATCCAGCACCATTCTGTGTATTAGACGAGATTGAAGCAGCATTAGATGATGTAAATGTATACAGATATGCAGAATATTTAAAGAAATTTTCTAAAAATACGCAATTCTTAGTGATTACACATAGAAAAGGAACGATGGAAGCAGCAGATACGGTTTATGGAATTACCATGGAGGAAAATGGGATATCAAAATTGTTATCTATGAAATTAAAGAATAATTAAAAAAAATTGAAAGAACGGAAGATGTGAACCCTTCCGTTCTTTCAGTTTTGGGTTGCTATTGACAGATAGTACTACGGCATATATATAATTATCCGGTATTCTTTTTTAACCTCTTTATAGAAATCCTCTATAAAGATATGCTGTTTTTCTACTGTTACAATAAGTTTTTTATCTGGTGAAAATTTAGGCCTTTCAGTAAAACTTTTGGGAAATCTTTTGCGATTCCAATTATTCCGTGAAATTAAAATGAAACCAGCATTACCTAACAGAACTTTACCGTATTCTCTGATATAATCAGTGTGAGGGGAACTTTCAAGACACGGACACCAAATCAATGTCAACTCCCTTTTCATCTGATGAGGAGAACGAACTAACTCTACATGATATTGAACATTTAAATCAATATTTCTAATAATCATGTTGAGTTCTTTGTCAGTTAAAAATCCTTTGGATTTTTCTTTAAGTTCTGACATTAGAACAGATTTCTTTTCCTTGTAAGTAAGATTTCTAAACCGAGATTTATTCATAGCAACTTACTCCTTTCTGCCATTTAGGCAACTATCATGTAATTATTTCGCATGATAGACTACATAGGTCACATAATATCTTATGAGCATAACGCTAGGTACTTGTTTCTATACTATCACGCTTTATTTCATAAAGCAATGGAAAAACAAAAATAAAATCAAGTTTATATAGACAAATTATTATATCATTTTACAAAATCCAATGATGATTAATAAAATACCAGAAATTGTCGACCATATGTTATCAGGTAATTTACTAAAAGAATATAATTTTTTTCCACAATAGTTTCCAAGACTTAAGAAAAATAACTGAAAACAACTTGTTAGTAATGGGAATATAATAGAAAATGTATTTAACATACTAAAGCCAATCCCAATGCAAAAACTATCTAAAGAAAGTGCTAATCCTAAAAACAAAGCTTCTTTAGAATCAATAACATTAGATTTATCCAAATCAGAAGAACTAGGATTTTTAATAATTTTGATTGTAATCCCCAAACATTTAATAAAAAAAGAATATATTTTTTCTGTATCTAATATTTTTAAATTTTTATCATTTTCTATTTTATACTCTTTTTTTGAAACTTTTACAGATTGAAAACACATAAATAATCCCATTAATATTAAAAGGAAACTACCTAAGTAATGAATCAGAAAGTCAGGGAAAATGAATTTTAACAAATTTCCAAAATATATAGAAATAATGGAAATGATAAAACTAATAAAAAATAAAATAGATTTAGCCCCCATAGTTATTTTTGTATTTTTAATTCCATATGTGATACCAATTCCTAGAGAATCGATACTACTAGAGATTGCTAAAAATAAACAGTTAAGTAACATAAAAACACCTCTACCCACATCATATGAATACAATAAAAAAATGTTAAAAAATAGTAATAAAAATAGACTATGTGAATACAATTAGAAAAACGAAGGACAAGATAATGTCTATACAAAGGAGAGGAAAAATATGTGGGAAACACTTAGAAAAGAAGAAGTTGAAAAAACACTTAATACAGATTTTCATAAAGGACTTAATAATAATGAAGTTTTAAAAAGGCAAGCCCAATATGGTAAAAACGAATTAGAAAATAATAAAAAAGAAGGAATTATTGTCAAGTTTTTCAAACAATTTAATGATTTTATGATTATTATCCTAATTATGGCATCTGTTGTATCAGCAGGTGTGTCTTGGTATCAAGGGGAAAATGACTATATTGATTCTATCATTATTATAGCGATTGTCGTATTAAATGCGATTATGGGAGTCTTACAAGAAGCAAAAGCAGAAAAATCAATTGAAAGTCTGAAAAAAATGACACCACAAATGTCAAAAGTCATTCGAAATGGAAAAGAAATACAAGTACCATCAGAAACATTAACTGTAGGAGATATTGTTATTTTAGAGGCAGGAAATCGTGTACCAGCAGATGGTAGAATTATCGAAAATTTCAATTTAAAAGTAGAAGAATCTAGCTTAACAGGAGAAACAGAAGCTGTTGAAAAAGATGGAGCCGTCATTTGTAAAAAAGGAATACCATTAGGAGATATTGTCAATATGGTATTTATGGGAAGTACAGTAGTAAATGGACATGCAAAAGTTGTGGTGACAGAAATTGGAATGCATACAAAAGTTGGAAAAATCGCCAATATGATTATTGAAAATGAATCACCAGAAACGCCAATTCAAAAAAAATTAAATCAAGTAGGAAAAATATTGGGGGTCATTTGTTTAATCATTTGCTTAGTCATTTTCATTATTGGAATTATCAAAAAAATACCACCAATCGAAATGTTTATGACTTCTGTTGGATTGGCTGTGGCAGCCATACCAGAAGGGTTACCGGCAATTGTTACCATTATGCTATCCATTGGGGTAACCAAAATGGCAAAACGAAATAGTATTATTCGAAAATTACCAGCAGTTGAAACATTAGGAAGTAGTAATGTGATTTGTTCAGATAAAACAGGAACATTAACACAAAATAAAATGAAGGTAGTAGAAATAAAAGCAGAAAATCCAAACTTTGCGATGGAATTAGCAACTATGTGCACAGATAGCAAGCTAGAAGTAAATAGTGGAAAAGTAGAAGTCGTTGGAGAACCGACAGAAAATGCATTAGTGGAAGCAGCCTATATCAATAAATTGGACAAAAATAAATTATATCAATCTATGCCAAGAGTGAATGAAATTCCGTTTGATTCAACCAGAAAAATGATGACAACCATACATAAATTAGAAAACGGAAAATATAGAGTGATAACAAAAGGGGCGCCAGATGTATTGTTAAATAAATGTATAGGAATAAATAAAGAAAAAATGGCAAGAGAAAATGAGAAGATGGCTAATAAAGCCTTAAGAGTAATTAGCGTAGCATATAAAGATATAGAGCATATACCAAATAAAATAGAGAGTAATAGCATTGAAAATAACTTAACTTTTGTAGGATTAATTGGTATGATAGATCCTCCAAGAGAAGGTGTCAAAGAAGCAGTAGAAACTTGTAAAAAAGCTGGTATCAAAACAGTCATGATAACAGGAGACCATATTGCAACTGCAAAAGCAATAGCAGAAAAAATAGGTATATTTTCGAAAAACGATAAAGCAATTACAGGAGAAGAATTAGATAAATTAGATCAAGAGAATTTAGAAACAGAAATTCAAAATTATACTGTTTTTGCAAGAGTAACACCTGAGCATAAAGTAAGAATCGTAAAAGCATGGCAAAAAAATGGTGCAGTTGTAGCAATGACAGGAGACGGTGTGAATGATAGTCCAGCACTAAAAAGTGCAGATATTGGAATTGCGATGGGAAAAGGTGGGACAGATGTTGCCAAAAATGCAGCAGATATGATTTTAGTAGATGATAATTTTGTAACCATTGTAGATGCTGTAAAGCAAGGAAGAAATATTTATGATAATATTAGAAAAGCGATTCATTTTCTAATTGCAACAAATATAGGAGAAATTGTAACCATTTTTATGGGATTGGTCTTGGGACTTCAATCACCATTACTTGCTATACAATTATTATGGATAAATTTAGTGACAGATTCTTTACCTGCGATTGCTATAGGATTAGAACCTCCTGAAAAAGATATCATGGAAAGAAAACCAATCAATTCAAAAAAAGGAATATTTGCAGATGGATTATGGAGTAAAATCATATTAGAAGGTATTATGATAGGAATGCTTACATTAATTGCTTTTAGTATAGGAAATAAATATTATGGGGTAGAAGTTGCAAGAACAATGGCTTTTATCAGCATGGGATTATTAGAACTTGTCCACAGTTTTAACATTAAAAGTGAAAAATCTATTTTTAAAGTTGGTATATTAGAAAATAAGTTCTTAATAGGAAGCTTTATTCTTGGAGTTATTGTACAGACAATTGTTGTATTTATTCCTGCTTTGGCAAATATATTTAGTGTAACAAATTTAACTAGTACACAATGGTTGATAACATTAGGTATTTCTATATTGCCAGTACCAATTATAGAGTTACAAAAACAAATAAATAGAATGAATGCAAAAAAAGAAAAGAGAATATTTATAAAAAATACAATTCATGGAGAAAATAAAGTATAAGGTATAATGAAAAATAGTTTTGTGAAAAAAGCAAAGCTATTTTTTTTTATTTAGTCATATTCTTCTATTCTTATGAATACAATATAGTGTAATGGTAAAGGGGGGATTTATTTGGGACAAGTAATACCAAATAAATGGAAAAAGCATCTTGTATTAGTGGAATTTGGATTAAAAAAACAAGAAGATTTAGAAAATGAGATTCATCGCTATTCTGCCTTTCATGTAAATAGACTAATAGAAGATATAAAAAAAGAATTGAAAAATAATCCAAATAGTGGAATGTATATTATTTCTTCTATTCCTTCTTGCGATTGCTTCAAACTCCCTAATTTTTGCATTTCATCTCTCGAAGATTTAGAAGCATTTAAAAAAAGTTTGGATGAACATTTTTATGATAAATTTTCAGAGGTTTGGTATTGTAAAAAGCCATTTGAAAAAGGAAATGATGTGATAACAGGAAGAATTTCTTTGGATAATAGAAAAGGGTTGAATACTATTCAATATAGTCACTGTGTGGAACAAGTATGGAATTGTAGCCATAGAGAAATTGAAAAGCTTAATAAAGATTCTAATACTATTTTTTTACGTGCTTTTCGAGAAGGATGGGGAAGACATTATCATATTAATCAATTAAAAGTACCATCTAAGGAAGATAAAGATAAAGTGATAAAAGGCTTTATACAAACAGTTAAAGGAATTGAATCTAATAAGGAAAAAATAGAAGAATTTGAAAACTATTTAAAAGATATAGGAATTGATGAACTTTGCTTAGAGTATATGTTATCACAAAAAGGATTTTCTTTTATTGATTGGGATACCAGTGATGATAAAAAAGTGATAGATAGTGTATTTCCTATAAAAGAAAAAAGTAATTTATTAAGATGAGGGTTTTGTATGTTATATGTAATTAGACATGGTGAAACAGATTGGAATTTAAAAAATAAAATCCAAGGGAGAGCAGATATTCCGTTAAATGAGTTTGGAATCCAAGAAGCAAATTTATCTAAAATTTTATTATATCAAACCAATTTCTATAAAATTATTTCGTCACCTTTAATTCGTGCTAAAAAAACAGCAGAAATTATTAGTAATCAACAAACTCCTGTTATGACAGATATTAGACTTATTGAAAGAGATTTTGGGGAATTTGAAGGAATAAACAAAGAAGAATTTGATGGTTACACATTTTGGAATTATTCTCTCAATCATAAATATGTTAAAGCTGAAAGTGTTCAGCAATTGTTAAATCGAGTTTATAATTTTTTAGATGAATATAAAGAAATATATGAAAAAAAGAATGTACTTTTGGTAACACATGCAGGTGTAATACCAGCAATTTGTTGTTACTTTAAAGGAATCCCTAAAAATAACAATATATTTACTTATCATTTTAAAACTTGTGAAATTATTAAATTTTAGTTATTGGAGGGATTTTTTTTGCGAAAAAATATTTTTGATGAACCTAACAAATATATTCAAGAAATTGTGACAAAGGTTAGAATTCATAAGGAAAAATTGAAAGAATTTAAAGGAAAAACAATGGCTTTTGTATTTTTTACAAAATTTTGTGATGTCCAATGTTCACACTGCTTTTTTAGATCTGATAATGAAGGATATGATTTACCAAGAGAACAATACGAATTTTCAAGAGAGGGATTTGAAAAATTCATTCATTTTATTAATGCTTCAAACAACGGATATTTATCTATTTTAGGTGGAGGAGAACCTTTCAAAAAATTTGAATATATTAAAGAAACAATTAAAAGAGCAAAAACAGATAGAATAGTGATTGTTACAAGTGGAATGTGGGGAGCAGATGAAAACAAATGTAAAAATATGATTTATGAAATGTATGAAGTATTATGCCAAAGAAAAACACCTACAAAGGTTGTTCTTAGAATCAGTGTAGACAAATGGCATTTATCTAAAATTGGTATTGATTGTATTTTTCATATTATAGATGTTTTTAAAAAATTTTTTATAGATAAAGAAAATTTTGAATTACAATTACATACATTAACAGGAGATGATTCTATTGAAAAGATAATGAAACATTATCCTGGATGTACAAGAACAGATAGGCAAAAATATGTATCAGATAATGAAGAAATTCTAAAAATTGGATTATATCGATATGCCTTGCATTTTCCAGATAGATATAAAATTAGTGTTGGAATTGCACAAATATTTCATTCTAATTTAAAAGTCAATTTAAAAAATCCAAATATTGACTTAGAACAATTAATCACACTTTTTGATAATGATATGCAATATAATTCTTTTAGCAATCCTTCATTAGTAAAAAACAAAAATGATGATTGGGGATTAGATTTTTTAATTAGTTATAATGGAAACATTGCTACATGGGGAAATGAACAACTCTATGGTCTAAATAATTTATACACAGATTCCTATGAGAATATTATTTCTAATATATATACTAATATCATTTCTTATTCTTTGTTAGATAAAGGATATTTTTATCGAACACAAATTATTAGTGAGGTTAATCCACTAGCTGTACTTAGGTCTAAAGCAATTCATATTAGAGATTATGCAGGAGCATCTATTTTAGAGGAAAACCATACCGTTTTGTATTATGCCATTAGAGTTATTCAAGATTATTTAGAAGAAAATGTATTAACTTTAGAGCAATTATCTGACTTATCAAAAGAATTACTCGAGATGATAAAAAGTAAGAAGTATATAATAAAAAAATGGTATGAAAATACTTCTTATTCTATTATTAAGCAATATATGGAAAAAACAACTTTTAATGAAAATGAATGGAGGGATTTATTTAATTTGATATATTTTGGACATTATACTGTTTCTGAAGAACAGATTCAAAAAGGAATACAATATTATAATGCACATGTAAATATCCCAATCAGTAAATTAGAAGATGTATTAGAAAATTCAAAAGAACATTATCAAAGATTAATAGAGAGATTAACTTTTATGAAGCCACAAGCAAAAAGATTATGTATGGAAAATTATAATGGTATAACAAATAATATTAAAATAAAAAGAGAATACAATTAATAAAAAATGAAGAAGAATGATTGACGAATAAAAAATATAAGTATAAAATAATAATATAAAATATACAAGGGGGATAAAAAGTGAAAAAAATAGCAGTAAGTGTTATAAAATTAATTATAATCAATATCATTCTTAATCTAGTAATTAATGTAGTAAGATATTTACTTGATGTAGAGATAAATGAAATTGTTGCATATATAATCTACTTTGTAGAAAATTTAATTATAGTCTTTATAGGAGTAAAAATTTTATGGCAAAAGTTCAATGTAGAAACTGTAAAGAAAATTGTATATATTGTTACTATTGTGTTAGTAATTTATAATATTTTTAGTGTCATGATAGCAATCACACAATATGAAAAAAATTTATCGAATATTAATTCTCAAAGTAATTTGACGAATTATAGTTCTTCTACAGAGATAGCTGAAGAAGAAATAATAAAGGATGCCAATGAAGCTATGGAGCAAGCTAGAGAAGCTGAAAAGGATGCCTATTATACTTTATTAATTAGGTCAAATGGTGTAATTTATAATATAATCATTATTGTATTGTATTGCTTTATAGCACCAAAATGGTTTAAATCACAAAAACAAGAAATACAAGATAATAAATATGATTTTTATAAAGAATAATTTAATAGATTCAAATAAAAAACAATGATGTAAACAGGAAAATACGTGAAAAAACAGGAAAATATACTTGCATTATGAAAAAAAATATGATAAAATAGCTGTGCTTTAAAGATAGCATGGCTATTTTTAAATCTCTACTTGTGAGAAACACAGGTTATAAATCCATAGGGAGGTGAAGATGATGAATAAATACGAAAGTATTATCATTGTTAATCCAAATGTTGATGAAGCAGGTTTAAAAGCTTTAGAAGACAAATTTACAGGATTAATTAATGAAAATGGTAAAGTGGAATCAGTTGAAGAAATGGGAAAAAGAAAATTAGCTTATGATATTAAAAAATTCAAAGAAGCTACATATGTTTTATTCAACTTTGAAGCAAAACCAGAACTAATAGCTGAACTTGAAAGAGTTTACAGAATTACAGATGATATTATAAAATTTATTACAGTAAAAGTAGAAAAATAAGAAAAAAGAAACACTAAATAAAGAAGGGGCCTTTATTTAAAGTAAAGAAAGGTGAGTAGTTATGAATAAAGTAATTTTAATGGGAAGATTAACAAGAGACCCAGAAACAAGATATACACAAACAAATAATACATTAGTATCTTCATTTAGTCTAGCAGTTAATAGAAGATTTGTAAGACAAGGAGAAGAAAGACAAGCAGATTTTATTAATATTGTTGCATGGAGTAAATTAGGAGAGTTTTGTAGCAAATACTTTAAGAAAGGTCAACAAGTAGGTATTGTTGGAAGAATTCAAACAAGAACTTGGGATGATGACCAAGGACAAAAACATTATGTGACAGAAGTTGTAGCAGAAGAAGCATATTTTGCAGATAGTAAAAGAGATGGTGAAACATCAAATAATACAGCTTTTGAAAACACATTTGGAAATACAGCACCTGGAAGTATGGGAGCAGATTTTGAAATGTCTTCAAGTGATGACCTACCATTCTAATTTGTTAGGGGGGAAAATAAAAAATGGCAGATAAAAAACAAAATAAGAGAAATAATAAAAATTATGATGAGGATTATAATCCAAGATTCAGAAAACAAAGAAAAAAAGTATGTTTATTATGCAGTGATAAAAACTTTGTTTTAGATTACAAAAATCCAGAACAATTAAGAAAATTTATCAGTGATAAAGGTAAAATCTTACCAAGAAGAAATACTGGAATGTGTGCTAAACATCAAAGAGATATTACAATTGCTATTAAAAGAGCAAGACATATTGCTTTATTACCATATGCACAAAAATAATAAACTTTTAAGACTATTAATCAAGACTAGAAGTATCAAAACTTCTAGTCTTTTTGCATAGCAAAGTATTTATCATAATAAAAAACTTTACATACTGTAATTAGCTATGAGAATAAAGAAATTCTTGCTAAATTATGTAAAATATAGTAAAATAGAGATGTTATTAAAATATAAATCATTAATCATAAAAAAACATATTTATAAGAAAAAGTATAGAAAAATAAATTTACAAATAAATAGGAGGGATAAAGATAACATGAATCAGGAATTATTAGAATTAGCAAAAAAAGTAGAAAAAAAGATAGAACCACAATTTAAGAAAATGGATGATATTTGTAGCAAAAATAGTATAAAAGTCATTGAAGCATTTCAAGAATGTAATTTGCAAGAAATGCATTTAGCAACTTCGACAGGTTATGGAATTGATGAAGTGGGTAGAAATAAAATAGAGGAAATCTATGCTAAAGTATTTAGAGCAGAAGACAGTTTAGTAAGAGCACAATTTATATCAGGAACACATGCTTTAGCAATTACTTTGTCTGCTTTATTGCGTCCAAATGATACGATGATTAGTATAACAGGAGCACCATATGATACTTTACAAACTGTTATTGGAATTGGAAAAGAAGTAAGTGAAAGTTCTTTAAAAGCTTTCGGAATACATTATGAACAAATTGAATTAATAAATAATGATTTTGATATCGAAACAATTAAAGAAAGATTATCAAAAAATAATGTTAAATTAGTAGAAATCCAAAGATCAAGAGGGTATTCTACAAGAGAGAGTTTAACAATAGAAAAGATAGAAAAAGCAATACAAGCCATCAGAGAAGTTAATAAAGATGTTATCATCATGGTAGATAATTGCTATGGAGAATTTGTACAAGATAGAGAGCCGATTGAAGTGGGAGCAGATATTGCAGTAGGTTCATTGATGAAAAATCTAGGGGCTGGAATTGCAACAAGTGGAGCATATATAGTCGGAAAAGAACATTTAATTCAATTATGTGCAGAAAGATTAACAGCACCAGGAATTGGAAAAGAAATTGGTCCATCATTAAATCAAAATACCAATTTATTAAAAGGACTATTTTTTGCACCACAGGTAGTGGCAAGTAGTGTTAAAACAGCTATATTCGCAAGCTGTATTTTAGAAGAATTAGGATATACAGTAGAACCTAAATATAATGATGAAAGAGCAGATATTGTACAAACCATTCATTTAGGAACAGCTGAAAAATTAATAAAATTCTGTCAAGGTATTCAAAAAGGATCTCCAATTGATTCATGTGTCGTACCAGAACCAAGTCCAATGGGAGGGTATGAAGATGAAGTTATCATGGCAGCAGGAACATTTACAGAAGGATCAACTATTGAACTTAGTTGTGATGGACCAATTAGAGAACCATATATTGCCTATATGCAAGGTGGTTTAACTTATGATTATGGAAAATATGGTATATTAAAAGCAATAGAAGAAATGAAAAAATAGCAATTTGCAAAAATTTGGGGCAATTGGGGACGTTTCTGTTTGGACATTTTTATGTATGTAACATTAAATTTGTTATTATTATATTTAATTCATCAAAAAAGGAACATATAAATTCATATCAAAATGTCCAAACAGAAACGTCCCCAATTGGACAGAAAGGAATTTGTTTTGAATAAAGTAATTGTAATAGGTGGTGGTCCTGCTGGAATGATGGCAGCGATTACTGCAAAAGAAAATAAAAATGATGTTTTGATAATAGAAAAAAATAATCAATTAGGAAAAAAGCTCTTAATTACAGGAAAAGGAAGATGTAATATTACATCTTCTTTAGAGATGGAAGATTTTATTAAAAATACACCAGGAAATGGTATGTTTTTATATAGTGCTTATCAGCAATATACTAATAAAGATATTATTGAATTTTTAAAACAACAAGGACTAGAAGTAAAAGAAGAAAGAGGAAACCGAATTTTTCCAGTAACAGATAAATCTATTGATGTTTTAAAATGTTTTACTAAAAAAATCAAAGAGTTAAATATAGAAATAAAATACGATACAAAAGTTGAAGAAATCTTAACAGAAACGATAGATGGAGAAAATACAGTCGTTGGTGTTAGAACAGAAAAAGAAATGATAAAAGCCAATAAAGTTATCTTAGCCACAGGAGGGAAAAGTTATCCATTAACTGGTTCAACAGGGAATGGATATAGATTAGCAGAAAAATTAGGACATAGTATAACACCAATAAAACCATCATTAGTTCCTTTGGAAGTATATGATAAAACAGAATGTCAGGAATTACAGGGATTAAGTTTAAGAAATGTTGAAATAAAATTAATCGATAGAGAAAAAAATAAACAAATATATGAAGACTTTGGAGAAATGCTATTTACACATTTTGGTGTTTCAGGACCAACCATTTTAAGTTCGTCAGCACATTTAGTTAGATATAAAAATATTGATAAATTATTTCATGAAAAAAAGATTGTTTTAAAAATAGATTTAAAACCTGCTTTAGATGAAAAGAAACTAAATGATAGAATTTTAAGAGATTTTGAGGAAGTAAAAAACAAGCGATTTAAAAATAGTTTGGACAAATTATTACCACAAAAATTAATACCAGTTATCATTAGAAGAAGTAAAATAAATCCCAATAAACAAGTAAATGAAATAACAAGAAAAGAAAGAGAAGAACTAATAAAGCAAATAAAAGATTTTGAAATGATAATAAAAGGCTTTAGACCAATAGAAGAAGCAATTATTACAAGTGGAGGAATCAATATCAAAGAAATTAATCCCAAAACAATGGAATCTAAAAAAGCAAAAGGATTATATTTTGCAGGAGAAATTATTGATGTAGATAGTTATACAGGAGGATTTAATTTACAAATAGCATATTCTACAGGTTATGTGGCAGGTTTAAACTAGTTTCAATTGGAAAAAATAAAAAAGAAAAGGAACAAAAAATGAATCGATATTTAACAATAAAAAATAACATAGAAACAGAAATTGTTGTAAAGAAATCAAAATTTATTGCTAATTTTATAAAAGTAACTTCAAAGGAACAAGCAGAGGAAGAAATCAAGAAAGTAAAGAAAAAATATTTTGATGCAAGACATAATTGTATTTCTTATAGAGTATTAGAAGATGAGAAAATAGTAGAAAGATTTAGTGATGATGGAGAACCTTCTGGAACAGCAGGAGGACCAATGTTGAATATTTTGCAAAAAAATAATTTAATAAATGTCTTAATTGTAGTAACAAGATATTTTGGAGGAATACTGCTAGGAACTGGTGGTTTAGTCAGGGCATATTCAGATAGTTTGCAAAAAGCAATTGAAGAAAGTGAATTGTTAGAACTTACAATAGGAACAGAGTGTAAAGTGGAATTAGAATACAATTATTTTGAAAAATTTAAGTATTATTGTAAAAATAACGAGATTCAAATAAAAGATACTACTTATACAGAAGAAATTGTTTGTAAAATAGAAATGGAAGAAGATAAAAAAGAGAAATTATTAAAAGATTATGCATTAAAAAATATTAATTTATTGAATATAGAAATTTTATCTAAAAAATATATAGAAAAAAGTATACAAAAATAATGCTTTTATAAAACAAATGGAAAAAATTACCAATTTATCTTGCAAATTATCATCTGCAAGCATATAATCTGAATTGTAAAATATTTACAATTTATTTTTTGGAGGAAAAATTATGAAAGAAAAGATTACAGTCTTAATAGCAGATGACAATCAAGAATTTAGTCAAACATTAGCATCATATATAGATGCGCAAGAGGATATGGAGGTTATTGCGAAAGCTAAAGATGGAACAGAAGTAATAGATATTATTGCCAATACAGTACCGGATGTTATATTACTAGATGTTATCATGCCACATTTGGATGGGTTAGGTGTTTTAGAAAATATTAATAAAATCAAAATAGCCAAAAAACCAATTTGTATTATGCTATCAGCAGTTGGACAAGATAAAATTACACAAAGAGCAATAGAATTAGGTGCACAATATTATGTAGTAAAGCCTTTTGATATCGAAGTATTAATACAAAGGATAAGAGAGTTTAAATTTTATAAGCCAACAACATCAAATACAAATAATAACTTTATAACAAGAGATACAAAGCCACAATACATAGAAATATCTTCAGACAACACAAAATCAGAAGAAAATTTGGAAGCATTAGTAACAAATATTATTCATGAAGTTGGTGTACCAGCACATATTAAAGGATATCAATATTTAAGAGAAGCCATTATGATGGTAGTAAATGATATAGATGTGATTAATCAAATTACCAAAAGCCTATATCCACAAATTGCACGTAAATTTAATACTACACCAAGTCGCGTAGAAAGAGCCATTCGTCATGCTATTGAAGTTGCGTGGGGGAGAGGTCAGCAAGAAGCAGTAGAAAATATATTTGGATATACAATTTCAGCTGCTAAAGGAAAGCCAACTAATTCAGAATTTATAGCAATGATTGCTGATAAATTGAGGCTTGAATTAAAGAGTGCATAAGATATAATCGAAAACATTAAGAGAGTAAGAATACGTGAAATTACACAATCTGTCTATAAGGATATAAACGCTATGAAAATAGTCATAGAAAAAGTGAAAAATCAGCAACCAAGGTAATAAATAAAAAGTTCATAGGACAATAAACTTCCAAGGTTTATTGGTTAATATTTTAAATGTTAATCAGTAGAAATTGGAGGTTTTTTGTATATAATTATTCTATACAAGTATTAATTCGGGAATGAGAGTATCAGACATTATGAAATTAGCAAGAGATGATGTAAGAAATAGTGATGGCAGTATGAAACAACATATTACAGTAATAGAAAAGAAAACATGAAAACAAAAACGATTTCCATTATGTAATGGTTTATTAGTGGAAATGGAGAAATACACAAAAAATATGAAAATAGGTGAATATTTATTTAAAAGTAGAAAAGGAGAAAACAGACCAATAACAACAGTACAAGCATATAGAATAATAAGCGAAGCGGCAAAAAGATTTTATCAATTAACAGGAAGAAAATATGTAGAAGATGAATAAATAATTTTCATAAATTTTCTAATATGTAAAACAATAAATTTCTAAGATTTATAATTATTAATCAATAAATTTTAGTAGTTCTATATTATAGATATTCATATAAGTGGAACAATACAAACTATTCTTCATATATTAAAAATGGGGGAATAGTATGAATTGTAGTTGTAAACAAACGGATATTCTAAAATGTATTGGTGTTGGTATATCTATTATTATTTTAATAATTTTAATTGTTATAGTAATCATTGATAGTAACATAAATCAGAAAAAAGAAATATTAACAACAATAGCAGTAGAAGGTGACAATACACAATTAGGAACAACAACAATCAAGTTTAGTCAAAATGATATTGTGATTGGAAATGTACTTACACATGAAGAAGGTAGTGATACGATTTCTATTAATGAAACAGGAATTTATCAAATTTCGTATCAATTATTTGGAATAAAAGAAGGAGCAGGTTCATTTAACTTTAATGTTGTATTGCTAGTAAATGATACAGTGGTAGATAGTACTTTTAATGATGGACCAGTATTAGAAGATTTGGTGAATAATCGTATTACATTAACCAGTACGGTTATTCTTAGGTTAAATGCAGGAGATACATTAAAATTAGCAGGTGTATCTATCGAAGATATCACATATGAAAAAGCGAGAATTGACATTGAAAAAATTGACTAAAAGCACATATTAATTGAAAAGCACCTCTATTTAGTAGACACAATAAAAAACACATTGTGTTAAAATACTAAATGGAGGTGCATTTCAATCAATATGTTTTTTCGTGTATAAAATGAAAAATTATGGAAATACTGAAAATAAATACATAAGAAACTAAGGAGGTACAGATGGAAGATATCGATTTGAAAAATATGGTTATCCTAAAAGACTTACCATCAAATATTGTAAAAGAGGCCTATGTGGTTTTTAAATCTAACAAAATGATAAAAAAATTTCAAAAGATAAATAAAAATACGGAACAAAAGCAAGTCAATAGAGATAATGAAGATAGTCAATATGCAATAAAAGAAGCAGAAATGTTAGTATCAGAATATATAGAAAGAGTAGAAAAATCTGAGAAAGAAGTTATTTTAAATTCAAGAATTAACAAGAGATTAAAGAAATATGCATATATAGCCAGTATTGTTATGGTTTTACAATTTATATTATTAATTATTAAATAGGCATAAAATACCTTTTCCTAACATATAGTTTAACAAGAAACCAAGGAAGAGGTGTTTTTTTATGGAAAGAGCAATGACCGTAGAAGAAAGAATTAGACGAGCAGAGGAGATATATGAGCGTAGAAAAAGAAATGAAGGACTAACAGTTATTCAAGAGGAAAAAAATAAAAAAGAAAAATATGAAAAAAAAGATATAAAATTATTAAAAAAAATGATTATCCAATTAATAGTTTGTATATGTATCTATTTAGTCATTTATACAATACAAAATAAGCAATATATTTTTTCAGAAGATTTTATAAACAAAGTAAATGAAATCATTTCTTATGATATTGATTTTAGAAAGTTA
Organism: uncultured Clostridia bacterium; assembly: GCA_944393375.1. Taxonomy (GTDB): domain Bacteria; phylum Bacillota; class Clostridia; order TANB77; family CAG-508; genus CAG-269. Next base: position 9,740 of record CALXZX010000010.1, on the reverse strand, counting down.
TATGAAGACACTCAAAATTATTTCATGGGAATTTTCAGTAAAGAAAATGAAAATCAGAATCAAGATGATGAAACGAAAGAGGTAAATATAACAGAAAATACACAAATAAATAATGGTATTGGAGGAGCTGTAGAGGAAAGCACAGAAGAAACCCAGCAAGTAGAAGAAACTCAAAACTTATCTCAAGAAGAACAAGATATTCTTGATGTAAAAAATACAACAAGCTTTATAAAGCCAGTAGAAGGAACAATTAGTTCTATATATGGATATAGAGAAACAGCAACAGGAACAGTACCAAAAAATCATACGGGAACAGATATAGCAGCAACAACTGGAACCAAAATAAAATCTGCAACTAATGGACAGGTGGTTCTGGTTTCAGAAGAAGGAGATTATGGAAAACACATAAAAATACAAATAGGAGAAGTGAGTATTATTTATGCACATTGTAATAGCTTATATGTAAAAGAAGGTGATATGGTTACACAAGGACAAGAAATCGCAGAAGTAGGGTCTACTGGAAATTCAACAGGCCCACATTTACATTTTGAAATTCGAATATCGGAAAGAACTGTTGACCCACAAAAGATATTGGAATTATAAAGGAGAAAAGATGAAATTTAGAATTGATTTAAAAATATTTATACTTGTTATATTGTTCTTCATAACCAACCAAATAAAAATATATGCTATGATAATGTTATTTGCTATTATACACGAATTTGGGCATTTATTTTCAGGAATTTTATTAGGAATGAGACCAACAAAAATAGAGGTAAAACCATTTGGAGTATCCATAGATTTTAATATTACAAGAAAAGATTATAATATTAAGATAAGAAAAGGAAATCTTTTAGAAGTAAAAAAAATATTTGTGGCATTAGCAGGTCCAATAACCAATATATTGATAATTACGATTCTAATACTATTTAATATTTTTAACATTAATTATTATGATAAAATGATAATGATATTTTCAAATGTGACATTAATTATATTTAACATATTTCCAATATATCCATTAGATGGTGGAAGAATATTAAAAAGTCTGATTTATATTTTTAAGGGAAAACAGACTGCTGAAAAATACATATACAGAATATCTTATATAACTTTGATTATTATAACAATCGTAAGTAGTATAGCGATATTATATTTGAAAAACATTGCTATTTTTTTAATCGTTATTTTCTTATGGGGATTACAAATGAAGGAACATATGATATATAAAAACAGGAAAATATTATATGAAACAATTCAACAAGAAATGGATAAATATGATTATAAAAATATGGATATTCCTATTGAAAATAAAATAAATTAATAGTAAACTATACTAAAGAAGGTTGGAGGTAATGCAAATGATAAAAAAGGATAAAGGTATTACACTGATTTCATTATCAATAGCGGTTATCATTATATTAACCATAACAGGAATGATTCTTTATTCTGCAAAAGATAATATTTATATAAAAAATTTAACAAATATGCAAAATGATATAGCAAATTTGAGAGATAAAGTGTCTTTATATTATTCAGAATATGGAGATATACCTGCTCAAACAGAATATCCAGATATTACGAATTTAGAGAATGCAGGAGTTGTAGGAGTAAATGACACTGGAAAATTTTTAATTTTAGAATTAGAAAGGTTAGATGGGTTAACTTTAAATTATGGAGAAGACTATGAAACATATAAGGCAAATGGATATACATATTCATCTGATTTAACAGATATTTATATTATTAATGAAAATAGCCATAATATCTTTTATGTAGAAGGAATAAGAGTTAAAGAAAACGACCAAATCAAAATGTATTATACAGATTATACTGAAGGAGATAAAGAAGCTGTTATATTAAAAGAATTACAAGATTGGCATGAAGAAACAAATGAAGATGGAGAAACTATTATTACAAATGGAATAGCACAATTAAAAATAGGAGATTATGTGGATTATAATCCACAAGATAGGGCAACAAAGACTAGCTATACATCAACAAGAGGAAAAAGTGGACATACAGAAGACCAAGTATTTAATCTAGCAAGTTATCAATATGGATGGAGAGTATTAGGTGTAGATGAAGAAACCAATGAAATCTTATTAGTAGCAGAAGATTTTGTTGGACCAGATACTGGTGGATATGAAGAAAATGGAAGAACTTATTATTATCTTAGTGGACAAACAGGATATGCTAACGGAATAGAAGAATTAAATACAATAAGTCAATTATATGGGCAAGGAAAAGGCGCTAATGGAGCAAGAAGTATCACCGTAGAAGATGTAAATAAAATTGTAGGATATGAACAAACAGACATAGAAAATTGGGGAAAAGGAGAAACACAGGCATATGGAAACCAAGTAACTTATTCAACTGAAGGTTTTACATATTTTGATGAAGAAAGTAAAACTTGGAAGACACTGGCAAGTGGAGAAAGTGTAACATTAACAAATGATTATTATCAATATGATGGTAATAATAGTTTTATATATGGTAAAAGTTATTGGTTAGCAAATAAATATTTAATCTCATATGATGAGCAAACAATTCATTGGGGAATATTTGGAGTAAGTGGAAACAGCATGAATACAGGAGATGCAAATGATTGTTCAATGATTATAGGAACTAGTAGTGATGGTAGAAATCGATATAAAGGCATTCGTCCTGTGATTTCATTAGATGCAGATATTGCTATTTTACAACAAGAAGGTGCATCAAGCAATCCACATCAAATACAATAAAAAATCAATATCAACATGTTATAGGAAAATGATAAACAAATATTATTAAAGAATAAAATCAAATAATATTTGTTTATTTTTTTTGCAATTTGTATATAGTTATTTCCGTAAGAAATACGAATTATAATTTTATGTAACAAAAATGTAATATTTTAGCAATCTTTTTGTAATTTTAGCAAGAAATATCATTGACAATTAATGGATTTCGTTATATGATATACACATCAAAAAATATGTGTTTTTAAATCCTAAGGAGGAGAATTATGGGAGAAGTAATTGTTATCACATCAGGAAAAGGTGGAGTAGGAAAAACAACAACAACAGCAAATTTAGGTTCTAGTTTAGCATTAGAAGGAAAAAAAGTCGTATTAATTGATACAGACATAGGATTACGTAATTTGGATGTTGTTATGGGATTAGAAAATAGAATTGTATATGACATCGTTGATGTTGTGGAAGAAAAATGTAAATTAAGACAAGCATTAATAAAAGATAAAAGATTTAAAGAATTATACCTATTACCAGCGGCCCAAACAAGAGATAAAAGCGCAGTAAATGAAGAACAAATGAGAAATTTAGTGGGCAAATTAAAAGAAGAATTTGACTATATATTAATAGATTGTCCTGCTGGAATAGAGCAAGGATTCAAAAATGCCATTGCTGGGGCAGATAGAGCAATTGTTGTTACAACAGCAGAGATATCTGCCATAAGAGATGCAGATAGAATTATAGGACTTTTAGAATCATCTGATATAAAAAATCCAGAATTGGTTATTAATAGAATAAGACCTAATATGGTAAGAAAAGGTGAAATGATGGATGTTGACGATATTGTTGACTTATTATCTATCGATTTAATTGGTGTTGTGCCAGATGATGAATATATCATTACACAAACCAATAAAGGAGAGCCTGTTATTCAAAATAGAAGAGCACCATCAGGAAAAGCATATATTGAAATTGCTAAAAGAGTATTAGGAGAAAAAATAGAAGTAACAATTCCAGGAAGAGAAAAGGGATTTTTTGCAAAATTAAAAAGATTATTTAAGAAATCATAATAAAACAAAAGTTGGAGGGAAATTTAAGAATGTTTGAAAACATAATGAAATTCTTTAATAGATTAAGAAAAAAAGAAGAAAAAACAGCACCAAATTCAAAAGAGGCTGCTAAAGAAAGATTACATTTGGTTCTTATGCAAGATAGAGCAAATGTTTCAGCAGATTTCTTAGAATTGATGAAACAAGAGATTATAGAAGTTATCAAAAAATATATAGATATAGATGAAGGGGCAATAGATGTCAGATTAACCAATAAAGAAAATGAAGATGGTACTAATGGAGCTCCAGCTTTATATGCGAATATTCCGATATTAAATATAAAAAATGAAGCAAGAAAAATCGAGAAAAAGCAAGAGGAAACAAAGGAAAATAAGCAAGAACAATCTAAAAATGAAAATAAACAAGATGCAGTACAAAATGAAAAAGAATCAGAAATAAAAAATCAAGAAAATAAAGAAGAAAAATATGTAAATCATGAAGATAAAGAAAAACAAGAAGAAGAAAAGGAAGATGAAGACGTAGAAAAAAAAGAAGAAAATATAGAATCAGAAAATAAAGTAGATATTGCAGAAGAAAAAGAAACAAAAGAAGAATTAAATCAAAATAAAAAATAGAAAAAGAGTGATTTAATGAGAAAAAGAGAATTAAAAAATATGGAGTGGGGAATCTTAATTACTGCAATTATTCTGTGTGTTATAGGAATAGTTGCATTATTTTCTGCCACGCAAGAAACTGAATATGAAGAATTTACAAAACAGATAATATGGTTTGTGGTAAGTCTAATAGCAATGGTAATTGTTATGTTTATAGATTATAACTTGTTGTTAAAAGCATCACCAGTATTATATGGCATATTTATTGTGTTATTAATAGGTGTATTATTCACATCTCCAATTAATGGAGCAACAAGTTGGTATAACATATTTGGATTTTCATTTCAGCCTGGAGAATTTGACAAAGTATTTGTTATATTATTTTTGACTTATACCATTATAAAAATTCAACGTAAAGGACAAGATGAAATCAATAGAATAACAAAATTACCAATTGCATTAGCCGTTGTAGGTGTACCAATTTTATTAATTATTATGCAACCTGACTATGGAACAGCATTAGCATATATTGTTGCAATGGCATTAATCCTATTTTCAGCTGGTTTGGATAAGAAATATATCATTGGGACGATTTTATTAATTGTGGTTGCAGTACCTCTATTATATAATTTTGTATTGCCAGAACATGCTAAAACCAGAATTGATGTATTTTTAAATCCGGAATCAGACCCTAGAGGTGCTGGATATAATATTATTCAATCTAAAATTGCCATAGGTTCTGGTGGATTAACAGGAATGGGAATTTTAAAAGGAAATCAAACACAATTAGGATTCTTATATCCAAAAACAACAGACTTTATTTATTCTGTTATTGGAGAAGAAATGGGCTTTATTGTAGCTGGTGGTATCATTTTACTGTATGTATATTTAATAACCAAATGTATTTATATTGCGAAAACAGCAAAAGATAAAGCAGGTTCTTTAATTGCCATTGGAATTACAGGAATATTTTTATTCCATGTACTAGAAAATATAGGAATGGTTATGGGATTGTTACCAATAACAGGTGTACCACTACCATTTATTAGTTATGGAGGAAGTTCTTTAATTACAAACTTTATATGTATAGGACTATTATTAAATATTAGTGGTAAAAGACAAAAAACAATATTTGTTCAATAAAAGGAAAAGTTCATTTTCCTTTTTGTTGTTTATATAAAACAAGGAGAAAGAAATGGGATATATAAAAAAATTAAAAATAGGAAATGTAGAATTAGAAAATAATTTAATATTAGCTCCCATGGCAGGTGTAACCAATAGGCCATTTCGAATGATATGTAAAGAATATGGTGCAGGAATGGTTTGTACAGAAATGGCAAGTGCAAGAGCTATGTTTCACAATGATTTAAAGACAAAGAGATTGTTAAATACAGATGGAGAAAAAAGACCTATTAGTATGCAAATCTTTGGAAGTGATGAAGAATCAATGGCATATGCAGCAGAACATGTAAGTAAAATTGCAGATATTTTAGATATTAATATGGGATGCCCTGCACCAAAGGTTGTTAAAAATGGAGATGGCAGTAAATTATTATTAGATTTGGAAAAAGCAGAAAGTATTTTAAAAACAGTAATGGAGCATTCAAAGGTTCCAGTCACATTAAAAATCAGAAAAGGATGGGATAAAGAAAACATTGTAGCTGTGCAAATAGCAAAAATTGCAGAAGCAGTTGGTATATCTGCAATAACGATACATGGAAGAACTAGAAGTGAATTTTATACAGGAAAAGCAGATTTAGATATTATAAAACAGGTAAAAGAAAGTGTTCATATTCCGGTGATTGGAAATGGAGATGTGGTAGATGGTGAATCAGCAAAAAGAATGTTTGAATATACTGGTGTAGATGGAATTATGATTGGAAGAGGAACTTTTGGAAGACCATGGATATTTAAAGAAATATTAGAATATTTAGAAACTGGTAAAATAATAGAAGAACCAGATAATCATGAAAAATTGAAAATTATAGAAAAACATATAGAACTAGCAGTAGAAGAAAAAGGAGAAATTGCTGTTAAAGAACTTAGAAAACATATTGCGTGGTATACGAAAAATCTTAAAAATTCAAGTGAATTTAGAAATTCTATTAATAAAATAGAAACAAAAGAAGATTTAATCAATAAAATAGAAGAATATTTTAAAAGTCTCTAGAATAAGATGTAGCAAGAAACTATTTGTATAAATGATATACAAATAGTTTACATTTTATTAGGAGGCTTTTTTTGGATAAAAATAAGATATTAAAAAAAATGATTATCATAATAAGTATTATTGCTATTTTTTTAATTACATTTTTTTATATAACCAAGAGTAAAAAAATAAAAATTGGAAATAATAATAGTAGTCAAGAAATAATTGAAAATATTTTAAATATTAGTTCATATGAAAGCATCATAGAAGTAGAAGTCAATAGTAACAAAAATGTAAACAGATATATTATCAAACAAAACTACATAACACCAGATATGTCAGAACAAGAAATATTAGAACCACAAAATATAAAAGGAATCAAAATTACGAAAACAGGAAATGAATTAAAAGTGGAAAATACTAATTTAAATATATCAAAAATATATAACAATTATCCATATATGACAGATAATTGTATGGACTTAAATACATTTATAGAAACATATAAACAAAATGGTAAACAAGAATTTGAGGAAAAAGATAATGAAATCATATTAGAAGCAGAAAATGAAGAAAATCCATACACGAAATATAGAATATTGTATATTAGTAAAGAAACAGGAAAACCTACTAGAATGGAAGTAAAAGACAATAGCAAAAAAACATTAATTTACATATTATATAAGGAAGTAAAGTTTCAATAAAAAACTTTACATGGCTAATATTTAAAATAAAACACATACTTGATAATATAACAATATTGGGAGTGAAAAAAATGATAATAAAAAGAGGAGATATGTTTTATGCAGATTTAAGCCCAGTAGTAGGTTCTGAACAAGGAGGAATTAGACCTGTATTAATTATACAAAATGATTTAGGAAACAAATATAGTCCTACAGTAATTGCAGCGGCTATTACTTCACAAACAGGAAAGAATAAATTACCAACACATATAGAAATCGATTCAGAAAGTTGTGGATTAAAAAATAATTCTATAGTTTTAACAGAACAAATCAGAACAATTGATAAAAGCCGTTTAAAGGAAAAAATAGGTCATATAGATGATGAAAAAATCATTAACCAAGTAAATAATGCATTAGGAGTAAGCTTTGGGCTAGAAGAATAAAAGAGGATTTAATTTTATTTAAATCCTCTTTTATATATGTTATACTCTTAATTTTTTGATAACTTTAATTTCTTTATATAAATTATCAATGATTGCTTTTCTAGTATTATATGCTTCTATATATTCTTGATGAACTTGACTTAAATTTTCAATTGTTTCACCAGGTTTGGCTAAGACTCTAACTCCTTCTGCATAATAATTTTTATCTTTTTCATTTTTTGCCTTTTCCATTTTTTCTTTGTATTTTTCCATTTGTTTCATACGTTTAATTTCTTGTTCTAAATTATCTACATAACTTTGTGTGCAGGTGATTTCATATTCAATATCGTCAATAACAACTTTAAATAAAGTACGAACAATAATAGGATTACTTTTACCAAGTTTAGTTTCTTCTGCAAGCTGATTTAAAGTACCAGAATAATCTGGGGTAACAGAAGGTTTGGTTTCCTCTATTAAAATTTTTAAAGTATCAGATATACCAATATGTGATTTATATTGTCTTTTACTTACGATAGCATCATATTCATCAGCTACACGGATAATTTGTCCTTCATAAGGAATATCTTTTTTCATTAATCCTTGAGGATAACCTGTTCCATTTAAAGCTTCATGATGATATAAAGGTCCAGCTGCATAAGGTCTTAATTTTAAATCTTTCATACACATTTCATATCCTAAAGTAGTGTGCTTTTTCATAACTTCAAATTCTTCATCAGTTAATTTAGATGGCTTTTGTAAAATAGCAGGTGGAATAAATAATTTTCCAATATCATGAAGATATGCACAAATGGTACAATATTCTGTAAATCCTTTATTACAATGTAAATATTCACAAAGTCTACAAGTTAAAGCTGCCACATTTTCAGAATGTTTTCTTGTAAAAACATCTAATGTATCTAACATATTTAATTGATATCTCATGCTTTTATCTAAGTTATATGATTTTAAACTTGTTTTATCATAAAAATCAAATTCTGGTTGTTTCATAATTTTTTCACTCCTATCAAAATTATCATACCATTAAATAAAAAAAACTGCAATAAAAATAGGAATATAAACAACAAAAAAATATTTACAGGAAAAGAAGAAGATAGAAATTATTTTATATTTAGAGAAAGAAAAGAAGAAAGTATATAATAAGTTGTGTAGGAAAAGAGGGAAAATAATTGAAAAGATAGAATAAGGATAAAACAATTGACATAAACCTTGAAACGATATATAATATTGCAGGAAACCTGGAAAACCTGATTCTGAAGGAGGGTGAAAAAATGAAAGAAGCCAGTTATTTAAAGTTATATAGATTCATTGAGCATTTTGCTCAGAAAAAGGGATTACGGAATACGCTAATAGCGTTGCCGCTTGCTGTGAAATATCATAGTGGGCAGAAAAGAGATGACGGAGAGCCATATGTGATGCATCCCATGAGGGTATGTATCACTTTAATTCTGTTGAGACCCGAATTGGCTTTTCGGGAAGCATATCCACGAAAGAGTAAAAAATGGATATGGAAGCAATGCGACATTTTATTCTCCACAGCATTGTTGCATGATGTGGTGGAGGACGCTGAATTGCCTAAAAAAGGCAAGGAGCTAGTCACAGTGTATCAGCTCGATAAGGAGGTTTTAAAGAATGTCAGAATTCTTTCGAAACCCCCGAAAGAAAAGAAGTGTCCATGGAGTAAAGTCTATAATCCGAAGAGGTATTATAGACGAATAAGAAAGAGGCTGATAACCTCTTTAAATAAGATAGCAGACCGTAAAGACAATTGTAGTACATATAGTGTCTTTACGAACAAAAGAAAAGCCAAATACATAAGGGAAAATCAAGAATACATTTATCCCTTGGGAGAAATGGCTAAAAGAAGATATCCGGAATTCGCTGGAATTATCGACATACTCATAGGGATGATTCAAGAAAAGGTCAAGCCTTATGAGTACTTATTAAAAACTGGCAACCTCACAGAGAGGGTCAACACGTGTTGACCCTTTCATCCATTTAGTGCGACAGGCATGTCGTCTAGCTAATCGGTGGAAGTCCGTAGTGGAGGTAGATATCGCCAACCACCTAGAG
>CALXZX010000009.1 GCA_944393375.1 uncultured Clostridia bacterium | reverse complement strand
CGTAATATTACACTCTTAAATCTCTGATTACACTATATCACAGATTTACATTTTTCTCAACAAATTCGCTAAAATTTACACTAAATATATTGAATTTTTACTCAAAAAATAAAGCACCTATTACAAGGCACTTTACTCAGGATTCTCTTTAACTTTTAAATTTTATTTTAATAAATTCATATGTTCATCAACATACAACCATATCATATGGTGTATTGAGCATAGATATATAATCTCTGCAATTCGCTCACAGCAACTATTATATCAATTTTAAAAATTCATTTTATATGTTTCCACACTCCATATCTAAAACAACCTTAACATGAATTTCATTTTTTTGTACTTTTTCTAGTCCAAATCTACCTCTTTTACGAAACATTATTGTATCTTGAAAGCTAGTAAATTCAAGTATTACTGGTAATTCTTTATCTCTAGCAACGCACAAACTTCCACATGACTTGTAAATGGAAACATATCTACTGGTTTTATACTTTTTATATCATAACTTTCCTCTAACTCTTTTAAGTCTCTTACTAAAGTTGCTGGATTACAACTAATATAGACAAGTTTTTTCGGTTTTATCTTTAATATATTTTGAATACTTGTTTTATCAAGACCTTTTCTTGGAGGGTCTACCATAATGATATCTGGAATGATTTTCTTGTTATTGATTAAATCATCTAATACCCCTTCCACATCTCCTGCAATAAATTCTGTATTATGGATATCATTTATTTTTGCATTTTCTATGGCATCTTCTACTGCTTGTTTTACAATTTCAATACCATATACTTTCTTCGCATATTTTGCCATAAATAAAGAAATCGTTCCAATTCCACAATATAGGTCAAAGACAACATCCTTTTTGGTGATATTTGCTGATTTGACACCTATCATGTATAACTTTTCTGCTTGAACTGGATTTACTTGGTAAAAAGATAATGGTGAAATTTTAAATGTTAACTCTCTTAATGTATCTGTTATATATCCTTCTCCATATATTGTTATATTTTTTTCTCCCAATATCACATTTGTATTTTTCTCATTTATATTTTTGACAATTGTTTTAATATTTGGAAATTTACCTATTAATGTTTCTGCAAACTTCTTCTCATTTGGAAATTCTTTTCCATTGATAACAAGAATCACCATAATTTCGCCTGTTCTTTTTCCTATTTTGGTAACAATATGTCTTATTAATCCTTTTCTAGTCTTTTCATTATATATAGAAATATGATTTTGGGTAATATAGCTTACAATATATTTTGCAATTTCCTCTGTTTTTTCATCTTGAATCAAGCAATTTTGTATCGGAATAATTTCATGTGTTCGATTGGCAAAAACACCAATTACTGGTTTTCCTTCTTTATCTATGCCCACTGGATATTGTGCTTTATTTCTATAGTGATATGGATGTTCCATTCCTAAAGTTTCTTCTACTTCAATTTTTGTCTCTAATGTTTTATTAACTAGACTTTGAACAGCATTTCTTTTCATGTTTAATGTTTCAGAATATTGAATATGTCTTAGATGACAACCTCCACAGCGTTTATATGTATGACAATCACTTTCTGTTCGACTTTCTGCTTTTTTTAAGATTTCTATTACTTTTCCAAAAGCATGAGAAGATAACACCTTCACAATTAATACTTTTACCTTTTCTCCCTTGATACTATTCGGAATAAATATGGTAAAATTATCAATCTTGGCGATACCTTCTCCTCCAAATCCATTATCAATTATATCTACAATATATTCTTGGTTCTTTTTTATTGGTATTTCCATTTCAACTCCTATACCCATTATATTTCTGCTTTCACTTTTTCTTCTATTTCATCTTCACAAACTTTCATTGCTTGTAATGTTCTATCTAATAATGTGTCTAACTCCCAACCTAATTGTTCTGCACCTGTTCTGATAATCTCTCTTGAACAACCAGCTGCAAATTTTTTGTCCTTAAACTTTTTCTTTAAACTTGAAAGTTCCATATCTTTTGTACTTTTAGATGGTCTCATTTTAGCAGCTGCCCAGATAATTCCTGTTAACTCATCTGTTGCAAATAAGATTTTTTCCATTTCATGCTCTGGCTTTACATCTGAACAAATACCATATCCATGACTACAAATCGCATGTATAAGCTCCTCACTCGCATTGATTTCTTTTAATAATTCTGGTGCTTTTTTACAATGTTCTTCTGGATATTGTTCAAAATCAACATCATGTAATAATCCTGCTATTCCCCAAAAGTCTTCATCATATCCATTTTCTTTTGCAAAATATCTCATAACACTTTCTACTGTTAACGCATGTCTTAAATGAAATTCCTCCTTGTTATATTTTTTCAATAATTGCATTGCATCTTTTCTTTCCATTTTTATCTCCTCCTAATATACTTTTATATTGATAGTCTGAAATCTTCTATTTTTTGTCTAATTAATTTTTCTGGATTTCCCTCATTTTTCTTTTCAATTAACATTTGTTCTACATCATTATCATCTAATATGATAATCATTTTGTTTTCTAACTGCCATATTTGGCTTAATGTGTCTATTAATTTTTTCTCATTATATTTTCTAGCAAAAATGATACCAAATAATCCTGTTCCGATGCTTTTTTAAATAATTAGATACTTGTAATATATCTTGCTTCTTCACTCCTATTGAAGAATTTTTAGCATCAATAACAATATAATCTGCATAATAATTTTGTCTTAAAAAATTCCAAAAACCTTCTTGGCAATAATTTGGAATTATATAATCTCTCCTATTTGTTTTACTTCTATCATATTTTTCCTCTAAAGGTTTTTCAAGTTTTGGACAAAATAATAATTCTAAAATTTCTCCCACTAATTCTTGATATTCATTCCAATTTTCCTTGCCAGTTTTACATTTTTTCAGTTTTATAATTTTTTCTTCATATTTATCTTCTACATTTTTAGATATTTCTTTAGCAATCTCTAATATACTATTAAAATATGGATTGTTTAATTTTTCTATTTCTTGTTTAAATTGTGATATTAAATATTCCCTATCCCATATTTCAATTTCATTTTTTTCTAAAATTTGTTGATTTGCTAAAGATAGTTTACCCGGAAAAATAAATACACTTTTTATATTACTATATATCTTCTTTAAGTCCATTTTACATTCATTCATATAATTTATAGTAGAACTTAATCTATCTTGTGTAAAAATTGTACTTGTTTTTATTTCACATATTTTATATTGTCCGTCAGTGTTATCTTTTAAAATCAAATCTATATGTAATGGAAAATGTTTTGGCTTTTCTATAATTTCATACTTTTTACTATTTTTTATAATATTTATAATATTTTCCTCAAAAGCTTTAGAATATATTAGTTTATCACTTTTTTTTATATTACATATTCTACATGTTAATTGTAAATTATCTATAGTATCTTTTCCACCTAAAGCTTTTGGCATTATATGATCTATATCAACCTTTTCACCATCCTCAAACTTTCTTCCACAAATACTACATCTATTACCATTTTTTTTGATTAATTCTTCTTTTATATTTGTATATTTCATAATAATTTGATTTCTCCTTATACAAATTATCTTTATTCTATAACATCTTTCATATTCATAAACGCTTTTTCTTTCAATTCCTCTACTCGTTGCTTTATATATTTATCACTATCAGAATAAACTGGTTTTAATATTTTTAATGTCACATCTTTTTTCTTCTTAAATCGTTTTCTAATTCCAGTTGGTTCTCTAAAAGTAAATACACAAGGTATAATGGGAACTTGATTTCTAGCTGCCATATCAAATGCACCATTTTTAAAATTTCGTATTTTTTGACAATATGGCCATAAAGAAGCTTCTGGATAAATATGTATCATACTTTTTTCTTTTAATAAATCACCAATTGTTTTTAGAAAATACTTTCTATTTTCTATACTTTTTGGTATTGGAATTGCTCTTAATAATTTTATTAATTTTCTGACAAGAGGAATTTTAAAACTTTCTTCTTGTGTCGTATAATAGATTTTTTTGTCTTTAAAAGCTAAGCCTATCATTGCACAATCTAGAAATAGTACATGATTTGATACACTAATTGCACCATCTTCTAAATTTTTTATATTTTCTTGTCCCTCAATTTTAAAGTCATAGATGATTTTTGTAAGTACTTTTAGTATTGGATAGGCAATACCATAATATATAAAATCAGAACATATAGAAAATATGGAATTTTCTTTTGGTACATACTCATAATTTGCATCAATCTTAAATTCACAAGGGGTCCATAAATCTATTATATTTGCATTCTCGTTTTGTTCTAATTCTTCTATGCTCTCTACGTTTTCTACAACACCTTTCATTTTCATCCCATTCCTTTTTTTCTATATCATAAGATTGTACAGAAAAATTGCTATGACATCCATTTTCAAGTCAACAAATTCTTTATTTTTTCTGCATTTCTTTTATGACAATATCTGTTATTTTATCACATGTATCTTTTCTAATATATTTTTCTTGATTTTCAATCATCTGATTTTGCAATGTTTGATTTTTTATTAATTTTTTAGTATTTTCTACTACTTCTTCTATTGTATCACATTTTATTGCCATTTTTCTTGTATCAAAAAAGTTGGCATTATAATTTTCACAACCTGGAATTGGCATTGTATGGATAAATGGCTTGCGTAAGGTTGTAATTTCAGTTGTTGTTAATCCTCCTGGTTTACTAAGGATAATATCACTTGCTTTCATATACTCACTGATTTTATCTGTATATGGTAGTATGATTATGTTTTTGGTATTTTTATATTCCTCTTTCAATGTGTTAAATAACGCTTCATTATGCCCACAAGAAACTATAAAATTTACCTGCTTCATATCTTCATGTAATTTTTTAATCATATCTGTTATGTTTCCAAATCCCATACTACCTGTTAAAATCAGTACATATTTTTTATTCACATCAAACTTTAGTTTTTCCTTATACACATTTTTATCATACTTTTCTCTATATGCTTTTGCTGTTGGAATTCCTAAAGGTAATAACTTTTCTTCTGGTATTCCTTTACTTTCAAAATCTTCTTTTAGATCTTCACTTGGTATGACAAAATAATCTGGGTTTGTTTCCTCCCAAAATGGAATACATACATAATCTGTTGCTACTGCCATAAATTTTATAGGATGCTCTTTTTTGATAGCTGTTAAAGATTGTGCAGCAAATAAATGTGTTGTGATAATATATTGATAATTATTGTCTATGATATATCTATATAATCTTTTCTTATTTAGAAAATTCAAAGCATATATAGGTGATTTTAGATTTGTCTTTTGATAAATTTCGCCTAATTTATATACCACTTTAAATACTTTTCCGTTTTCTCTTGTAGAATGAATATATAGTTTATTTACATTATTTCTGACCTTTTGATTTACAATATCTAAGTATTCAATAAAATCTGTTTCAATTCCTTTATCTATTAAATTTTCTTGAATCGCCTTTGCTGCTGAATTATGTCCTCCTCCTGTTCCACAAGATAATATGAGTACTTTCTTTTTTGCATGTTTTCGTATCAACTTTTCTATTTTATGATAAAAACAATCTAGTCTTCCTATATATTGCTTATTCCATGGTTTATTCCTACCAAAATAATGGATAATAACTGTATTTCTACAAATCCATCGTAATCCGATTGGATTTTTGGGGTGATTGATATTATATGTATTTACAGTTCTTTCTCCTAAGTTATATTTTAGGCTATCCACTAATTTAATTTTATCTCCAAAAATGGATACAATAATATCTTGGTCTGGCAATAACAGTTTCTTTTCATTCTTTTCTATAAATGCTTTTACTTCTTTTTCTATATTAACCTTTCTTAATTCTTTTAAGTTTATTAAAAGAACACCTGTATTAATATATGGCTCATCTTCTCTTATATTTAATCGAATTTCATTTAATTTATGTAGTACTTTTTTGACATGTGTTGCTGCAATATAATAATTTCCTTCAAAGTCTGTTTCATATAATTCTTTTAATGGATTTATCACAATCGTATCTGCATCTAAATAAAGAATTCTATCCAAATCTTGTGGTAAATAGTTACTAGCAAAAATTCTAAAATACACTTCTACAGGATATCGTTTTTCATATACAGGAAATTTATGCATTTTCTTTTCTGATATATGAATTAGATGGATTTGAAATCGTTTTAAATCCAAATTGTTATTCATTATTTTTAAATCTTTTTCTTCTAAATCTTCATGTAATACATATATATCAAAATTTTCCTTTGTGTTAGAATACTGAATAGAATTTAATAATATATTTACTTGTTTTACATATTTTTTATTAATGGTTATTAAAATATTCATAAATATTTATTTTCTTACCTTTCCTTTTATTTCAGTATATTTTTTAGCACATTCTTTAAAATTATATCACAATTATATAAATTTGTATACAACCTCCAATTTTGTAAACTTTTTTTGTAAAATTCCCTATTATTCCAGTTTTATTGCGCCAATATCTTGTATATTTTGGATTTTTATAATATAATTCTATTGGAAATTAAATGGGATTGTATTTATAATACCTATTATTTCAATTTATTAAGGAGGAAAAAAATGAAAAATTTTGATGTTGCCATTATTATGGGAAGTGATTCTGATTTATCTATTATGAAAGATGCAGCTAAATTTTTAGAAGATATGGGAATTTCTTATGAAATGAAAATACTTTCTGTTCACAGAACACCTGAAAAGGCCATGGAATATGCAAATAGCTTAAAAGAAAATGGTGTAAAAGTTGTTATTGCTGGTGCTGGAGGTGCTGCACATTTACCTGGTGTATTTGCTGCCATGTTACCAACTGTTCCAGTCATTGGTATTCCAATCCATACGAAAACATTAGGAGGTGTTGATTCTTTATATTCAATTGTTCAAATGCCTTCAGGAATTCCAGTTGCAACTGTTACAATTAATGGTGCTAAAAATGCTGGAATCTTAGCAACTTCTATCCTAGCTGTTGGAGATGAAAATATAAAAGAAAAATTAGCGGCTTATAAAAATTCTTTAAAAGATGCTGTTTCTAAAAAAGATGAAAAACTTCAAGAAATGGGATATGCAAATTATTTAGAAAATATGAATAAATAAAAAAATGTCTTTTTGAGGGATTTTGGGGACGGACTCATTTTTCCCTTTTTAAGATTTAATAACTTTGACACTTAACAAATATAGACTCTAGAAAATAGTTTTATAAATAGGAATTTAAATTTTAGAAATGAATTTATACATAAATTTTTATAGTAACATATATATTTTAATACATAAAAAAGGAAAAATGAGTCCGTCCCCAAAATCCCTCAAAACGTCTTTGAAACAAAATAATATAAATTGAAAGGAATGTGAAAACAATGAAAAAAATTAGTAGTGGTAAAGTTCGTGAAATTTATGAAGTAGATGATGACAAATTATTACTTGTTGTATCTGACAGAATTTCTGCATTTGATTATATCTTACCAAATTTAATTCCTGATAAGGGAAAAATATTAAATAAAATCTCGAAATTCTGGTTTGATTATACAAAAAATATTATACCAAATCATGTTATTTCAACTGATTTAAAAGATTTTCCTGAAGAATTCCAAACACCTGAATTTGAAAGAAGAAGTATGTTAGTTAAAAAATTAAAAATGATACCAGTAGAATGTATTGTAAGAGGATATATCACAGGTTCTGGTTGGAAAAGCTATCTAAATGATGGAACTGTATGTGGTATTAAACTTCCTGAAGGATTACAAGAAGCTCAAAAATTACCTGAGCCAATCTTCACACCTACTACAAAAGCTCAAGAAGGACATGATGAAAATATTTCTTTTGAAGAAGTTTGTAATTTAATCGGAACAGATTTAGCAAATAAATTAAGAGAAAAAACAATTGAAGTATATACAAAATGTTCTGAATATGCTGCAACAAAAGGTGTTATTATTGCTGATACAAAATTTGAGTTTGGACTTGATGAAAATGGTGAACTAGTTCTTGGAGATGAAGTATTAACGCCTGATTCTAGTAGATTCTGGGTTGCGAAAGACTATCAAGTTGGAACAAATCCAAAAAGTTTTGATAAACAATATCTTCGTGATTGGATAAAATCTAGTGGATACAATCCTGAAGGTGATACACCAATTCCAGAAGATGTAATTATGACAACAAGACAAAGATATATTGAAGCTTATGAAATGTTAACCGGAAAAAAATATGAATAATTCTAAAAAAGGGATTTTGGGGACGGACTCATTTTTCCCTTTTTTTTGAGAGAGAAATTAAAAAATATAGAATATAAAACCATTACACAATTTTGTATAAGCTAAATTGTTTCATTTCTTTATATTCTATATTTTTATTTATTTATTTTTAAAAAGGGAAAAATGAGTCCGTCCCCAAAATCCCTTTTCTATTCAAATTTAATTTTTTCAAAACGATCTTTTTCAAGAGTTTCTGGAACTTCTATTGGATATGTTCCTGTAAAACATCCATAGCAAAAATCATTTATCTTACAATCTTTTGCTATTTCTTTTAAACTATCCATACTTAGATATTCCAAAGAATCTGCTCCAATTTCTTTTTGAATTTCTTCCTTTGTCATTCTATTAGCAATTAAAGCTTCTTTTTTGTCAACATCTGTTCCGAAATAACATACACCTACAAAGGCTGGTGATGCTACTCTGATATGTACCTCTTTTGCCCCTGCTTCTTTTAATGTTCTGATAATTCTTGTAATGGTTGTTCCTCTTACAATGGAATCATCTACTAAAACAATTCTTTTTCCTTTTACTGTTTCTCTTAAAGGATTTAATTTTAATGCAACTAAATCTTTTCTTTTACTTTGTGCATTTTGAATAAACGTTCTTCCAATATATTTACTTTTCGTAAATACCATATCATAAGGAATTTTTGATTCTTTTGAATATCCTAAAGCTGCATCTAATCCAGAATCTGGAACACCTGCTACAATATCTGCTTCTACTGGTGCTTGTTTTGCTAAATACCTTCCTGCATTTTCTCTGAAAATATGTACATTAATACCATCTATAACAGAATCTGGTCTTGCGAAATAGATATATTCAAAGATACACATTCCTTTTCTTTCATTTGGCATATATTTTTCACTTTTTACTTGATTATCTGTAACAACTACAATTTCTCCTGGCTCTATATCTCTTTCAAATTTAGCACCTGTGATATCTAATGCACAACTTTCTGATGCAAATACAATATCATCTCCTAAATGTCCCATACATAATGGTCTAAATCCTTGAGGATCTCTTACAGCAATTAATTTTTGTGATGATATGATTAATAAAGAATAGGCACCTTTTAAGATTTTCATTGTATTTTTTACAGCTTCTTCAATTGAATTTGTTTTGATTCTTTCTCTCACAATAATATGGCAAATAACTTCTGTATCACTAGTTGTTGTAAAAATTGCACCTTCATCTTCTAATTCTCTTTTTAATTCTAAGGCATTTGTAATATTTCCATTATGAACAATTGCTAAATTTCCTTTTTTGTGTCTTACAACCATTGGTTGTGCATTTTCTTTTCTACTTTCTCCTGTTGTTGAATATCTAACATGTCCAATTGCCATTTTACCTGTTGGTAATGAATTTTGAATATGCTTTGTAAATACATCAGATACTAATCCTAAATCTTTATGAAAATGAATCACACCATCTTCATTTACTGCAATTCCACAGCTTTCTTCTCCTCTATGTTGAAGTCCTGATAGACCAACACATACAGGAGTTACTACATCCTCGTTATTTTTGATTCCATAAATTCCATAAATTCCACATTCTTCTTTTATTTTTTCTCCAAACATTTTTCCACTACTCTCTTTCTATTTTTGTTTATATGATAAATTTATTATACCAAAAAAATCTTTTTTTTGTCTTTGTCATTTTTTTCCTTTTTACATCTATACATAAAAATCTTTGATTTTAGTATGCATGTTTTTCTCAAAAATTCCTTTCATTTGACATTTGATTATGTTTTTGCTACAATGCAATCAAATCTACAAATTTATATAAGGAGTTGTTTATATGTATAATTTAGTTGTTTTTGCTTCTGGTAATGGCTCTACACTACAATCTATTATTAATGCTATTGATAAAAAAGAATTACATTCTCAGATTGTATTAGTTGTTTCAAATAATCCTGATGCTTTTGCATTAGAAAGAGCCAAAAAAGCAAATATTCCTACTTATGTGATTAAAAATAAGAATTATCAAGATATTGATAATGAGTTATATGAAGTATTATCTCATTATGACATTAACTTAATTGTTTTAGCAGGTTATTTAAAATTAATTGGTGATAAATTACTTTCTAACTATACAATCATCAATACACATCCTTCTTTACTTCCTAAATATGGTGGTAAAGGAATGCATGGTATTCATGTCCATAAAGCAGTTATTGACGCCAAAGAAAAACAAAGTGGTGTAACTGTTCACTACATCAATAACGAATATGACAAAGGTAATATCATTAGTCAAACCGTTGTAGATGTTTTAGAAACAGATACTCCAGAATCTTTAGCAAGTCGAGTACAAGCTGCTGAAAAAATTCAATTAGTTAATGTCATTAAGAAATTTGAAACAGGTGAACTTTAACGGTCCATTGGGGACGTTTCTTTTTGGACACTTTATAAATAATTTAGGTTTATTATTTTAGATATTTATGTTTTGTAAAATTGGTTATGTTAAAAATGTCCAAAAAGAAACGTCCCCAATTGTCCCAAATTGTCCAAAATAGACATCACTTTTTAATGTTCGTAAATTTCTCCAATATCTTTTCTATAATCTAAATTATCACTAATATTTCCTTCTAGTGCTTTATATGCTTTTTCTTTTGCTTCTTCTAATGTACTTCCCATTGTTGTTATACCAAATAATCTTGAAGTTCCTACGGCCTCATATGTATTTCCTTCTACTGGTTTTGTGCTTGCAAAATATATTTTAGCACCACTTTCTTCAATCGCTTTTTTATTGACTGTAAATTTACATGGTTCTTTACTTTTTTGTATTGCATAATCTGGGCTTACAACATAAATGGTAAATGTATAATTCTTTTTGAATTTGCAATTTTCTTTACTTAATTTTTTGTTAAATATATTTTCTAATACTTCTGTAAATGGTGTTTCTAAAGAGTTTAATACGTTTAATGCTTCTGGATCTCCAAATCTTGCATTAAATTCGATAAATTTAATACCATCTTTACATTTGAAAAATCCACCGTAAATAACACCTGTAAATTCTAAACTGTCTTTGTTTACATATTGAATCGTGTCTTTTATTAATTTACTGCATACATCTACATCTTTTTGCTCTAAGAATGGTAATAATCCATTTTCAAAGCTAAGACAACCCATTCCTCCAGTTCCTGGTCCTTTATCTTCATCAAAACGATATGGATAGTCAAAAGTAATTGGTGTTACGACAATATTTTCACCATCTGTTAATGCCATAACCGTAAATTCTCTACCTTCTACTTTATCTTGTACGATAACACTTCCATCAGATTCTAAACAAGATTTGGCATAATCATATCCTTCTTGTTTTCCTTTTAAGTGGATACCACCTACTTTAACACCTTTTCCTCCTGTTAATCCTTCTGGTTTTATAACAAAGCTGTCATCATTGTAATTTTTCATAACCTCATCTAATTCTTCAATTGTTTTTACACTTTCGTTTTTGATAATCATTTCAGGTGCTAATTGTTTTACAATATCTAAAGCATAAGTTTTACTCCACTCTACTTTTGCTCCTTTTGATGTTGGTCCAAAGGTTTGTAATCCAAGCTTTCTTGCTAAATCAATTAATCCTTCTTGTAGTAAATTATCTTGACTAACGACTGCTGCTTGAATTCCTTCTTCTTTTACAAATTTTTCTACAAGTTCTTTATCAAATGGATCTCCTATAATATATTTTCCATTTGATTTTTCTACTTGCTCTACAATTGATGGATTGGCATATGGTAATATCGCATATAGTGCATATCCTTTTGCAATTTGTTCAGCAAGTACGGCTTCTCTTCCACCATTTCCTAGTAATAGACATCTTTTCATATATCTATCCTCCTTTTTTATTTTTATTTATGTTAAATTCCAGTTAGTAATATCATATTTTTTACTTTCTTCTAATGTTTGAATTTGTTTTTGAATTTCTTGTATGTCTTCATCATTAAATGGCTCAAATGTATCATAAAATCCTGTATCTTTGTATGGAAAATTCAAAGCTTGTCCAAAAGGTTGTGTTTTGGAATTTCTAGTTCTTCCATACAAATGTATATGAAAAATTGGCTTTGTTCCTTCTATATATGCCCAATTTCCATTTTCTTGATAATTGATTCTTTCTATATCTATACCTCTATTTTTCATTCCTTTTATCATTGCTTCACTAACTAACATAGTTAATCTCATTACTTCTATCGCTTCTTTGGGACTTAAGTCTAATCTACTTGCAAAATACTTTTCTTTTGACCTTATCCAAATATGTCCACCATCTTCTTTAGAAATATGTGGCACTTTTGGTACACAAACAATAAATGTTTCTGTCTCATATATTGTAACATCATTCATGTTATCTCTCCTCATTCTATTCATCTTTTTAACTCATTTTTTTCTTATTTACTATTACATAAATAACGATATATAATAATGAAATTGGCAATATTGGGATAATTGTAAATGCAGATAAATACCAGTTTAGTGTAAATATGAATGACTCTAGTATTCGTTTTCCAATTATAACATGTGAAAAAAATATAGATATACCATATACAAAAAACAAACACCAGCATGCTATAGCAATATAAAATAATATTTTTCTAAAATTTGTCTTTTTTATAGCATTTTTAGTTTTATTTTCAATTTTATTTTCAGTTTCACTTTTACTTTTTTTAAAAGTAATAAGATAATATATTTGATACCCAATCCATAAAACAATTATCAAAACGATTGGCAAACTATAAGGCAACAATGCAAATGTTATAAACCAAATGAAGAAGACATTTTTAAGCAAAATCCCAATTGCATGAAATCCATATATAATTCCTTCTCCACCAGGGTATCTGTAACCACCAATAGCATAACATATACACATATATATTAAAATAGCATATGGTAACAATGATATACCAAATAATATGTTTTTTATATATTTTTTATTTTTATTCTCCATGATTATCCCCTTGTATCATTGGACTATTAAACTTGTGAACTTTCAAGACTATTGCTAAAGTTCTCCCAGTAATAAATTATACTCTGAAGATAATATTTTTCTTAATTGGTCTGCATTTTTAAATACAATTCCATGAATTCCTACTGCTTCTGCATTTTCTACGTTTTTCTCATAGTCATCTATAAATAATGTTTCATCTGCTACAATTCCTGTTTGTTCTAATATAATATGAAAAGTTTGATTGTCTGATTTGACAGCTCCTATATCATAAGAAAATATTTTTTTGTCAAAAATACCTAAATCTTTATTATTTTCTTCAATATATTCCATCCATTCTTTGGCATGGTCTGATAATAATATTAGCTGATAGTTCCCTTTTAGTTCTTTAACAATTTCCATTGTTCCTGGAACTGGTTTATTTAGATTTGAACGAATAGCTGTTTTTAATTGTTCTATAGATACATTCCAGTTTTTATTTCTTAATACGTAATTCAAATATTCTTCCTCTGTCAATTTTCCTCTTAACAGGTTTAAGAAAGTTTCATTTTCCCTCATGGAATCTAAATCTGCTTCATTTTCTAATAATTTTTGATTTCCAACAGTTCCATATTGGCTTTCTAGTACTACTTCTTCTATGCCACGATATCCTGATATAATGACTTCTGACAAGTCAAATATTATATTTTTAATCATTATTTATATCCTCTCTAAACATTTACTTCAATTGTAGCATCTTGTCCTAAATCTTTATACTTTTCTAGAACTGGATTCACTCTATCATTTATGAAATCTTCTACTTGACTAACAGCCCTTCCACATAAATGGTCTGGATTTAAGATATGTAAAATTTCTTCTTCTGTCAATCCAAATGTTTCATCTGCCGCAATCCTTTGTACTAAGTCATTTGGTTTCCCATATTCTTTTACTTGTTTTCCAGCTTCCATAGAATATACTCTAATCTTTTCATGTAATTCTTGTCTATCCCCACCTTTTAGAACAGCATTCATTAAAATTTCTTCTGTTCCCATAAATGGTAATTCTTGCATCATATTTGTTTTTATAACATTTTTATATACGACAATATCACTTGAGATATTTGCATAAAGAATTAAAATCGCATCTACTGCTAAAAAGCTTTCTGGTACGCAAATTCTTTTATTTGCTGAATCATCTAATGTTCTTTCTAACCATTGTGTTGCAGCTGTAATACTTGGATCCATTGCTAATGTCATAACATGTCTTGATAAAGAATTGATTCTTTCACATCTCATAGGATTTCTTTTATATGCCATAGCTGATGAACCAATTTGTCCTTTTTCGAATGGTTCTTCTAATTCTTTTTCATGTTGTAATAAACGCATATCATTTGCAAATTTAGAACAACTTTGTGCGATTTGGGCTAATAAGTTTAAAACTCTTGAATCTAATTTTCTTGTATAGGTTTGTCCTGATACATTATATACTTTTTCAAATCCCATTTTTTCAGCAATTTTTCCGTCAATTTGTCTTACTTTATCTTCATCTTTAAATAATTTCATAAAGCTTTCTTGAGTTCCTGTTGTTCCTTTGCAGCCTAATAATTTCATATGGCTTTCAACAAATTCTAATTCTTCTAAATCTTCTAGTAAATCTTGCATCCATAAAGTTGCTCTTTTTCCAACAGTTGTTAATTGTGCTGGTTGGAAATGGGTATATCCTAAGCAAGTTACATCTTTGTTTTTTAAAGCAAATGCTTTTAAATTTTTAATAACAATGACTAATTTTTCTTTAATTAGTTTTAATGCTTTAGACATTAAAATAACATCTGTATTATCTGTTACATAACATGAAGTTGCTCCTAAATGGATAATTGGTTTTGCCTTTGGACATTTTAATCCAAATTCATATACATGTGCCATAACATCATGTCTACATTCTTTTTCTCTTTTAGCAACAATATCATAATCAATATTATCTACATTTTTCTTCATTTCTTCAATTTGTTCGTCTGTTATATCAATTCCTAATTCTTTTTCTGTTTCTGCTAATGCAACCCATAATTTTCTCCATGTTGAATATTTTTCATTGTTTGACCATATTCTATTCATTTCTGGACTGGCATATCTACCAGAAAGTGGTGTTTTATATATATTATTGTTTTCCATTTTTTCAATCCTTTCTTTTTTATTTATCCAATTGAGGGATTTTGGGGACGGACTCATTTTTCCCTTTTTGTATTTGTAACATTAAAATATAGCATTATTGAATAATTTTATGTATTGTTAATCTTTTAAATTTTGTATACTTTAATAATATTTTTTTATAATTTATATATTATAAATTTCTTCATTAAAAAGGGAAAAATGAGTCCGTCCCCAAAATCCCTCAATTGGAAATTCAACTATCTATAATAGTTCACCCCTGCTTCAAAGATTTTTTGATCTTTCTTACCTGGCATATTTTTCAAGATATCTCTATAACATCTTTCTGAATGTCCCATCTTACCTAAGATTCTACCATCTGGGCTAGTAATACCTTCGATTGCATCTATTGAACCGTTTGGGTTAAAGTCAATGTCATATGTTGCATTTCCATTAAAATCAACATATTGTGTAGCAATTTGTCCATTAGCAATTAGTTCTTCTTCTAATTCTTTTGAAACAATAAATCTACCTTCTCCGTGTGAAATTGGAACTGTAAATTCTTCTCCTAATTCTACTTCACTAAACCATGGTGACATTTTTGATACCACTTTTGTATTTACCATTTTTGATTGGTGTCTTGAAATGGTATTAAATGTTAAAGTTAGCATTGTATCATCCATTTCTCTAATTTCTCCATATGGTAATAATCCTAATTTTACTAATGCTTGGAATCCATTACAAATTCCTAACATTAATCCATCTTTTTCATATAGATGTTTATGGATTAAATCTTTTAGTTTTGGATTTCTAAAGATACTACTGATGAATTTTCCTGAACCATCTGGTTCATCTCCGGCACTAAATCCTCCTGGGAACATGATGATTTGTGCTTTTTCGATTTCTTTTGCAAATAATTCAATAGAATCTTGTATATCTTGTGGTTTTAAGTTCTTAAATACCACCGTACTAACTCTTGCACCTGCATCTTCAAATGCTTTTGCTGAATCATATTCACAGTTTGTTCCTGGGAATACTGGTATGAAGACATGAGGTCTTGTAATTGGTAATTTTCTTGTAATTGTAGGTACTTTTTGACTTAAGATATTTCTTGCTTCACCTTTTTGTTCTACTCTTGTTGGGAATACTTTTTCTAATGGTTCTTCCCAAAGTTTAATTAATTCTTCTAAGTCTAATACAACATTTTCATTCACAACAATCGTTTTCTCACTTGTTGTCATTCCTAATAATTCTAATTTTTCATTATCAATATCTTCTGCCGCTTCTAAAACAAATGAACCATATAATGGTGTAAATAAATCATCTGTATTTTCAAACTTAAATCCAATCTTATTTCCAATACAACTCTTTGTGATAACATCTGCAATTCCACCATTTTTGATTGTGCTTGATGATAATACTTTTCCATCATTGATTAATTTATGTACTAATTCAAAGTTTTCTTTTAAATCATCAAAATCAATGATATTTTCTTTTCCCATTTTTGTTTTTAATACATATACTTTTGAATTTGCTTTTTTGAATTCATTTGAAACTACTTTTGTTGTGTCTACATCACCAATGCAGAAAGATACTAATGTTGGTGGTACATCTAGCTCGTTATATGAACCTGACATACTATCTTTTCCACCAATTGCTGCTATTTGTAATTGTTCTTGCACATAATATGCTCCAAGTAATGCAGCTAATGGTTTTCCCCATCTTTCTGGCTCATTTCTTAATTTTTCAAAGTACTCTTGCAGAGTTAAATATGCTTTTTTGTAATCTCCACCAAGTGCTACATATTTTGCAACAGATTCTACGATTGCATATACAGCTCCATGGAATGGACTCCAAGTTGCAATATATGGGTTATATCCATATGTCATAATGGTTCCTGCATCTGTATATCCTTTTAATGTAGGGATTCTTGCTACCATTCCTTCTGCTGGTGTTAATTGATATTTTCCACCAAATGGCATGATAACCGTATTTGCTCCGATTGTACTATCAAATCTTTCTACTAATCCTCTTTGTGAACAACAATTTAAATCTGTAATGGTTTCTTTCCATGTTTTCTCGATGTCACTTACTTCCTTACTTGCAAAATAGTTTTCTGCATCTAACGGTTTTGTAATTTTTGCATTGGCATTTTTTACATCACCATTTGTATTTAAGAATTCTCTTGAAAGGTCAACAATGACTTTATTTCTCCAATACATTTTTACTCTTGGTTCTTCTACAACTTTTGCTACAACGGTTGCTTCAATGTTTTCTTTTTTAGCCAAATTGATAAAGTTTTCTACATCTTTATCTGCAACAACCACTGCCATTCTTTCTTGTGATTCTGAAATAGCAAGTTCTGTACCATCTAGTCCTTCATATTTTTTAGGTACTTTATCCAAGTTTATTTCTAATCCATCTGCTAATTCTCCAATAGCAACTGATACACCACCAGCGCCAAAGTCATTACAACGTTTAATTAATTTGGTTACTTCTGGGTCTCTAAATAATCTTTGGATTTTTCTTTCTTCTGGTGCATTTCCTTTTTGTACCTCTGCACCACAACTTGTTAATGACTCACTATTATGTGCTTTAGATGAACCTGTTGCTCCTCCACAACCATCTCTACCAGTTCTTCCACCAAGTAGAATAACTTTATCTCCTGGCTCTGGTCTTAGTCTAATAACATTTTTAGATGGTGCTGCACCTACTAATGCTCCGATTTCCATACGTTTTGCTACATATCCTGGATGATAGATTTCAGCAACTTGTCCAGTCGCTAAACCAATTTGATTTCCGTAAGAGCTATATCCTCTTGCAGCTTCATTTGTTAATTTTCTTTGTGGTAATTTATGTGGTAATGTTTCTTCAATGGTTTGTCTTGGGTCTCCACAACCTGTTACACGCATTGCTTGATATACATACACACGTCCTGATAATGGATCACGAATCGCTCCTCCTAGGCAAGTTGCAGCTCCACCAAATGGTTCGATTTCTGTTGGGTGGTTATGTGTCTCATTTTTGAACATGATTAAATATTCTTCTTCTTTTCCATCTACCATGATATTGGCTTTAATACTACAAGCATTAATTTCTTCTGATTCGTCAAGATTTTTTAAGACTCCTCTTTTCTTTAATTCTTTTGCAACTATTGTTGCAACATCCATTAAAGAAATATCCTTTTTTCTATCTTGATATACAAATTTTCTAGATTCTATATATTTTCCATATATATCTTTTAATAAATCCCATTCAATATCAATTTCTTCTAATCTGGTAAGAAAAGTTGTATGTCTACAATGGTCTGACCAGTATGTATCAATCATTTTCATTTCTGTCATCGTTGGATCTCTTTTTTCTGTATCTCTAAAATATTCTTGACAGAATTTTAAGTCTGCAATATCCATAGCAAAACCATATTTTTCATAGAATTTTTCTGTATCATCATCTGTCATATGAATAAATCCATCTACGACTTGGACATCTTCTGGTTCTACTAATTTATCTTCTAATGTTTCTGGTTTTTCTAAACTTGCTTCTCTGGCATCTACTGAGTTGATTAAATATTTCTTAATAGTTTTTAGTTCTTCATCTGAAAGATTCCCTTTTAAGATATATACTTTTGCAGATTTACAAGTTGGTCTTTCTCCTCCACTGATGATTTGTAAACATTCTTCTAATGAATTTGCTCTTTGGTCAAATTGTCCTGGTAAATATTCTACTGCAAATACTTTGTCATTTTGATCAAATGTATAGGTTTCATCAAAATAGTCATCTACTTGTGGTTCTGAAAATACGGTTGTTTTTGCTTTGCTGTAACTTTCTTCATCTACTCCAGATACATCATATCTGTTTAAGATAACAACTTGGTCTAGTCCTTTTACCTGTAAGTTTTCTTTTAAATCTTCTAGGATTCCTTTTGCTTCTACATCAAATCCTGGTTTTTTTTGAACATAAATTCTTCTTACCATTTAATAATTCCTCCTTTATTTTGGTAATGATATTTTTATATATTAAGAATTTTTATATAACCTTTATTTCTTTGTTTCCTTTAACCACCTTACCAATCACATAAGCTTTTTCGCCTTCTTGTTCTAATACTTTTAATGCTTTTTCTTTATCACTTTCTGGAACAATGATTGCCATACCAATCCCCATGTTAAAGGTATTATACATATCTCTTTCTGGGATATTTCCTTCTTTTTGGATTAATTTAAAGATTTCTGGTACTGGATATGTATCTTTTTGGATTTCTAATGAAACATTGTCATTTAACATTCTTGGCATATTTTCATAGAATCCACCACCAGTTATATGAGAAATTCCTTTTACAGTTACTTCATCTATTAATTTTAAAACTGGTTTTACATAGATTTTGGTTGGTGTCAATAATGCTTCCCCTAATGTCATTCCTAATTCTTCTCTATATTCTCTTAGATTTTCTTCATTGACATGAAATATTTTTCTAACTAAAGAAAATCCATTTGAATGAACTCCTGAAGATGTTAGACCAATCACTACATCTCCTTCTTGAATATTATCGGGATTGATAATTTTGGCTTTATCTACAACACCTACACTAAATCCTGCTAAGTCATATTCATTATCAGAATATAATCCTGGCATTTCTGCTGTTTCTCCTCCAACTAATGCACATCCTGCTTTTTTACAACCATCTGCTACACCTTTTACAATACTTGCTACCATTTCAGGAATGTTTTTCCATAATGATATATAGTCTAAAAAGAATAATGGTTTTGCACCACAGCAAACAATATCATTTACACACATGGCTACACAATCTTGTCCTATGGTATCATGTTTATCAAGCAAAAAAGCCAATTTTAGTTTCGTTCCCACACCATCTGTTCCTGACACTAAAATAGGCTCCTTCATTTCACTTAAACTTAACTTAAAAAGACCCCCAAATCCTCCAAGGTCTGACATAACTCCTTTTGTATATGTTTCTTGCACACTTTTCTTCATTAGCTCTACTGCCTTATATCCTGCTGTTACATCTACGCCCGCTTCTTTATAACTTTCACTAAAACTTTTTTCCATCGGTTTTCTCCTTTCATATTCTACCCTAATATAATACTATATTTTTTAACTTTTTACAAGGTTTTTAGCGAAAAATTGATAATTCTTTCTTCTTTTCTTTTCATTTCTTTCATTTATTGCATTTTTCTATTTGAGATGATATAATTTTCCTAAACATTTAAGGAGGATTTCAATATGAAATTGATTGGCATTACAGGTAAAACAGGAACAGGAAAATCCACCATTGCAACAACACTAGCTCAAAAATTAGATGGACGATATGTTGATATAGATAAAATTGGACATCAGGCAACTTCAGACCCTATTATTACAAAAAAGCTTTGTAATGTATTTGGCAATGGATTATTAGATAATAATGGAAATGTTGATAGAAAAAAATTAGGTAATATTGTATTTAGTGATACAGATAAAATGCAAATCTTAACAGATATCACATGGGAGTATATGGAACAAAAACTAGACAAAATATTGTTGCAAAAGCAACAATGCTTTATTTTTGATTGGGCTTTGCTTCCTAAAGTAAAATTCTGGAATATGTGTGATATCAAAATATTAGTTACTTCTGATGATGCCGTAAGAAAAGAAAGAATATTGGAAAGAGACCATATTACTCCAGAATATCTTGAAAAAAGAGAATCTGCTACTTTAGATTATTCTAAATTGTCTTTTGACTTTACTTTTAATAATGACTATACAAAAAAAAGTATGAATGGTTTTATTGAAGTAATATATAATAAAATAATAATGAACGAAAATACATAAAAAATCTAGGTATAAAACTTTTATACCTAGATTTATATTATACTTTCTCATATTCTATACCATTCACATAAAGCTTTTCTATATCCTTATTTACTTTCATAATTACATATTTCTGATCTGTTAAAGGCCAATCTCTAAGAGAATCTTCTTCTCCTTCCTCCACATTAACATCCAACTCAATTTCTAATGTTTGCCCTTTATAACTTGTATTTCTCAAGTTAATATTCCTAATATCAATTGAAGTCGTATATGTTGTCTTCCATACTTTAAATACTATATAAATTCCACTTTCATTTTCATAAGTGTAAAATTTACCATTTTCATTTTTTATAATATCATTTTTATCATTTTCAATACTAGACAAATTGTCTAGTACGCTAAAATCGTTATTAGTTTTATTCATTATTACAAAATATATTCCTATAACAACTAATATTAATACAATGACACAAATTAAATTAACTATCTTTTTCTTATTCATAAATGTATCTCCTACACATACGATTTAAATATATTAATTCTTTCATTTATTTAATAACTTCTATAATTTCTTCTGGCAAATATTTTGATACATCTTTCCCGTATTGTAATAATTCCATTACCATACTTGAACTAATATTTCCTAAACTTCCTGCTCTAATATACATTGTATCTAATCCTGAAATTTCTTCATTAATAGATGCTAGAGTTTCTTCATATTGATAATCCATACCATTTCTAACCCCTCTTACTAAAAGTGTTGCATGATGTTCTAATGCTGCATCAACAGAAAGGTTATCATAACAAACCACAGACACATTTGTAAGATTTCTATTTACAAGGATTTTTTCTATTGCATTTTTCATAATTTCTTTATCATATCTTCTTTTCTTATCTGGATTCACACCAATTCCTATGATAACTTTGTCAAATAGTTTGGCTGATTTTGTCACAACATGTAAATGTCCATTGGTAAATGGGTCAAAACTTCCTGCATAAAATCCAATCTCCATATCTTTTCCTCCTACTTTTACAAGTTCCAACTTTTATCTATATATTATTTTACAATATTTTCTATAAAGTTACAAGTATGAACGTCATTATTATACTATACTTCACATAAAATTGCAAAAGACAGGAGATTGTCCTGCTATAACTGCATCGCAATCTCCTTATCCTTCTGTTATAAATTCCTTCTCTGATTTTTAATTTTCATCCCATGCTGTAATCTTTACTTTTAATATTTTAATTAATTATCTAATCCATCCTTTATAACTCATACTCCACTTCTTGTTTCTTTTCTTTATTCATTTTTTCTATAATACTAGATCTATCAAATATAACAAGTGGGACTTTTAATCCAACTTTTTCCATCTCATTTTTTATAAAATTAATATTTTGTTTTTCCATTTCTTCTTCTAAATTGTTTTGAGCAATATACATAACATATGATGGTTTTAATGAAGATTGAAACGAATTTCTAAACATTACAACTTCTGTATTTTCCATACTACTTCCTGATGTTAATTCTTGATAACTAGCTGAAAAATCCCTAAATTCATTATAAGATTCAACATAATCTATTCCTTTATTAGAATGTATATTCTCATTTGATGTAGTAGCAATTAATTCAGGAGATAATGTCTTTTTAGAAAAACCTAATGCTAATGTTCCTCTTGTTCTTCTATTATGTAAAATTTCTTTAGGAGTCAATATCATAGCAGATAACTGATTTGATGTATTTGTTACATATCTATCATCAAAAGCAGAAACTTGTCCTATTCCATCTATATCCAATGATTTATCCGTAACAAAATGATTTTCCTTTATATCATATTGTCTTAACAAATCTTCTTTTTCTTTTTCACTAAAATGAAATTCCTTGCCTAATTCTTTTGAACGTTTTTCTTCTAAATCTTCTACATAATTTTCAAATTTTGAAAAATTTTGATTAATATCAAAAAAGTGTATCATAGCTCCTGTACCAAGTTGTGATAAATCTGTAATAACAATTTCATCTTGATTTTCTGGATTATATACATTCTCTATTATGTCATTTCTGTTTTCTATTTCATAATCAAGAAATATATCTTCTAGTTCTTTTGCGACCATTTCTCCATTAGCCACAATGCTATCAAATGGCATAGACAAAATACCATCTACTTTTTTTATTCTTTTTAGGTTTTCTTCTGTTTGCGGTAAATTAGACAATCTATTTTTCAATAATCCTAAATTATTATATCGATTTAAATCTACCGTTGTCCATATATTATGTAATTTAACAATTGTTTTTCTTTCATCATTTGTATATTGTTTTTGACCTGTAAGTATATCATTAAAAATGCCAACATCTATTTCAGATTTTATATATTCTTGATGATTTTTTAAATGTTCTACTGAATACATTTCAATTAATTCTGATTCTTTGGCTATCAATCCCATTAAAATATATTTTTCTGTTTCCGTCATTTCTTCATTTTTCACGTATTTATTAAAAATCTCTTTAAAATCTTCTTCTGTATATTCTGTAACATGATCTTGCAATCCACCAGATGCAGATCCTATGTTATACTTTCCATTTGAAACTAGGACACTTTTATTCTTTAACAATACATCTTGATTATATTGCGATACAATCTCATCTCCATATATTTCATATATTTCTTGCAAAGTTTGTCTATCAACATTATTCTCCTTAAAAATACTTATCATATTTTTATAGTTTAGACCCTTTCTTTTAAAAAACTCAGGTGAAATCCCATATTTTATTTCAGATAACTCCATGCCTGTTGCTTTAAAGAAAGTAATACTATCATCCATTCTTCTTAAAATTAAACTATTTTTCAAATTTAATTGTTCTCTATCTACTGATTCAAATAAGCTATTAGCAAATTCAGATGTAGTTAGCTTTTCATTTTGTAAAGCTTTTTCTAAGTTTTCCAATCCAAATACATCTATAAGCATTTGATAATCATCTAAATCATGCATTATTCTAAAACGTTTAAATAATATATCTGAATATTTTTTCTCAAACTGTTTCAATTGAATAAATTGAATCATATTCTTTTTTTTACTTTTTTGTGAGATTAAAGCACTATATCCACTCCTTCTTTTATATGATTTATATTCCTTTAAAAATTTAATTAAATTCATTTTTTACTCCTTTATGAATATTACATTTTGATAAATTCATATATATTATATTATAAATAAAAAGGATAAGCAACAAAAATACTCTCATTTCTGAGAGTATGAATCGTGTGATTTTGTTTTTTTATTTTTTTATTTAATTTACTCAATTTTTTGTGTTTTAGAAGGCTTCATGTTTTCTAAAACATAACTTTTTTCTTCTATGGTGTAGCTTTACCATCTCCGTTTGTCACTTTGATTCCAGATTTTAGCGTAAACACTTAGAAAAAAATAAAGGTTTTCTAAGATTTCAATTTCTTGAAATGTCAGAAAACCTTTATTGGTGCGGATGAAGGGACTCGAACCCCCACGCCGTTGGCACTGGTTCCTAAGTCTATTGTTATGAGTTATAAAAAAATATAAAAAATCTAAAAAAACTTTAAAATATCACAATAAACTAACTATACTTTTCCTATATAAACTTTATCAATTACATGAATAATAATATGTA
This sequence comes from uncultured Clostridia bacterium, assembly GCA_944393375.1. Classification (GTDB taxonomy): domain Bacteria; phylum Bacillota; class Clostridia; order TANB77; family CAG-508; genus CAG-269. Next base: position 27,619 of record CALXZX010000009.1, on the reverse strand, counting down.
ATTTAATAATTTGTTAGAAAATTATATGAAAAGTGTTAGAAAAATTTTGTTTTGTAAGTTGCCTATTGTTATTTAGCTAAAAATTAATCTCCTTTTTCAATTAAGGGAGATTAATTCTTTATCTCCATAATTTCTAAAAAATTATGGAGCAAAGAAAAAGAATTATAAAAAAATGATTATTCTAATTTTTTATATACTACCGGAAAAGTAAAAAGGGTTATAGGGATTTATCCCTATCAAACAGAACACTTTCGCAGAAAGTGTTCTAATATGTTATAACACTTAAACATTTATCAAAAAATAAATTAAAGGAGGAATTTAATCATGAGTTATGCAATTATAATTAATACTAACTATAAAATGAAAAATTTAGCTGGTATATATAGGCATAACGAAAGAAAAAATACAAATTATTCTAATAAAGATATTGACAAAAGTAAGTCAAAAGAAAACTATTCGATAAAATCTCCTTCTACTACTTATATAAAACTATTTCAATTAATTAAAGAAAAATACAATTTAAAAGGTCAAATAAAATCTGTCAGTAATATAGCTTGTGAATATATAATTACATCTGATAAAGATTTTTTTGATAACATTGGCATAGAAGAAACAAAAAGATTTTTTAAATCTGCATATTCTTTTGTCTGTAATTATAAAAATTTAGGAGAACAATATATATTATCAGCTAAAGTTCACATGGATGAAAAAACACCTCATATGCACTTAGTCTTTATACCTGTTATACATACTAAAGATAAAAATGGTAATGACATAGATAAAATATCATGTAGTGAATTTTGGAAAGGCAAGGAAAGTTATAAATATCTACAAAACAATTTTCATAAATATATGAATATTTGTGGATTCAATTTAGATAGAGGCTTAAATAACAATAACAAACATCTTTCAATGCAACAACTAAAAGTTTTAACTAACTACGATAAAATAAAAGAAGAAATTAAAAAAACACCTATCAAAGAGACTACCTCAAATTCTCTTGATTTAGTAATAGCTGAAAACAAAAAACTTGTGAAGCATTGTAACAGATTAAGAGAATATTGTATTACTTCTGTGAATACTTTTAATAAATGCTTAGAATATGAAATTGAAATAGAAACCTTAAAAAAAGAAAATCATTCATTGAAAGAGAAAATAAAAAATCTAAAGAATTATATAAAAAATATTTTTAATATTTTAGAAACATTTTTTCATATTCCTAAAAAAGTATTACTTAAATTCTTATCTAAATATGAAAAGTCTATTTAATCATCATAATGAAAATCTCCTAAAACATATTATTTAATATTAATACTATATACATTTAATTTAAAAATTTTGTACATAATAAATTCATTTCATCTAAAGGCAATATAGTATTGCCTTTAAACATACAATTTTAGTATAAAATATTGTAAAATTTATTAGGAGTTTAGTATTATGAGTGGTAGTAAAAAATTAAATAACAAATCAAATGTAATCGCTGAAAATTTTAAAAAATTTAGACAAGAAAGTGGATATTCACAAAGAGAATTATGCCAGAAATTAGAGTTAATGGGATTGCAATTATATAAAGCTGATATTTATTCAATTGAACACAATAAACGTTCTGTAAAAGATTTTGAATTATTAGCTTTTTCTATTGTATTTAATAAACCTCTTGCAGACTTTTTCAAAGGGGTTAAAGATTTTGAGTAATAATACAGAAAATTAAATTATTTTATTATATGAATGTATTTAATAAAATTTATATAAATTAAATACATTCATTTTTTATTTTTAATCCATCTATTAAGCCTATTTTATAAGCAATATATTTATCTTCTTCTTTATATATTTGTTTTGCTTTTTTTAGTTTGTCATCAATATTTTTATTACATAAACTTAAAGATGAAAAACTTTTAGTATCTGTCATCTTTTTAATATATTCTAAATAAATTTTCTTTCTATTTTTCATATCCAACTTAATATCTTCTATTCTATCATATTTATCTAATGTATCTATTACATCAATAAATTGGGCTATTATGAAAGCTTCAGTATCTCTTATTTCGTTACTTATATCTTTATTCATTATCACCATCTCCAGTTTTTATTAAATTTTATCATTTTTCTTTTATTTTGACAAGACTTTCTTGTCGATTTGTGTTATAATATTTTTGAAAATTTAATTTTTAATATTACTATTGGAGGGTTTAAGTTGAGTAAATTATATAATACATATCTTGAATTGAAGAAAAAAGACGAAGAAATCATATACTTATTTAAAAGTGGTATTTTCTTTATTGCACTTGATGATGATGCTTATACATTGTCAAAATTTTTTCATTTCAAAATAACAAATTTAACTGATACTGTTGTAAAATGTGGCTTTCCTTGTTCTAGTTTTGATAAATATTCTAATTTATTTTTGTTACATAATTTAAAGGTTAAAATAATAGAACTAAGTAATAGAGTTATATATCCACTCAAGGATTACACACAAACTACAAAAATAACAGAACTATTAAATGATATAAAATCTATCGACATTAACACATTATCCATTCAAGAAGCCTATCAGTTTATAGAAAATTTAAAAAACAAAGTAACTAAAATTAATAATGGAGATATTATCTAATGAAAAGAAAAGGAAATTTATATCAAAATTTATATAAATTTGAAAATATACAAAGTGCTTTTAATGAAGTATGTAAAAATACAAAACATAAGAAAAAAGTTGCTAGATTTAAAGAATATAAATGTATATATATTTCTAGAATATATAACATATTACAAACAAAAACATATAAACCTGGTTCATATAATGTATTTACAATATATGAACCAAAGAAAAGAAGAATTGTAAGCCAAAACATGCAAGATAAAGTTATCAATCATTTAGTAGCAAGACATATACTTTATCCTGCACTTCTTCCTTGTCTTTTAGATGTAAATGTTGCTAGTAGAAAAGGTCTCGGTACAAGTGAAGGTATTAGATTAGCTATGAATTTTCATAAAATTTGTAAGGTAAAATATAAAACTTACTACATTTTAAAATGTGATATTAGTAAATTTTTTGCAAGCATTAATCATGATATTTTAAAAGAAAAATTAAAAAGAAGAATTAAAGATAAAGATGCTTTGAAAATTATCTTTGATATTATAGATATTGAAGAAAATGGACTAAGTATTGGTGCAATGACAAGTCAGATTCTTGCTATATTTTACTTAAATGATATGGATCACTTTATTAAAGAAACATTGAAAATAAAATATTTTTTGAGATATCAAGATGATTTTTTACTTTTCCACCCTTCAAAACAATATCTTAGATATTGTTTGAAAGAATTAGAAAAATTTTTAAAAAAAGAAAAATTAATATTAAATAAAAAAACTAGAATTTATAAAAGTACAAATAATTTCATATTTCTAGGTAGAAAACCTAATGGGAATTATGCGAAATTTAGAGATGTTAGAAGAAAAATTAAAAAGAGAGTTTACTTATACAAAACAGGTCAAATAGAACTTTCTAGTCTTATTAGTAGCATTATATGTTATAAACATTTATGCAAAAAAAGGTAGTAACTACTAATTACTACCTTAAAAATAGTCCTAAAATATACTCCTTTTCGAATATTTCTCCCTACTAACAAATATATTTATCTATTTTTACTTTGTACTTAGAACTCTATCTAAGTACTGGACATAGTTTGTTTCTATATTATCTCTTACACAATCATTAATTGTATAACCACAGTGTATAGAAGCTATGGGGCGAACAGCAGCATTGCCTGAGTTATCATTCTCGTTGCCATTCGAATTGAACGTATTGTTGCTAATACCCGCTATAGTCATACCGTCTTCCGTATTGACAATGCCTGGACCAAAGTTAGCATAATCATCATCTGAATTAGCATACACACCACGAGAAGCAAGCCACATCAACTATGCCCATTGTTATTTATTGTTTTTAACCACCCTAATGTATATTTTAAAATGTCATCCATTTTGCTTCCAAACTTTAAATATCTTTTTCCATTTATTATTTCTTTCTCATAGCATAAATTTATTAAAAAATCTATTACTTTAATTTTTGATATAATTTCTTCTAATTTTCCTATTTTCTTATCAATATTTTTGGTTGTATTTGCTAAATACGCTAATTCTAGCAAATCATAGCTATTATTTCTTAATCTATTTTTTAACTCTATATCTTTCTTTGGAAAATTTTCTAAACTTTTATCGATGTAAATAATTAATTCTCTTATAAATTGAATTACTTTAAATTTTTCTTCTTTTATCTTTAAGCTCATTTTTATCCTTTTTCAAACTTATATTCTTTTAACATTTTTTCTATTTCTGCCAATAAAATTCTTATATTACTTTTATTAGTGTTTTCTAGTAAATAATCACTTATCTTTTGAATTCTAATTTTAGCTCCTATTTCTTTTTTGGCCATTTCATAATATTTATCATAAGAATTCAAATTTTTATAGTTTTCTTTTTCCTCTACCTGATAATTATTTCTTCTATCTATTATTACATAGTTTATTTTTCTATTTTCTAACATAGCAAGAACTTTATTCAAACTTTGACTTGGAAAACCGCATGAATATACTCTATTTTCTACTAAACCTAATTTATACTTGAAAAGATAAGAAATTATATATGCATCTTTACCATAACAATAATAAAATTTTCCAAGTTTGACAAATACTATATCTTCCTTATGTATTTGTTTTATATCTTTTATTACTGTTATAACACTCATCTCAATTCCCCTTAAATTTTTATCACCAGGAGACCAGAAGCCTCCTTGTGATATTTCTATTTTTTGTTAACTTTGCCAACTATCTGCTTGATCTTCTATTATTGGTATATCACTTTTTGTGATTTCAGATTTTAGAATTACCACAGGGCGAACAGCAGCATGGCCTGAGTAAGCATACTCGTTGCCATTCGAATAGAACGTAAGGCTAACACCCGCTACAGTCAAACCGTCTCCCGTAACGACAATGCCTGGACCAAAGCTAGCAAAATCATCATCCGAATTAGCAAACACACCACGAGAAGCAAGCCAATATGCTTTTCCTGTTTGTGCTTCTGTATTATCAAATAACATGCTTCTTAATCTTGTATTTTCAACATTTACTGTCATTGCACTATATTCTGGAGGTAAACTGTCATTTCCTATCATGTATGCATATCCTGTAACTTCTCCTCCTACATTAGTTGTCGTTTTTCCATTCAAATAGCTTTCTGGTGTATATTGATTTTCAAATGGTCCATAGGTTCCTTTATATTGTATAGCTCCTTGCATTGCCAAAAAGTTTTTTGCTATTATTTGGTCATCACTTGTCATACCAAGTGCTTGATTAATATCGTCTATATTTACACTTCTTCCTTTAACAGCATCATCATTTTTAAATAGAGCACCTATTGCATCCATTTCATCTGGAGCATATACATATGCTTCTGCTCCTTTTATATCAAAATATGGATTTCCATTTCCTGTTTCTTCACTTTGTTTTGCTGGGCTATCTGCTATTAATTTTAATCCTCCTGTTTCTTCATCAACTCCAAGCACTCTCCACTTTAATGGATTATCTGCGACATTATATATTTGTTCATAATCTACTCCTGATTTATCTGTTCCTACTTTATGTGAGCCAGTTGTTGGAGCTTTATAATCTACGTAATCTCCTATATGAAGATGATTTGTATTTGAACAATCTTCTCCCGTACAACCAGCTGTCTGTGCTAATTCAAACATATCTACTAAAGTAAGTTCAAAAGAAATTGTTTTGTCAGCTACTGTGATAGCCTCTCCTGCTAACAAGGTATCCCTTTCTTCCTCTGTTATCGTACCATTGTCATAAAGACGGTTAATTACTTCTTCTCTACTTTCTGCTGTGTTAGAATCTGTTTGTTCATCTGTCAATTTGCTTAATTTCCATAAATCTTTTTCTTCTTTTATCGTTGCATATCTGGTTTCTTCTTTTGCATCTGTTGCTCTTGTCAATATTCCATTTTCTCCTGTCAATGTCGCTATTGATACTGCAGCTAATATTAAAAGGACAATTATGGTTATAACTAATGCTATTAATGTAATACCTTTCTCTTTCTGATTTTTTTGTTTTAATTCTGTTTTTTCTTTTGGTTCTTCCATTTAATTTTTTCCTCCTCTGTTTTATTGTATGTATTTTTTATATGCTTACAGCACTTTTATTCTTTTATATCATATTATGATATCTTTTTCAAGTTTTTATTTTCTTTTTTACTTTTCTAATTATTCTTTATTATATTTCTCAAAATATGTAGTTTTATGCATCGTTTTTAGTACTTTTTTGAATTGTGTGTATTGTTTATACACAGTATAACATAAAAATTATTATAAAATCAATAAAAATTCAAAAATTTTTTATTAATATTTTTAATCCGCACATTTTTTATTGATTTTTGGAGGTTTTACATGAAAAAATTTAATGACAATCGTAATGTTATTGGTAATTTAATAAAAGAACATAGAGAAAAAAAGCACTACTCTAAAATGGAATTATCTAGAAAACTAGAATTATTAGGTATCGAACTTGATAGATTTGAATTATATAAAATTGAAACTTGTAAAAAAAGTGTCAAAGATTTTGAATTAATCGCTCTTTGTATCGTTTTAGATATCAATTTTGATGAATTAAAAAAATTAATTGAAAATTATTGATAACACACACCATATTTGAAATATATGATGTGTGTTATTATTTATATTAACTATCTAATTTTCCCTTTAAAAGAATTATATGTATTGTTTCTTCTTAATTTTCTTTTTTCTTTTAGACTTCTTTTTATAAAATCTATTGTAAATTCTTGTATTTGTTCATCTGTTAAACTTTTAAAATCGCCATTTTTATAGTCATCTCCCACTGCAAAACAATCTCCAGCAATATAATCATAATCAAAAATTAAATTAGCATCCATATTTAGGTTTTTTCCTTCTTCATTACAAATTAGTAAAGCATCTTTGTATGGTACTACTTCAATTAATCCTCCAACTAGTTCTTGCTTGGCTTCAAGTGTATTCTCGATTTTCATAACTCTTGGTAATTCTCCAACTTGTTTATATAATATTTTTAAAAACTTTTCTTCCTTGTCCATTAAATTCCCCTTTCAATTATATATGTTTCTCCATTTATTTCTTTATAAATTATTTTATTTTCAATTATACTTTTATTAAAAATATTACAATCTTTAGTTATTAAAAATACTTTTAAATTATAAGTATAAAATGCTTTTAAATATTTTTCTATTTTCTTTTTTTCTTTTGAATATATTTTGTTAGGTATATCTATTGCCATATACATTATATTTTCGGAATTTGTAATGATTATTATAGAATTATCTTTATTGTTTTGTTTTGAATATACTAACTTTAAAACATCTTTTTTGTTATTGATTTTGTTTTTAATAAATTTACTATACCTCAAGTATTGTCCTCGTTTTATGTGTTTTATTTTAGAAATCATAATATTTTTATCTTTTATATTTATCCAATAATAACTATTTGAATTAATAATTAAGTGACCTCTAAATCCTTTTAGATTATCATTAAAAAATTTTGTTGTATTCATATATTCTTTTAAAACAATATCATTTCCTATACTAGAACTATGTATAATATAATAACTATCCGCTTTTAATAATTCCATTTGATTAGCTAGTTTATATACACATCTTTCTGATTTAATTCTTGCATTTATATCAGATTTAAAATACTGGTGGCATATTATATATGATATATTAATGATATTTTCTCCTATAATAATATTATCCTTTATATATATAATTCTAAAAAAATTATATATTGAATTATTAATCATTTGCCCTAATTCAACTAATTTTTCGCTACTTGATATTTGTATATGATTTAAATTTATATATGTCTGTTTTCTTAAATCTTTACGTAATTTTTTAGGAACTAATTTAATTTCTTTTCTCATGTTTATATCCTAAATTTCTTTATAGTTTTTATTGTAACTTCTGTTAAGTCTTGTTTTAATTCTTCTTTGAGTTCTCCGTTAACAAAAGAATACATTTTTATCATATCTTTATACTTATCAAGTATTTCTTCAGTTGCTTTTTCATTACCATTTTGGGCATTTAATATAACAACTTTCAATTCTTTATTATCCATTTAATTCCTCCAAATTCTTTTTAAAATTCTTAATAGCATTTTGCTTTATTTTATTGACATTATTAGTTGTAGTATGAAAATATTTTGCCACTTCTTTTGTTGTATATTCTTCTACGAATAATAAGTACAATACTTGTCTTTGCTTTAACGGAATTTTTTTCATAGCTTTACAATACTTTTCATTATGAAAAATATTTTCTAAATGATTAATGTCTACATCAATATTATCTATTTCATTTATATTTAATAGATAATTTTTATAGGATATCTTATTAATATCTAAATCCGTTAAATTATCCTCAATACTAGTTTTTTCTTGATATTTTATCTTCTGTCTGTTTGAATATCCTCTTAATGTTTTATTAAGGTATGTAGTAAATCTCTTTTCAAGTTCGTTCGACATATATCACTCCTTTTTCATAAAAATTTGGAAAGTACTTTCTGTATATACAATAACAAAATTACATGAATAGAGATTAAAAATCTAAAAAAGTATGTAAATATATAAAAAAAGTCAAAAAAAAATAACTTTTAGATCACAAATTCTAAAAGTTATTTTTTACTATATTTTAATTACATAATCTTCTAATTCTTTATTCTTCATATCCCAATATTTAATTTTTAACATATCGTCCGTTTCTTCTTTATCTATTTTTAGTCTATCAAATATTTTGTTTAATTCTTCTTTTTCAGTTATTAATTGTTTAGTCAACATACATTTTCTTGCAGTAGGTACATGAGTATTACCAGATATTCCTAAAAACAAACCAAAATACATATCTTCTCTTTTAGAGTGTAAATCTATTTCAATTTGAAATTTATCTAACCCGTGGATTATTAATTGCATTTGTTAAACATATAAAAGCTGTATTATAATTACTTTCTAATACTCCAGTATATTCTTGTTTGTATGTTTTTCCTGTCAATCCATTCTTCATAAGAACATTGTTGATATATTTGTTCTTTTTAATTTCTATACTTGAAATAACTACTCCATTTGTACTGATATAATAAAGATATAATAAATTGCTATTAAATGGGTTATTGTCTACATTTTTCTCCAAACTATGTACATCTTTATCACATATATCATTTAAATCTATGTCCAGAGTATTACATATTTCCATAGCTGTTATTATATCTGGGATAATTTCTCCTGTTTCATATCTATTTACTGTTGTTTTACTTTTTCCTATCATATCCCCCAAGTCTTGAATACTTAGACTCCTAGCTTTTCTATATTCTTTTATTTTATTTCCTAGATTTATTATGTCTATTTCATACATATTAAATCCCCCTTATTTTAATGTTTACATAAACATTTTATCATACGTATGCTTATTTTTCAATGTTTTTTGACATTTTTTTACAATCTTGTTATAATTAAATTGTACTAATTAATAGTTATGGTACATAGGGAAATTATACGAAAATTTTGTATATAATATTTCCCTTTCGCATATATAATGCTAAAAGACAAACATTTCAACTACTATCCCCTAGCATTTTTATATGCAGGGGATTTATTATATTAGTAATACGGGGTTTCTTCGTATTTTGTCTAATATTGGTTGATATGTTTGTTTTTTACTATAATTAATATTAGTGCAAATATACAAAGGAAGGAGGAAACCTCTATGAAGAGATATTTTCGGTGGTGGAGGTTGTGTGTAGAAACATACCAAAACCTTGATATTTTCCCTAGAGAGAGCCTTTCAACTTGAGGTTCTCTTTTCTATTTGACAAAAAACTGTAATACGTGGTAAAATAAGTATAGGGAAAATTCGAGGACAAATAATGTCACCGAAAATATCTAGATACTATCAAATGTAAATTTGGTAGTATCTTTTTTGTTGCGTAAAAATCAACAAAATCATGAATTTTATTTTTTTATTTACATTTTTATAAAAAAAACTAAAAATTCGTTATATGATTTGTTTCGTTTTACGCAACTTTTATTATTTTTTGACTTTATTTTATTCTTTTTTACCTTTTCTATCTCGTATCACGCAACATTTTCCTTTTTTGACCATATTCTTTTAACTTGTTATCATAATATTAATCTTTAGAAAAAACGGAGGTATATATTATGTTAGAAAAATATAATGAAAATTCAAATGATAAAAAACAAATAGATATCTTTTTAAATTCTACCCTTTCTAAATTAGGTTTAAATTATGCTAATCTAGGAACAAGATATTTTAAAGAAATAATAAAATTAGCTTATTTTAATAATTTTACAGATGTAAAATATAAAGATTTGTGTTCCATGCTTAGCAAACAGTTAAATGTTAGTATTAGAAAAATCAATAGTAATATTTATAATTCCATAAACTCTATAAATATTGCTCTTGCTAAAAAAAATTTTGCGGATATATTTAATATGGATTTTGATTATTTCTATATCTCCCCTAAAAAGTTTACCATATTATTCCTAAATCTTTTATACAATACTTTTTAATTATTTTATAGTTTTTCTTGTTATTTTATATGTTTATTCCTTTACCATCATAAAAAAAGTCTTTTATATATAGAGGAGTATAAAATAATACTATTAGTCAGAAGCTAATAGTATTTGTTTTTTATTGGCTAAATTGTTGCCTATTTTATCATGTTTTATGCTATAATAATTCTAACGTTAAATGACAGTAGGCAACAGAAAGGAGGATTAATTGGTAACAGGTAGCCTACAAATAAAAGGAATTTTCTATTATATAGTTTTAAATATGTATCCAAAAGGGACTCGTGAATTAAAATGGATTCCAACTCAAATAACTGTAAGTGGTAAAAAGAATGAATTAAAGGCTCAAAAATTATTATCAGATATACGTGTTTTATATGATAAAACGGCTAATATAGAAAGCAAAAAAACTGCTGAGGAATTACTTCAAGAAAAAAATAAGATTGTAGAAAAAGAAACATCTATTAATAATTGTATTTCTATTGAGAACTCAACATCTACTCCTTTAGTACTAGATAATACACAATTAACTAGTGAAGAAGAACTATTAATTGTAAAATGCTTATCCTGTTGGTATGATATGCCAAAACAAGATATGATAACTTCTTTAATGAAAATTATTGAAGAAAATCCCAACATAAATTTAATAAAGAAAATTATTACAGAATTAATTAATAAATTATCTAATGACCCACAAGAACAAAGATTAAAAAAAATGGGGTCATACAGGGATATGTTATTTAGTGATTACATTAAAGAATGGCTAAAGTTTGTTGAAAATCAAGTTACTCCAAGTACTTATAAAGGATATTATGATTATTGTAATGGTAGAATAATACCATATTTTGAAAATGAGGAAATATTATTAAAAGATATTAGTTTAGCTGATATATATAATTACATAGAATATCTTTATAGCGAAGGATTAAAAGCTAATACAATAAAACATAATAGGGCAATTCTATCTTGTGTTCTTAATAGGGCTGTTGAACAAGAATTATTAGAATATAATTTTATACAAAAATTAAAACCAATTAAATCTGATTATTATATTCCAAGTTTCTACAAACATGAAGAATTATTACATTTATTTGAAGTGGTCAAAGAAACAACAATTAGATTACCTGTAATATTAGCAGCAGTTTATGGATTAAGACGTGAAGAAGTTCTAGGACTAAAATGGGATTGCATAGATTTCAAAAGAAAAACAATTACTATTAAACATACTGTTCAAAGGTTTAAAGTTAATGGTGTAACTCAATTCGTTTTTAAAAATAAAACCAAGTCTCAATCTTCATATCGTACATTACCTCTATTTGATTTTATTGCTGATTTATTACAAGAATATAAAAAAATTTATGCAGAATATAGGAAGATATTTGGAAAAACTTACAACAATAAATATAAAGATTATGTATGTTTAATGCCTAATGGAGAACTTATGAAACCGAACTATCTTACCCATACATTTGCTAAAATATTAGAGGATAACAATTTAAAACATATACGTCTACATGATTTAAGGCATTCATGTGCAACTTTATTAATTCAAAATAGAGTACCAATAAAAGAAATTCAAATATGGCTTGGACATTCAAATATTCAAACAACAATGATATATACGCATATGGACGAAAGTAATAAAGAAATATCAGCACAAGTATTAATAGATAAATTCCAATATATGATAGAAACAAAGAAAAATCAAATATACGAAATGAGTAAAGACTCATTAAATAATATTTATGAAACATGTACAGAAAAGTTAAATAATTTTCAAAAAAAAGAAAAAGTTGTTGTAAGCTCTCACCCATAACAACACCTTTTCAAAAACTGTTAGAAAATTTTATCAATTTTGTTAGAAAATTTATAAAATTTCCTGTATATTTAATTTCTCATAAAGGCTTGAAACCTTTATTGGTGCGGATGAAGGGACTCGAACCCCCACGCCGTTGGCACTGGTTCCTAAGACCAGCGCGTCTACCAGTTCCGCCACATCCGCGTATATAAACTAACAATAAATATATTAGCACAAATCTATTTTTATTGTCAATAGTTTTTATGAATTTTACATAGAAAAATAAATTATTAAACCACCTGCTATGGCTAGTAGAAATCCTAATATTTTCAATCCGTTTGAGCCTTCATTTTGGTCCCCAAAACCAAAAAATCTTTTTGTAATAATTCTTGCATCATATATTAAAATAACACCTACTAAAACCATTATTAAACCAATTAATTTTATAATTAGTTGAAACATATATATCGACATCCTTTTTTATTTTATAGATATATATTAATATGTTTTTTATAAAAAGTCAATAGGCGTTAAGATAGCCTTAACGCCTAAAATAATGACTTATTCCCTTTTTAAGCCAAAATTGTTTTTACATATCTTTCGATATGTTTCACTTTCCTTCTGCCGAATTCCTCCTCTGTTTCTTCTTCCTCTTTTGTCAAACTCAGATTATCAACTAGTATTTGTATATCTTCTTCGGGTGTTAGCAATGCTCTTGGTACATAGTACCTGCTTTCCCACGCACTAAGAACCATCTCTACTTCTTTGTTACTTAAATCTTCTGTTTTCCTTCCTCCGATAACAAATTGTTGAATGATGTGAGTCCCTTGTAATTCCCTGCACAATCCTAACTGTGCTATTATTGACCGTGCTTCACTCTCTTGTTTTAATGCTACTAATCCTGCTTCCCTTGTCATCATTTTTCCTCCTTAGTTTTCATTATTTCTAAGTTTTTCTGCTTTAATATTTTTTATTTTACAATATTTTACAGTTGTTTGTTTTTATTTTTTACAAAGTTCTATTTTTACTATATATAATTTATTTTTCTTTTATATTATTACCTTATAGACATGCTTAAAAGAATTATGATACAATTTATAAAAATGGAGGTGCTCTTTTTTATGATTTCTGATGTAGATTATAATAATTTTAAAAAACATCTTTTTTTAGATTCAACATACCCATTATTGTACGAAACATCATTAGAATATGCAGATTCTATTCTTCAAAATGGAATTTCTTTAAAGAAAGAATATAACGCACAAATCGATAGAGTTGTATCGCTTCCTAAATCTGAAAATGATTTTAAAAATTATCATTACCATGTTTCCATCACCAATCCAGCAATCATTGTGGTCAGTATTCCTAAAAGTTTGTTTAGAAATATTCAAATTCAGACCTCAACTGCTCATTTGTTTTTAAATTGTTTTTTGCAAAAGGATATGCCTTCTTCTACTATTAGCACTTCAAACATGAAAGTTTACCCTGTTAAATTTCAAAAATGTGCCAGTACACTTCCTAACATTTGGGTTAATGGCTATTTTAACCAATCTACTGGTTTTATATGTAACCCTAGGTATATTCTTAGACAAGAAAATGCACAAAATTTGTTAGCTTCCCAAGAAACTTCTATATGGGAAAAATTTGTCAAATACTATCCTGAAGAAGCCTATATGGCATCCCACACACCGAATAATATTCGAAATCCTATAAATACAGAATATGAGAAATAACTTATTGTTATCTCTCATATCTCTATTCTTTTTGTAAATTTATCTCTAATTAACCTTTTTAATCTAGCATTTTCCTCTTTTTCTAATTTCGGATCTTTGTCAATAATTTTGATAGCTGCCTCTTGCGCTACTTTTAATATATTCATATCTTCAAATAAATTCGCAATCTTAAATTCTGGAAGTCCATGTTGCATGGTTCCAAAAAAATCCCCAGAACCTCTTAGTTCTAAGTCTTTTTCTGAAATAATGAAACCATCATTGGTATCACACATAACTTTCATTCTTTTTCTAACAGTTTCACCTTTACCTTCATATTTTAAAATACAGTAGGACTTATATTCTCCTCTCCCCACTCTACCTCTTAATTGGTGTAATTGTGCTAGTCCAAATCTTTGAGCATCTTCTATGACCATAATATTCGCATTTGGTACATCTACACCAACTTCAATAACGGTTGTTGAAATTAGTATATCAATTTCTTTATTTTTAAATCGCATCATGATATCATCTTTATCTTTTGCTTTCATTTTTCCATGTATGTATTCTACTCTATATTCTGGAAAGATTTCTGTTTTACATTTTTCATATAACTTTTCAACTGATTTTAAATCTAATTCTTCATTTTCTTCTACCAATGGGCATACAATATATGCTTGTCTACCTTCTTTTAATTGTACTTTGATAAAGTTGTTAATTCTATCTTCCATCCCTTTGGTTACTGCAAATGTATCTATCTTTTTCCTATTTGGTGGTAATTCATCAATAATCGAAATATCTAGATCTCCATATAATATTAAAGCTAATGTTCTAGGAATTGGGGTTGCTGTCATAACCAATACATCTGGATTTTGTCCTTTTTCCACAATGGTTGTTCTTTGTTTTACACCAAAACGGTGTTGCTCATCTGTTACAACTAATCCTAAATTTTTAAATTCTACATTTTCTTGTAATAAAGCATGTGTTCCAATTAAAATATCAATTTCACCATTTTTTAGTCTTTCTAATAATTCTGTTTTTTTCTTTTTCGTCATGGCTGAAATTAATAATTCACATTTAATATCTAATTCATCAAATATCTTTTTAAAGTTTTCTAAATGTTGTGTTGCAAGAATAGCTGTTGGTGCCATAATAGCTGCTTGATAACCACATTTTACTGCTTTATATGCTGCACACATGGCAATAACCGTTTTTCCTGAGCCAACATCTCCTTGTAATAATCGATTCATTGGTTTTTCAGCTTCCATATTATTATCAATTTCTTCCAGGACTCGTCTTTGTGCATTGGTCAATTGAAATGGTAATTTGTTAATAATATCTGACATATGAACATCTTTGCTAAATTGGATTCCTTTTTCTTCATTCATATAACTATTTTTTAATTCTAATAAAGCCAATTGCATGGTTAATAATTCTTCAAAAGCTAATCGATTTCTAGCAATATTGAAGTCTTTGAATTCTTGTGGGAAATGAATACTTTTGGTTGCTTCATTAATCCCTTCTAAATGATATTCTTTTAATATGTATTCAGGTAAAGTTTCTTCTAAATTTCCTTCTACTTCTTTTATCGCATTTTCCATAATTCTTCTAATGGTATTTTGTGATAAACTAAATGTTAATGGATAGATAGGAATAATTTTTCCCGTATTTGATGATTTTCCTTCTTCGTCAAAAACTGGTGAATTTATGGTAATTCTTCCAAAAGTATTATTCACTTTTCCATAAAACGTATATTTCTTTCCTTGTTCAAATTTATTTTTTAAATAACTTTGATTAAACCAAACTGCTGTTGCAACACCTGTTTCATCTCTAATTACCAATTTTTGCATAGTTTTTCCTCTAAGTCTTACATCACTTACTCTGCCACTAACATATGCTGCAATTAATACTTCTTCTCCATCTATACATTCTGCAATATTTTTTGGTTTACTTCTATCTTCATAGGTTCTTGGGTAATATGTAATTAAATCCTTTAAAGTAAATATTCCTAACTTGTTTAATAATTTTACTCTATTGGGTCCTACACCTTTTATATATTTTACATCTTTTTCTAAATCTATCATGTTAATCTCATTCCCTTCTCAAGGTATACATTTTTCTTTCTTCATTCTAACATACTGTTTATTTGTATTCAAATCCTTTTTATATTTTTATTGACTTTATATGATTTTATCTATATACTTTCTTTATATTAAAATTCAGGAGGGTGGTATTATGGCTAAAAAGAAAAAACGGAAAAGGAACGCAAAAACAGAAGTTTTAAGGAAAGCTATTGAGCCTAAACAGCCAATAAAAATTCCTGTTTCCAATTCCGAGCCTCAAACTCAGGAGCAACATTTCGAACTGCTTTCTTTTCCTTTAGTTTCATTACATGAAGACTATGATGTCTTTCGTATTGTAATGGAAGAAGAAAAAAAGACTGTTGGATACTTTGGAGTTTTTAAATCTGGCATCTTTAATTATGTAATTGTCAGAGAAAAGAATGGAATAGATGAAACATATCTACTTCGTTTTCTGAAAAATTTTATCAGAGATTCGGGTTTGACACCAATGTTAAATCCACATATGAAAGAATTTCTATAATTTTGTTGCATGGCCACACAGAAAAGGACGGCGTACCCTAAAAAGTATTGCCGTCCCCTTCTTTTTATATGAGAAATTTGTATTTTTTATCGTCAATGCAAGTTTTTCTTATTTACAAAATCTATGTCTTCCAATGGTAACTGTCATTGGTCTTGACCATATCCACTTGTTTGTCGCTGTTGATGGATTGAAATAATAAATAGCTCCATAACTAGGATCCCATCCATTAATGGCGTCTTGTGCCGCTTTTTTAGCAGTTGCATCTGGTGTTAAATTAATTTGACCATCACTAACTGCATCAAATGCACCTGATTGGTAAATAACACCTGAGATACTGTTTGGAAATGAACTACTTTTAACTCTGTTCATAACCACTGCTCCAACGGCTACTTGTCCTGTATATGGTTCTCCTCTTGCCTCTCCATAAATTAATCTAGCTAATAAATTCACATTACTACTGTTGCTAGAAGATGATGTTGAACCTGATGATGAACTTGTTATTCCCATTGCCGCTAATGTTTTTGGTCCTGCAATTCCATCAACCGTTAATCCGTTTTTCCTCTGAAAATATCGAACAGCCTCTTGTGTTTGACTACCATAGATTCCATCTATATTCCCATTATAATATCCCCATCGTTTTAACTTGGTTTGGATTTGTGTTACCTCATCTCCTCTTGAGCCATATTTTGATAAAGCTTCTACCTCATTATTTCTAAGGAATATATATGCAACCGTACACATCATTAATATAATCATTATAAATGCAATAAATATTTTCCTTTTATTTTTCTTCAATTTCATCTTAAAATCACCTTTGCTAAAAAATCTTATTCTTATTTTTAGCAATATTGGGATTTATTATACATTATAACATAATATCTTCTGAATGTTTTTGTTTTCTTTCCTCTAGTTCTTTTTCTTTCTTATCAATTAATGTCGTTATTGGTACATCTGCTCTTTTTTCATAACTATAATATTGAATTCCTTGTTTTATTAATTCCTCTTTTCCTATTTTCTCATAAATTTGTTTTTCTCCATTATACAAATAATATACATTTTCTTTTTCTTTTTGTATAATCACTATATTCTTTAACTTTCTTCTTTCATCTTCTTCTATAAATCCCATACATAGTGTCATATACTTATTAAATTCCTGTTTTGTCATGATTTTTTCAAATAACTTTAAATAGTAGTCTGCTGCCTCTATGTTTCCCATCTTTTTTTCTTTAATTGTTTTAATAATCCCTACATATTTCATGATAAATTCAAACTTTCGTTGTACCAATTCATCTGGCTGTTTTGTTTCAAAAAATTCCTCCATAAACTTTTTATCATAACATTCATTTTCCATCAATTCTAATACTTCATTTGTATATAGCCCTTTATATGTAAATCCAAACTCATCATCCCATTTTTTTATTGTTTCTTCTGGAATTTCTGTAAATGGTTCTCCATCATTCTCCTTATTTATTCTAAGCAATATATCTTCTCGATCATAATCTGGAATACCATTTTTAAATTTTTCTTTCAATCTTTGCTGTGAATTACCGAAATTTCTAGTTTTCATTCCAGTTTGTATTCGCATTAAATCTGGTACTAAATTAAAGAAATAATATTTTCCTTTTACTTCAAAACACCCATCAGGATGATACAATGGTGTTTCATCAGCTTCAACATCTAAGTATTTAGCATTTATTCCCATTTCTCTCATAAATTCTACACAAGCCTTATTCATATCTGTACATATTGCTACTCCATTCTCATCTGTTCCTTCTTGAAATATTTCTATTTTCCTCATATACTCCTTCATATTATGCAAAACTTCTAATAAAGCATATGCTTCTCTATATGAATAAATTTGTCCCATTCTTCTATAAATATAGTATGCCATTTTTTCTTTAGGCATTTTTCCTTTTGCTTGTTCATACTGTCTTATTTCTTCTTTTATTTGTTCTGCATTTTTTCTTTCATATTGATTCATCTTGTAATCCTTTCATATGTGATTTTAAATTTTTCCATTTTTTCAAATTCATTTATATTTATTAACAATATCGGCAAAGTATAGATTCTAAACCTATCTGTAAATCTATCAATCCAATTTTATAATGATAATCTAAATCTCTTAGTTTTTGTAAAATAGCTTTTAAATCTCTTTCTCCAAAGTACTTTGCTTGTGTTTTATATTTATTTACTAAAAAGGTTTGATTTGGTTTTAAGTTTAAAGTTGTTATGATATCTTTGTTATATTTTACAGCCATTTTTGTAAGATATAATTTTTTAAAATGATTATATAATGTAATTAATATTTTTTGTATTGGTTCTTTGGCATATAATAGGTTTTTCAAAACTTGTAAAGCCTTATCTGTTTCTTTTTTTCCTAAACTATCTGTTAAATCGAATATTACACTTTCTAATTTTTTAATACATAAACTATCAATATCTTCTTTTTGAATGGTTCCATTTTCTCCTGCATATTCTATTAATTTTCTAATTTCATTAATTAATTCTTGCATATTGGTGCCACAACATTCTATAAAATATCTTAAGTTACTGTCTGATATATTTACCTTATATGCATTGCAAATGACTTTCATTCTTTTTTCTATTTGGATTGGTTTTTGATATTCAAAATGACAAATTACACCTAATTTATCAATGGTTTTGTACAAATTTGTTTTACTATCTACATCTTCTTCAACAAATACCAAAACCACACTTTCTGACAATAATTTGTGATTTGCTTCTAAATATTCTGCTAATCTGTCTCTTATTTTTCCAAGTTCAGCATTTTTTCGTTTTCCTTCTTTTTTTAGTATTCCGGAATTTCTAGCAATGATTAATTTTTTTTCATATCCAAAAGCTGGCGTTTCTATATCAGATATAATACCTCCAATATTAGTATCATCAATTGGTATATAGTTGATTCCTTTGATACATTCACCAAATAAATGCTTTATTTTTTTTAATGCATTTTCTAATAAAAATAGTTCTTCCCCATATAAAATATAGATATTTTTTAAAATTCTTTGGTTTAATTCTTTTTCTAATTCTTCTATTTTCACCATAACTCCTCCATCAAGTTTTATCTTACTTATATCTCTATTTTATTATAACTTTTGTGAAAATTTAGATGAATGTGCATGACAAATAGCCATTGCCATACTATCTGTAATATCATCTAACTTTGGTAATTTTTCTTCATTTAAAATCATTTTTACCATTCTTTGAACTTGAATTTTGTCTGCCCTTCCATAACCTGTAACTGCTTGTTTTACTTGAAGTGGTGTATATTCATATATATTTAAATTATTTTGTCTTGCAGTTACTAAAATAACACCTCTTGCTTGTGCTACATTAATTGCTGTTTTAGCATTATTGTTAAAAAATAATTCTTCAATTGCCATAGCATCTGGTTTATATGTTTTAATAATATCATCTAAATCTTTATTAATTTTTTCTAGCCTTAATGGAAATGAAGTATGTGCTTCTGTTAATATTGCTCCAGAAGTCTCTAAATGAAATTTATTTCCTATATAATCTATAATACTATATCCTGTTATTGCAAACCCAGGGTCAATTCCTAATATTCTCATTGTTATCTCCTTTTCTTTCGAATTTCTGTTCACATTATATCATAATATCTTTTAATTTCAAGCATATTTTCAAGAATTATTCAATTATAAACAATTTGGGACAATTGGGGACGTTTCTATTTGGACATTTAGAAAAAGTTATAAAAATAATAATATATAATAAAAATTTATGAAATAACGAATGTGAATGAAATCCTATTAGAAAAATTTAAGGTATCTAATAGGAGAATCTCAAATTTTGCTCTGAGAGGTGCCTATTAGATACCTTTAATTTTTCTTTATGATATAATGTTTGCCGAGGAATGTAATAAATTTTTATTATATATTATTTTATAGTATTGTTAAAAATGTCCAAATAGAAACGTCCCCAATTGTCCCAAATTGTCCATTAATTCCTTTTGCTCATAATAATTCTAAAGACTTCTGCCACACTCCAAGCTTGTGCGATTGCACCTTTTGGTAATTGTGGTTTTGCAGAATCATACATTTCTGATATGCTTCCAATACAACCGTTTTCATTGATTTCTTTTTTAAATGTTTTATTAGTTTTTTCTATAAATTTTTCTATTTTACTTTCTAAAGCTTCTTTTTCTTCATTTTTTGCTTTATCTTTCATATTGACAAGTGCATTATAATATAAACCTAATAACCATACCCATGTAATTCCTTGATGGTAACTGCTATCTCTTTTAAAACTGTCTCCTTCATAAATTTCTACATAGTTTTCTTCACCTTTAGCTAATGTTTTTAATCCATAAGGATTTAATAATTTCTTTTCCACAACACTTATGATATTTTTAGCCATTTCTGATTCTACATCTATTACAGGATATGTCAAGCTTAAAGCAAATAACTGATTTGGTCTTATTTTACTATCTCCCAATACATCATAAAGACATTTTGTTTTTGGATTATAGAATTTTTCTTCAAATGCTACTTTACATTTTTTTGCTAAATCCTTATATTTCTTTATTTGTAGTAAATCACCAATTTTTAAAGTTAAACTTGCCATAATCATATTGGCATTATACCACATGGCGTTAATTTCAACAGCTTTCCCATTTCTTGGAGTAACAGCCATATTCCCTACTTTTGCATCCATCCAAGTATTTTGTGTATCATCTGTACCTGAAACGATTAATCCATCTCTATCTAAATAAATATTATTTCCATCAACATTATTGCCTTCTACATAGTTTTTAATAATGTCTTCCATTTTAGGATACATTTTTTCTTTAACAAATTTATAATCCTTAGTATATTCCAGATATTTTTGAACTTGTTCGAACAGTAATAAAGATGCATCCACACTATTATATAATGGTCTACTATCATATCCAGAATAGCCATTTGGTACTAATCCATATTTTATATCTCTTACCATTGTTAATAAAACTTCTCTGGCAATGTCATATTTTTTCGTAACTAATAATAATCCTTCAAAAGCAATTAAAGAATCTCTCCCCCAATCTAAAAACCATGGATAACCTGCAATAATCGTATGTAATCTAAAGTTTGGTCTATATACAATAAAATTATCAATTGCTTTTATATATGTTTTAATTAATTCATCTTCATTTTGTTCTTTTTTCGTTTTCTTTTCTGCTTCTGAAATAAGTCCTGTTTTTTCTATTTCTTTATTAAGCCTATAAACTTCTTTTTCTAATATTTCTTTTACATCTTTTTCTTCTATATTTTCACCTAAAGAACATACAAATGAAATTTCTTTTTCTTCATTCGCTTTGATTTCCACTTCGTAAACTCCAGGAACAGCATGATTTTCTTCCGGATAAAATCCTCTTTTTTCTTCTTCAACATAAAACATATGCTCAAAATTATCATTCTCATGAGGAATATACGTTCCTTCTGATAAATTCATATATATTGGCGTTTGTGATTTATCATCTATTACCACTTTGATTTTTGTCCCATTAATTTGTTGTTTTATGTCAAAATGATGTCCTGTATTCATTGTATGGAAATCTCTAAAATTCACAATTGGTGCTAATGTTAATTTTGCTTTATATCTTCCGTTTTTTATTTTATAATATACACCTACTGTATTTTCATTATATTCCATGCAAATGCTTTTTTCGATTTCTATTCCTTGTACTTTATATTTAAAAGTAGGATAATAATCTTTTTCAAATTCTTCTTGATATTGATATCCATGAGAAATATATGATTCACATATATTAGTATATAAATCATATTGTTTTCCTCTTACTTCAATAGATTCATCTAATTTAGATAAAATCACATATCGATTTGCTGGTGGATTTAATGGCGCAATTAACAACCCATGATATTTTCTTGTATTTGCCCCAATAATTGTAGAAGAAGCAAATCCTCCAATTCCATTTGTAATTACCCATTCCTTTGTAATTCCTGTTTCTAAATCTAAACTTTCCTTTGTAAATTTCATAATATCCTCCGTATTTTATTTATTTCTATAACTACTTTCATTCAATGTTTTCATCATTTCTTCTCTCAATTCTGCTTTTGTTTTCACTCTCCTGCCCCTTCCTCTTGCACTTTTCGGTTTTGTCGTTTTTGTTCCTTCACTTGTATTTTTGTTATTGGTTCTATTTGCTTTTCTTCTCATATTTTCTTTTTCTGTTTTTATTCTTGCTTTTTCATCTGCTTCTTTTATAGAAGCAATTCTCTCACTATATTTATTGCTAAATTTACTTTTTCCTCTTACATGTTTTTCTTGTGGCTTTTTACCATTTTTATTTCTTCTTTCCATTGCTTTTTTCTTTTTGTTGATTCGTTTTTCTTCTTGCAATTTTGTATTTAACATTAAATATTGAGGATCATTTTGTTTATCTTGATATTTTAAGTCATCGCAAATTAGTTCTATAATAGAAGCTGCCACTAGGTTTGGATCATGTCTGATAAATTCACCATCTATCATAGATAGATTTCTTTGTAAAAATTTGATTCCTTTTACTTTATCTACATCTTGCTCTACAATATCTTGTCCTTCTAAATTATATTTTTTAATAAATTCTGGTATGACTTCCCCTGTATCATAAATACAATAATCCATGATTCCTTGTCCACAATGTTCTAATATAGCATTTATGTGGTCTGCTACACTATAATTATCTGTTTGTCCTGGTTCTGTCATAATATTGTTAATATATACTTTTATAGCTGTACTTTCCTTGATAGCCTTATTAACACCATTTACTAAAAGATTTGGTATTACATTTGTATATAAACTACCTGGTCCTATAATAATACAATCTGCTGATTTTATTGCCTCTACAACACCTGGTGCTGGTTTGCAATTTGATGGACTAATCATAATTCTATTAATTTTTGTTAATTTTTCAGAAACTACTTCTGGTATTCTTGATTTTTCTTCTACAATATATCCATTTGCCAATTCTGCAACAATTTTCATTTCATCTAATGTAACTGGTATAACTTTTCCCACCATATTGATAACTTCATTACTTTTGATAATAGAATCTTCAAAATTTCCATTAATTTCTTTCATTGCTAGAAAATATATATCTGAAAAATCTAGTCCTCTTAATCTTCCACTTTGAAATTCATGATTAAATAATTTTTGTACTTGTTCATCTTTTTTCGCTAATGCTACAATACTGTCTTTTATATCATTCAATGGTAAAGTTTGTAATTCTTTTCTAGAATTGGTAATCGCTTCTCCATAGTCTGATACGGTTACAATTGCTGTTAAATTACTTGTATAATTTTTTAAGCCTGAAAGAACCGTATTTAATCCAGTTCCTCCTCCAATTACCACAATATTAGGTCCTTTATCATATACTGTTTTATTAAAAATTAGTGAATTGATATTGACATTCTTTTTATTTTCCATTCTTTCATCTGTTGATTCAATCAATACCTCTAATGTTCTTTTATTAATATATACCAGACCTACGACAATTGCGACAAATCCTACAACAAATATAGCTACAACTTTTCCTACCTCTTGAAAAGATATTTCCCTCATAACCAATATTTCTGCAATTCCATAACAACATAATATGATTCCTATTAAAATTAAAAATATCCATCTTTTCATTTTTGTACTTGACTTAAACCAATGCATAAAACCATTCATCCTAATTCTCTCCCATAATCTCAATCTCTAATTCTATCTTCTTATTAAATTTTTCTTCTACTTCGTGTTTTACATATTCAATTAATTCTAATATGTCTTTTGCAGTTGCATTTCCTTTGTTTATAATAAATCCTGCGTGTTTACTAGAGACTTCTGCTCCTCCAATGCTGTATCCTTTTAGGCCTGCTTCATCAATTAATTTTGCTGTAATAAAATCTGTACCTCTTTTAAATGTACTGCCTGCACTTGGATATTCAATTGGTTGTTTTTCCTTCCTGTAATTTGCATATTCCTCCATTTTTTCTTTAATATCTTTTTCTTCTCCCTTTTGAAATTCCATATGTACTTCTAATACAATATATGGCTTATCTTTTAACATACTTCTTCTATATTCAAAATGCATGTCTTCATTTTCAATTTGATGGATGTTGCCATCATAATCCATACAAGTAACTGTACTAACAATGTCTTTAAATTCTTTGCCATGTGCTCCTGCATTCATTCTAACAGCTCCACCTATGGTTCCTGGTATTCCCGATAATTCTTCAAATCCAGTGATGGCATTTTTCAAAAGCAAATGTCCAAAAATAGAAATTTTAACACCTGCTCCCACATTTGCAAAAATTTTCTTATCTAAATTCATCATTTCTATTTTGTTAAATCGGATATTTAGGACAATGCCTTTAATACCTCCATCTAATACCAAGACATTACTACCATTTCCTAATATGGTAACTGGTATATGATTTTGTTTTGCAAATCTCAATATATGTCTTAACTGTTGTATATCATCAATTTTCACATAACATTCAGCAGGACCACCCACTTTAAAGGTTGTATGTTTTGACATTGGTTCATCAAATAATATATTGTCTTTTGGAATTCCGAATTCTAATATTTGTTTTTTTAATTCTTCTGTCATAAACTTCCTCCTAATCTGCTTCTTTGGCATAAATATATAAGGGTTTTCCTGTTCCTGTTAATTTTGTTGTATAATTGATAACTTCTCCTGTTTCATAATTTACAATATATGCATCTTCTGAATTGGTAATACCTAATTTCTCTAATCCTCCATTTTCAGTTGATAAGAAATAATAATGGCTATCATCATTATCTTTTCTTATTACTTCTTCTTCACCTGAAGCTCTATTATCATTAATTTCTTCTATTGTTTCTTCTAAATTGATATTAGCTTCTGTGATTATTTCTCCTGGATAATCCTCATTTGTTAAGTCTGCTTTTGTCTTTCTTTGCAAGATAGCATTTTGAACAATTCCCAATTCACTTAACATAGCATCTTCTTTAGATTCTTTTATTCCATCTTTACCAACATTTACAGCTATACTAGATAATATGATTAAAACAATAATTGTAATAACCAATGCTAATAATGTAATTCCTTTTTCATTATTTATCACTTTTATATCTAAATTTTTCATCATCTTTCTCCTTAGTTAAATTCTTTATTACTATATCATTTTTTTGCTTTAATTACAAGTTTTATGCATAATTATTTTATTTGCAAATAAAAATAAGTTAATTGCTATAATTCTTAGACTATTTTTACCAAAACCCTTTATTTTTTCCATATTTTATAGTATAATATATATAGTGTGAATTTTAAAAAGGAGGATTTATTATGTGGCAATTTTGGTTAATTGCTTCTGGAATATTTTTTATAGCAGAAATTATAACAACTGGCTTTTTAGTATTCTGGTTAGGTGTTGCAGGTTTAATTACAATGTGCGTTAGTTTCTTTACTGATAACTTAATGATTCAAGCAAGTATTTTTGTCATTTTATCTGCTGTTTTAATTTTGGCTACTAAACCATTTGTTAAGAAATTTGTTAATAAAAAAGGAAATACAGAAAAAACAAATGCCTTTTCCATTATTGGAAAAACGGCCATTGTCATCAAAGATATTGATTCTATTAATGGTGTAGGTCAAATAAAAGTTGATGGTGAAGTATGGTCTGCTGAAGGCGTTGATGGTTCTAATATTGAAAAAGGAACAAAAGTAGAAGTAAAAGAAATCGATGGTGTTAGAGCAATTGTTACACCAATTTCAAATAATTAGTTTATATTTTTATTTATAAATTTTAAAAAGGATGTTTAAAAGGAGGAAGTTTTATGATTTTTTTAGGAATACTACTTGTTATCATCTTAGTGATAGCATTTATGTCAATAAAAATCGTTAAACAATCTGAGGTATATATCATTGAGAGATTAGGTAAATTTTATAAAGTAGCTGACGCAGGTCTTACCATTATCATTCCATTTTTTGATCATGTAAGAAGTGTGGTTAGCTTAAAACAACAAACAATGGATATTCCACCTCAAAGTGTTATTACAAAAGATAATGTTACAATTACAATTGACACAGTTGTGTTCTATCAAATAACAGACCCAGCAAAAGCAGTTTATGAAATTCAAAGTTTAAAGAAAGGTATTGAATATTTAGCAATTACAACTATTCGTGATATCATTGGTAAAATGGACTTAGATGAAACCTTTAGTTCAAGAGATGGTATTAATACAAAATTAAGAGCTGTACTTGATGAAGCAACAGATAGATGGGGTTGTAAAATTGACAGAGTGGAAATCAAAGATATTGAACCACCTGCTGATGTTAGAGATGCCATGGAAAAAGAGATGAATGCTGAAAGAAATAAAAGAGCTTTAATTCTAGAAGCAGAAGCACAAAGACAATCAGCTATTACCATTGCAGAAGGTAAAAAACAAGCAGCTATCTTAGAAGCTGAAGCTGATAAGGAATCACAAATTAGAAGGGCTGTCGGTGAAGCCCAAGCTATTAAAGAAGTAGCTGATGCAAAGGCAAAAGAAATTCAAATGGTTTATGAAGCAATCAAAAAATCTGATCCTGATGAAAAATTAGTTCAATTAAAATCTTTAGAAGCATTAGAAAAAGTTGCTGAAGGTGAAGCAAACAAAGTATTTATTCCATTTGAAGCTACAAGTGCTTTAGGTAGTCTAGGCGCTATTAAAGAAGTTATGACTGACGAAAAGAAAATCAAAACAACTAAAAAATCCGAAGAATAATTTTGATTATAAATATAAGAAAAATCCAGTTTTAAAACTGGATTTTTTTCAGACTGTTGACAAAGTATATAAAAATATTTTGCTCAACAGTCTTTTCTTTAGATTTATTTTTTTGATTTTAAGTT